>CADCCO010000033.1 GCA_902799965.1 uncultured Spirochaetaceae bacterium
AAAAAGAGAAAGCTCGATTTTTTTCAAAGCCGTTTTCATAGACACTTTCATAAAGCCGCCTCCTTTTTAGAATACGTTAGCCCTAATGCCAAACGATGTCTGGAACACAACGCGGTCAATGCTTATGCCGGTCGTGTCGGTCGGGATGAACCACAATTGGAATTCAGTGTAGGCGCTGAGCACTTTAAAGCACTTCCACTTGGGGAACGACATTCGCGGGAATTCGATTTGCGAAATAACCGCGCTGAGCATTTGTCCGCTGCCGGAAGCTGTCTCGTTAAAGTACTTAAAGCTTGCGCCCAGCGCTAGGTTGGCGCTAAGCCAGTCCCAGTCGTGGCCCAAGAACCAGCCAAAAGGCAAGTTGGCCACATTGGCGATAATCTTAAATCCAAGAATCGCGTCGCCGCCGTAGCGCATGTCGCTTCCCGGCTTGAATATTTCGCGCTGGGCTTGCGTGAACTGTCCAAAGTTGAATTGCAAGCGGACGTTGTCGTTAAAGAACGTCAAGCCAACGCCAATGTCAAACAATGTGGCGCCCCAAACGCTCGCGTCAACATACAAGCCCTGAATGAATTTAGGAACGCCGTAACTGTTCTTGTCGCCCTTTCTCAAGGCAAGCTTGACGCTGCTCAAGCCAACGTCGTCGCTGGCCAAGCCGCTAAAGACCAAGTTCTGGTTGTAGCGGCCGCCAATGCCAGGCGCGATGACGCGCACAAAGGGAGCAGTCTTGTCAATCTGAACGATGCAGCGGGTCACGGCGATTTCGCCGTTGACCATCTTGGCGCGAATCAAAAGGAAGTGGTAGCCTTCCGCCAAGTCGTCGTTCTCAATGCGGTAAGACCATTTTCCGCTTCTGCTTATCGTGGTGAACGTTCTTCCGTTGTTAAAGCTTATGTCAACGCATTCAACCTTGCGGCGGTCAATGTCTTCCTTCAAGTCTTTTCCGCCCTTCTTCTTAGAGGCGATGATTTCCGCGTCGCTTATTGAATAGCCTGCCGTTCCCTTTATAGACGGGCGGTCGTAGGCAAAGTTGCCGTAGTCAAAGTTGTCGATGCGCACCCAAGGCCCGTAGGGGTTGTAGTCAACGGTCTGCTTTATTGAATCGATTGTGGCGCCGCCTTCAAGCGTGGCCTGCACGTAATATGTGCGAATGCCTTCTTCCATTTGGAATTCGCCAATCGGGAATTTGTAATAGTTGGTTTCGTTGGGAACTGTTTCCGCGACGTTCTTTCCGTCAACGAACAAATTCAGTTTTTCAACCTTTCGCTCGGCGCGTATCGCTCCAACGATTGTAAAGGAGCCTTGCTTTCGCTCGCCGTTAAGCGGATAGTAAATGTCAACGTTGGCCGCCGCGATTCTCTTGTCAAGAGTGATGTTGCGGCTAACGCTTGTAACGTTGCCCGCCGCGTCAATGCCGGTAAGCTTGATGTTGTAAAGTCCGTTCTCAAGCGGAGTAAGGTCAACCGTTTCTGTGATGACGCGGTCAACGCTCATCTTTTTGTTTCTAAAGAATGCGGGAACGGCGCGGCCGTCCAAGCTGGTTATCGTAAGCGTCAATTCCTCAAGGTTGATGTTGTCCAGCGTAAAGCCCGAAAGGAAGAGCGGGCCTGAAGACTGCGAATCGTCAAGCGGCAATTCCAAGTTGATTTCGGGCTTGGTGTTGTCCGTGTTGATTTGCGAAGAATACAAAGAAGTTATGTCGTAGTTGTCGGTCGTCCTGATGAACACAACATGTGTTCCGTCAGGCAAAACGCGCGTGTCAAAAGTGTAAGTCCAGTTGTTCGTTCCTTCCGCCAAGTTGTAGCTGTTTCCGTTGTCCAAAGAAACTTCAACGCTCTTAATGCCGTTTTCGTCTTTGGCCGTTCCCTTTAGCGTGATGATTTCCTTTTGGGTTGTGTTGATGTCGGGCGCCGTCATTTCGCAAACAGGCTCGGCAAGCGACACGCGGAACTTTTGCTCCACCGTGCGGCCGCGAACGCCGTTCATGTCCATCGCGTACATAAAGACCGTGTGCTCGTTGTCGGTCATCTCGCTGATAGGAATGTCAATCTTAAAGCTGTAGCCGGGTTCCGCCGCAACGCGCTTAAAGGGTCCTTTGTCAATTCTGTAAGCGACCGTACAAGGGCCGTCGTCGTCAAGCACAACGCCGGAAATCGTAAAGTCTTTTGTTATTACTTGGTTTTCAAAAGGCAGCTGAATTTGAACCACCGGCAAATCGCTTTCGCGGTCAACCTTAAATTCAAATTCCTCAATCTTTGTTTCGTTTCCGGCGCCGTCGGTAACGATGAACGACATTGTTTGGTCAAGCGCCAAGTCGTCGTCGCCCACAATCGTGTGCGGCATTACCGTAAGCGGAATGGGACTGCGGCGCACGCCCGCCCGGCCGTCTCGCGCGGTCGGAGAGCCGTATTCCGTTTTTGCCAAAGCGCCGTTGTCGCTGGCCAAAATCGCGATTGTGCTTATGCCGTTCAAAACCGATTCCGCTTCAGGAACGATTATTTTTGCTTCCGGCGGCGTGACGTCCTTGCAGACGGCCGTTTGGTAAAAGCTCATAAGGCCCGAAGTGTTCTTGGCCCTGATGTCAATCGGAATCAAGCCCTCAGACCGCTCGGCGACGTTCACGTCGGCGTAAATGTTAACGCTTGCCGCCCCGGTGCGGAAAGGAATCACGTTCCAGTTTTCGCCGTTGTCGATAGAATATTCAAGCTGAACGACGCCAGCGGGGTCGGCCACCGTTCCCTGCAAGCGAATTGAATCCTTTACCCAAGCAAAGCCTTCAGGGGTCTTCATGTCAAAGACCGGCCCGTCCTCGCTAATGACCAAGTTGACAGCGGGGCTTGTGTAGGTCTTTCCGTCCGCGTCGACGGCTCTTATTTGAATGCCCCGCAAGTTTCCGCCGTTGTCACAAGAAAGCGTTACGGCGTTTCCTTCAACCGTCGCGCTCAAGCCGGCCAATCCGCCGACGACGCTGGCCGTAATCGGGCCGGGCGCGTTCACGTAAGCGGTCAAAGTTTTGTGCGGCAAAACGTAAGCCTTAAATTCTTCGCTGTAATAAGTGTCGCCGTTGGGCAGCCAGAAAATTCCCTTGGAATCCTGAATGTCCTCTTCGCTATGCTCGCGCGCGACTATGATTTGTCCGCCAAATTTTTGCGCGTAATCCTTTCCAAGAGAGACGGTAATTTCAATGTTGGTGGCGCGCGCGGGAAGCGCCGGCAAGGTCAATACGACCTTCTGCTCCGGGCTGCCCTTTTCAGCGCGGGTCGCCGGAACCGCCTTTCCTTCAAAGGCTTCCTTTTCGCCCGGCCTTGTCTTTCCCCAAACCTTGTAGCTTACAAGCGCGTTTTCAACGGCGTTAATCGCAAGCTCAATCGTCACCGCGCCCAGCTTTGGATCGGGGCTGGTCGTGATTCTCATGCCAGGCTGGTATTCCTGCCCGTTGACGCTTACGATTTGCGCGGTGACGCGCTCGTCCTCAAGCTTTTGCATAATCAAAAAGCCCGGATCCGCCTTTATGTCGGTCAAGTTTGAAACGTATACGCAAGTTGAATAGTCAGCCGCGCGTCCAAGCGTGTCGATCGCGTGAAAGCCCAGTTCCACGACTCCCCACGGCAACGCGCTAATTGGAATAGAAAAAACCTTCTTTGATTCGTTTGCGCCAACCGAAAGCTCCTGGGCCTCGGACTTGCTTCCCGCCTTGCCCATGGTGAACCAAGCGCGTTGGAAGCCCGCGCTTGTGCCAGCCTCAATTTCTATGTTGCCGCCTTGTTCGGGACTGATTTCCTGACCATAAGCCAGCGGCCCCGCGCCTGCTCCGCCAGAAATTTTCGGCATGCCAAAATAGGGCTTTTCGCCGGTAGTCTTAAATTCAACCACTGTCGCGGGGCCTTCCACGCCGTAAATGTCTGTCGCGGTCACAGAAAGCTTGTGCGTTCCGCCGCCAAGGCTCTTGGTTTCAATCAAGCTCTTGTAAAAAACGCTCTGGGTTTCTACAACGCCAAGTTCGCTTCCGTCCAAAACAATTCTTACAGACTGAACGTTGTCGTCGTCCGTCGCCAAGCCTCGGACAAAGAGTTCCTCGTTCTTTCCCAAATTGGCGCCGGCCTTTGGCCAATCAATCGTAACCAAGGGCTTGTCGCCGTTGGGGTCCATCTCAATGTTGCGGCTTTCAGAGCTTACGTTGCCGGCGGTGTCTTCGGCGGTAATCGTAAGCTTTCCGTTCTTGTTCTTTTTAGCGTCGTTAAATTCAACAACCCAATAGGGGTTTCCGGCGATGATTTCAAAGTTGCCCTTTTCGCCGTTGTATTCCCAAGTAAGCGACTTCAAGCCTACAATGTCGTTGGCGGAACCCGCCGCGGCAAAGGCTCCCTTTACCGGAGTTTTTTCCGGCGGGAAGGCGATGTTGATTTTTGGCTTTGTGTTGTCAACAAAAAGCAGGAAGGGGTAAAAGCCAATTGAGCCTTGGCTGTCATGCGCGAAGAACCACATGACGGCGGGTCCGTCGGGCAATTTTTTTGTGTCCAAGTTAAAGCTGAACGTGGCGTTCGTTCCCTTTTTATTGCTTTTCTTAAGCTTTATGCTCTGGAAGCTGGCGCCTTCGTCAACCGAAAAGTCCATGGCAACAACGCCGTTTCCGTCTTCGACCGTTCCCTCAAAGTGAACGCTTCCGCTCACCAAGGTTCCCATCGTTTGGTTGGTAACGGCGCTCAAAGGCTCCTTGCGGTCCAAGCACCAAACGCTCTTGACCGTATTTCCCTTCAATCCGTTTACGTCAACGCCGTACGCTTCTATTGTATGAATTCCTTCCTCAAGGTTGGTCGTGTCCACAAAGTAAGACCAGAATTCCTTTCCCTTGGCGCGGACCGGCTCGCCGCCGTCAAGAATCAACTCGACGTAATCAACCGAGTCGTCGTCAATACAAGTTCCTACTATATTTAGGTTGCCGGGCACGCGCAAGTTCGGCTCAGGGTTGGTTATTCCGATAATGGGCAAATCGGATTTTGGGTCGATGAAAATGTTAAAGGGGCCGCCGTAAGTCGTGTTGCCGCCCTTGTCCCGCGCGGTAACGATAACGTTGTACTTTCCGTTTTTGTTGTTGATGTCAAAATTTTCTTGCCAACTGTTCATGTTCTCGACTTCGCGCTCAGTAACGTCGCGCGCAGCCAAGTTGGCAGCAAATGCCGCCAATAGCAAGAGAGAAAATCCTAATTTCATCGCGATCCTTTTCATTTTTCGCCCATTTTTAGATGAACCTACATTGCCGCGCCAAAAACGCCCCTCTTCGTCTTCAGCAGGCGACAATATACCCATTTTCCCGATTTTAGTATCACCCAATTTTTGCCATTTGTCAAACAAATTCACCAAAAATTTGACTAAAACCACTTTTCCGCTTTAAATATCGGTTAAATTTGAGATTTTCATTAATTTTGATAAAAACTTTGTTAGAATTTAAAAAACTGTTATAATTGAAAAGTTACACGCGAACTGTCATTCCGCCCCCAGTCTGTCATTCCGAACTTGTTTGCGTTCCGCTTTGCTAGTTGAAGTTTATTCAACTGCGCTCTTGCGAGCGCTGGCAATCGGAACCTCGCCGTCTTACACGGCCACTTCGCAGCCGCGCTTGCCGTGTTCCTTGACCATGTAAAGCGCCTTGTCGGCCTTGTCGTACAATTCTTTTGAAAAGCCGTTGTCCGAAAAAGCCGCGCCAACGCTGACAGAAACTGGCTTTTCTTCCAAATTTGAAAGCGTTTGGTTTATTTGGTCGACTTTTCGCATTATTTCGGCCTTGGCGCTGGGGCCGCAATTGGTCAGTATCGCGGCAAACTCGTCGCCGCCCACTCGCGCCACGTAGTCGGTGTCGCGGAAAGTCTCGACCAGCGCCTCGGCCAAGCCTTTAAGCGCGTTGTCTCCGCCCAAATGCCCGTAAGTGTCGTTGATATGCTTAAAGTTGTCCATGTCAATCAAAAGCAGCGCGATTCTCTGCTGTTTTTCGGCGGAGGCTTCGCATATTTTGTCAAAGGCGCGGCGGTTGTAAATGCCGGTAAGGCCGTCGTATTCAGCCTTTCTAAGCAAAGAGCGCTCGTTTTGAGCCTTTATTTCATAAATCTCGTTGTAGCTTTCCGCAAGGCTCATGAATTCCTGCGAGCCCATGACCTTAAGCTTTTCGTCATGCGCGATGGAACTCCTGAATCTGCTAAGCGGCAAGAATACCAGGTAGCCAAAAGCCAAAAAGATTAAAATGTTCACAAGCAGCAAGACCAAGAACAAAATTCGCAGGCGGCCAATGTTGTGCCCAAGCTCGTCGGCGTTCAAGTTCAAGTCCTTTTTTATTTGCTGCTCAATCGCGGTCACTGTTAGCTGGCAGTTGACGTTTATGCGCATTTTGTAGATTAAGTAGCCGTCGCCAAAAAGATTGTTCACGGCGATTTCTTGCATTTCCTCTTTTGAAACGCCCCGGTCTTTGTCCGCGATTCGGATTTCGGCAAAGCGCTCAGGCAAATTCTTTTCGCCAATGACTTCAAAAATCAAGCGCATTGCGTACAATTCCATTTCTTTAAGGCCCTGGGCCTGTTCTATGGCGATTCTAAGACGCTGCATCGCAAGGTCGCTCTTGGAACAAACGGTTTCCAGCGCGTCCAAGGCCTTGTCCTGCCGTTTGGTTTCGCTCAATTCCTTTAGGTAAGCGTCCGCCGCCTCGCGCTTGTGGGTCACAACAAAAAGGCGCGCCTGTTCCGTCAAATAATTGGACGCTTCTTTTATTTCCTCGGAACTTTGCTGGCAAACGATGAATTTGTCCATAGCGTCGTTAACCGCGTCAAAGCGGTTCTTGACGTTGTTTGAAATAATAAGAATAAAGCAAAATACTATGGCGGTAAGAACCGTAAAAAAGAGATTTACAAAACTGATTCTAATTCCGTGGACAGTCCGCGCCATCATTTCTTTTGTGAAAAACTCAATATTTGCTCGTAAAGAGCGGGGTCAACGCTCGCCGCTTCTTTTACAACGTCCGCGCAAGCCGCCTGCCACGGCCGCACGTCCTTTACTTCAGTAATCGTCGCGCCTTCTTTTATAAGCCGCGCCTTAACGCGGTCTTCCTCGCTGGCCGAAAGCTTTTGGCAAAATTCGCTGGCGTACTTTCCGGCCTCAAGCAAAATGCCTTGCTGTTTTTCGCTCAAGGAATTCCACGCTTCCATCGTTATGATGGTTTCCATAACGCCCAGCGTGTGTCCGTCCAAAATCATGTAGGGCGCCACTTGGTAAAAATGGTTGGCCAAGTAATTGGCGATGGGCTGCTCGGCCACGCTGATGGCGCCTGTTTGCAGCTTGGCGTAAAGGTCGGCGTAGTTTACAGGAACGCTGATCGCGCCAAACGCCTTTATCAAGCCCTGCATCGCCGCGTCGTTTGTTCCGCGGGCGTTAAGGCCGGCAAAGTCCTTTACGCTGGAAATTTTCACGGTAGAAAAGAAATTCCTGAATCCTTCCTCGCCGTAAAACAGCCCCTTCATGCCCATTGTTTTAATCGGCTCGTCCAAAATTTCCTGCGCGGCCTTTGACTTGGTGAATTCCCAAAAGGCCTCTTTGCTGCCAAAAGTGTAAGGGATTCCCAACAATGAAGATTGCAGGCAGCCGTAGCTGGCCATGTTGACGGCGGACATTCTGTGGATTTGAATCGTGCTGTGGGGCTTTAGCATCAAACTGACGACAGAATCAACGTCGCCCAAAATGCCAGAGCACTGCAAGTCTATTTTGATTTTTCCGCCGCTAAGCTCTTCGACCTTTTGCTTAAAGGCCTGGTCCATTTGGCCAGCGATTGTTTCCGGCGGATTCACTTCCGCCATTACAAGCGTCACTTCTTTTTCTTCGACTTTTTTTCCTTTGCAAGAAATAACCGCGCCGCAAGCCAACAACGCCATCGCCGCCAAACAAATCCGTCTCATATCTCCTCTCCAAAAAAACGCCAAAAAGGGCAATTATTGCAATTTTACACGCACATTGCGTTTTTGTCAAATGATTCGCGCGCCCCGGCAGCCGCGTTTATGTTTGCCGTTTTTATTTTACTTTTTCCTTAAATTGTTGTATAATAGAAGTATGGCGAATCAAATAGAAGAATTGCAAAAAATCATCGACGGTTCCAAGAAAATCGTCTTTTTTGGCGGCGCGGGCGTTTCAACCGAAAGCGGAATCCCCGACTTTAGAAGCCAGGACGGCCTTTACAAGCAAAAATGGAAGTACCCGCCCGAAACCATAATCAGCCGCTCCTTCTTTGACTCCGACCCCAAGGAATTCTACCGCTTTTACCGCGAAAAGCTAATCATAAAGGGCGTAAAGCCCAACGCGGCCCACCTAAAACTGGCCGAGCTGGAAAAAGCCGGAAAACTACTCGCCGTCGTCACCCAAAACATTGACGGCCTGCACCAAGCGGCGGGAAGCCAAAAAGTCTACGAGCTGCACGGTTCCACCCTGCGAAACTTTTGCATGGAATGCGGCGCTCCCTACGACATAGACTTTATCGCCAACTCAGGCACCTCGCCCGACAGCCTTCCCCGCTGCGCAAAGTGCGGCGGCCTTGTAAAGCCCGACGTGGTTCTTTACGAAGAAGGCCTTGACGACAACATTATAAACGGCGCGGTCCAAGCCATCGCCGTCGCCGACACCTTGATTATTGGGGGCACCTCGCTTGTAGTCTACCCCGCCGCCGGCCTAATCAATTACTTTAACGGCGACCATCTTGTTCTGATAAACAAGTCCGAGACCGCCGCCGACGCCAAGGCCGACCTAGCGATTCACGACTCAATAGGAAAAGTCTTCTCTCAAATAAAAGCATAAAAACGCGGCTCCCAGTCGACGTGCGACCAACGGAACCGCTCGATATCGTCGCTACACACAATTTGCCCCTTGTAACTATCTACGTCTGCCGCTAGCGCGGCAGGGGCAAAATGAGTGTTTCCGTCGGCCGCCCGTCTCCTTCGCGCCGCTTTTTCCGCGTTTTTAATCGTTAGTAATGCCTTGACTTGTCAATTGTTTCGAAGCAATAAAAAAGCGGCGCTCTGGCAACCGGTTTGGAAGCAATAAAAACGCGCGAAGGAAAAAATGCTTGCCGCTCGCTCTGAGGCTGCCAATTTCGCGAAGCGAAATTGGAGTATATGTACATCTTACTCAACAGCCTCAGTCGCGAGTAAGGCAAGTATTTTTGACTGGGAGCGTTTTGTTGTTCTTATAATACGGTTGCCAGGGCGCCGCGTTTTTTGGTTTTAGTACCCCATTTGCAGGACGCGCGCAAAGCGGCGAACGCTGTTGCGGCTTATGAACTGCGCCGGCACGCGGACGACCTCCGGGCTGGGAATGCCCGCAATTTCCTGCAAAAGCATTTCGCTGGCCAATTGCGCTATCTTGTCGCGGTCCTGCCTAAAAGTGCTAAGCATCGGCGCGGCCTTTAAAACGCTTGTGTCGTCGTCAAAGCCTATGACGCTGATGTCGTCGGGAATGGATTTTCCTATTTCCAAAAGGTATTTCATCGCGCCAAAGGCCAGCGAATCGCAAACCACAAAGACCGCCGTAATGTCCGGGCAGCGCTCGTAAAGCGCCTTCATGCCGTCGTAGCCGGCGCCGTCCCACCAGGCGGCGCAATTTTCCATATAGCGCTCGTCAAAATCCAAGCCGTAAGACTCCAGCCCGGCCTTAAAGCCCTTAAAGCGTTCTATCGCGGCGGGCGAATTTTCCCTAAAGGGCGCGCCCAAAAAGCCGATCTTTGTGTGGCCGGCCTCAAAAAAAGCTTGCGCCGCCGTTTTTCCGGCGCTTTCGTTGTCGCTCACCACCGCGCAAACGCCGGGAATAAATTCATTGGTGCTCACGCAAGGAATTCCGCAAGAGCCGAGCGTCTTCATTTCGGGGTCGTCGTCAATGGGGTTCACGATTAGAATGCCCTCAACGTCGCGGTAGCGGCAATGGTCAATATAGGACATCCCGTCGTTAAAATGCTTTGAAAGGAACAAAAGGTCATAGCCCGCCATTTCTATTTCGTGGCGGAACTTGTTCAAAAGGCCGCCAAAAAGCGGGTGCTCAAAGCCCCGCCTCATAGCCACGTCTTCCAGAATAACGCCTATAAGCCTAGAATGTTTTGTAGACAAAGCCTTTGCGGCCATATTGGCCGTGTAGCCCGCTTCCTTTGCGGCGGCAAGAATGGTTTGGCGCGTTTCGTCGCTCAACTTTCCGTTGCCGTTCAAGGCTTTGGAAATCGTAGGAGCGGAAAATCCGGTCTGTTTCGCCAAATCATAAATTGTGATCATTTGTCCTTGCTGTAGGTAAAGTATTCAAAGTCCGCGTAGTTGGAATAGTCCGCCATGTCCACGCAGAACATTCCCACAAAGGCGCCGGTAAAGCCCATTCCGCCGTATTCGTCGGTAAGCTTGTTCACGTCCAGCAATGGCCTGATTTTGCGCCAAGCCTTTCCGTCCAACGAATAAGAGAATACGGCCGTCTGATAGTTGGCGCTGACCTTTAGCCAAACCGGCGCGTCTTTTGGAAGCGGCGTTTTTTGGCCTTCCCTGTATTCGCCCAGCATAAACGACTGGAACTGCAAGACTTTTCCCAACTCTTCGTCGTAAGTCACGCAAAGATTGTATTGGGTCGACTCGCTGTAGCGGTAGGTCAAGCCGGCCAAGTGCTGAAAATACGTCGGCTCAAAGTAAACTTTTGTCTCCGCCTCAAACACAAAATCCGTCTGGCGGCGGCAAAGAATGTTTTGCTCAAAGGTTGAAGAAAATGACTGGCCTCCGATGATTCGCAAAAAACCCTTGCGCGCGTCAAGGCTAAAGCGCTTGCTCTTCTTTCCAAAAATCGGAAGGCGCA
Source organism: uncultured Spirochaetaceae bacterium (assembly GCA_902799965.1). Classification (GTDB taxonomy): domain Bacteria; phylum Spirochaetota; class Spirochaetia; order Treponematales; family Treponemataceae; genus Treponema_D. Next base: position 10,846 of record CADCCO010000033.1, read on the forward strand.
GGGTCTTAAAGTCGGCCAAAAAGTCTGTGTCATTGAACGTGTATTTTGTCACGCGGCAATACTCGTCGGCGCGCTTGCCCACAAGGTTTCGGTCCTTTTCGCCGGGAAGCGGCTCGGCCTTTCCGGGCACTTCAACATAATCCGGCGGCGTGTTTTGAAGGCTTCCGTCGGGCTGCATTACCCACGGCCAGTCGTCCTGCCACTTGATTTCGGCAAAGGAAGTTTCGCGGCCAAGCGGACAGTTAAGGGTTTCCGGCAGGGGACGGCCGCAAAGGTAAACAAGGTATGTCTTTCCGTCCGCGCCTTCAGCCCATTGGCCGTGCCCGGACTTTTGGATTTTCAGTTCAGGGTGGCCGTACGCGCTAATCAAGGGATTTGTCGGATGCAATTCGTAGGGGCCAAAAACGCTGCGCGAACGGCCCACGGTAATCGCGTGCTCGTAGCTGGTTCCGCCTTCCGCGCTGATGATGTAATACCAGCCGTTCCTCTTGTAAAGGTGGGTGCCTTCCACGCAGCCGATGTCGCTGCCGCTAAAAATCTTTTTAGGCTTTCCGATAAGGCGCTTTTTTGTGGCGCTGTATTCCTGCAAAAGAATGCCGGTAAACTGCGGCGCGCCGTCGATGTGGTTGACCGTGGCTTTGCGGTAGTCCCATTCCATGTTGATGTACCAATGGCGGCCGTCGTCGTCGTGGAACATCGACGGGTCAAAGCCCGAAGCGTTCAAGAAAACGGGATCCGACCAAGGGCCTTCTATGCTTTCGGCCGTGGTCAAAAAGTTGGGAGTGTCTTTCCAAGGGCCAACGTTCCAGTCGCGGACGTTGGTGTAGATAAGCCAAAATTTTCCTTCAGAATATGACAGGCAGGGCGCCCAAATTCCGCAGGACTCGACGTTTCCTGCCATATTCAAAAGGCGCTCCTCGCTCAAGGGAGAAGGAACGCTTGTCCAATGAACCAAATCCTTTGACCTGTGCAGTTCAACGCCGGGGTACCATTCAAAAGTGGAATTGGCGATAAAATACTCGCCGTTCACATAACAAATAGAAGGGTCGGCGTGAAAGCCGGTCAAGATAGGATTATATACTTTGGACACTTTTTTTTCCTAACTGGAATGCTTTAATAAAACTGCGAGTTTTGCCGCCACGCAAACGGAGGCAAAACTCGTCGGCTTCAAAAACCGCGTTCGCGGTTTTTGAACGCCATTACTCTTTTACGCCGCCCATTGAAACGCCGCTAATGATGAAGCGTGACATGAAGCAGTAGAAGATGATAATCGGAATCAAAGAAACGGCGATACCCATGTAAATGGCGCCGAACTCCGTTCGGTAAATGTCGCCGCGAAGCAACTGGACGAAAATCGGCAAAGTCTTTTTGCTGTCGGTCTGGAGCAAAATCATAGGAGTTACAAAGTTGTTCCATGAGCCTACAAAGCCAAAGATAGCCTGAGTGGCCAAGGCCGGCGACATAATCGGAAGAACGATCATGTTGAAAATCTTAAACTCGCCCGCTCCGTCGATGCGGCCCGCGTCAACCAATTCCAAAGAAAGAACCGAAGCCATGTACTGTCGCATGAACAATACGGTGGCCGAGCTGGCGATTGCCGGAATAATCAACGGTATGAAGCTGTCTACCAAGTGGATGCTCGACATGAACTGATAGAAACCGACGAACGAAATCGAAGCCGGAATCATCATAACGAACATGATGAAAGCCCAAATGAAGGCGCGTCCCTTGAAGCGGTATACGTGCAAGGCATAGGCTGTCAAAGAAGAGAAGTACACGTTCAAGCCGGTAGAGCAAATCGCGATGATGGCCGAGTTAAGGAAGCCCTGCCAAATCTGGAATTTACCAGCTTTGAAGAAGATAATCCAATCGCCGATTTTGGCGAACTTTCCAGCATACTCTTTGGCGTGCTTTGTAAGCTCGTCAATCAAGCGTCCGCCGGCGGCCACTTTAAGGCCTGAACCGGTCGTAATCAAAATGTTCCAGTTGTTGACAAGGCTCTTGCCGGGAAGCAAGGTAACGCCGGCGTTAATCTGTTCTGTCGTGCGAGTGGCGTTCACAAGCATCAACCAAACAGGAATTACCGCAATCAAAATAAACAGAACCATGAAAAAGTAAACTACGCTCTGTTTCGCAGTTTTTGCCGCTTTATAATCCATTTTTTTCCTCCTACTTTCTGCCCTTGGGCTCTGAACGATCCTGCATGAAGATGAATACCAATGCAGAGAAGAACATCGTGATCACAAATACGCCCATAGCAATTGCCGAAGCGTAGCCGTATTTGTTTACGCCCTGGAAGGCCGTGTTGTACATGTAAAGAACCATCGTTCTGATTCTGTAGTCAGGGCCGCCGCGCATGTCGGTCAGCAAGAAGGGGATTTCAAAGAGCTGCATGCCGCCGATGATTGAAGTTACGAGCAAGAAGAGCATCATCGGGCGCAAAAGCGGCAATGTGATGTACCAAGTCTGCTGGCGCTGAGTGGCGCCGTCAACAACCGCCGATTCGTACAAAGACGGAGAGATAGAAGTGATGCCGGCCATCAACATGATCAATGTCTGTCCGCACCACATCCACCACTGGATGAAGGAAACGATTCCGCGAGACCAGGCGACGCTGCGGAAGAAGTTGATTCCTTCCTTAATGACTTCGCCGTCGCGGATTGTCGTGGCCTGAATGCCAATCTTTGTGAAGAACTGGTTTACAGGTCCAATCGGATATGCGAAAAGGCTTCGGAACAAGATGGCAACCGAAGCCGCTGTAAGCAAGTTTGGAAGATAGAAAATCGCGCGGAAAGCGTTCTTTCCCTTAAGGCCGGACATTCCCGGATCGGTAAAGATAACCGCAAAGATAAGGGCGATTCCCAACTGGGGGGCAAAGTTGAATCCCCACATTATAAAGGTGTTTATTACGGCGCCCCAAAAGTTTCCGTCTTTTACAAGGGCCAAATAGTTGGCTCCGCCAACCCAATCGGCGTCTTTCAACGTGTCAAACTTGTTGAGGTCTGTGAACGAAAGCAAAATTGTATAAACAGTGGGCCACAAGTTGAATATTGCGTATACGCAAAGGAAGGGCAGAACAAAGAACACGCCGTATTTTGCAAGACGCGCTTCGGATCCTTTTGCTTTTTTAGTTGTTAATGTAGGCATGTTTTTCTCCTAAAAAACCCGTTTTGTGAATCCGTCGCTTGAGGGGAATCACAGAAAAAACATCAAAAATAATTTTTTGTTTTATTTTGGCAAAATTCAGTGAAAAAAAAGGCGCAGTCCGACAAATCGCGCTGATTAATCTTCCTGCGCCTTTGGCAAACGCAACCCGCCCAAAGGCGAATTGCGTTCAAGGTTTTAAGTTGGATTAGAATCCAAGCTCGTCAGCAACGTGCTTCTTGAAGTCAGCAAGAGCGTCAGCCTTAGACTTTTCGCCGTTGACGAATGAGCCAACAGCTTCGCCCCAGAAGCCTTCAACAGCCTGGTCAGTTCCCTGGTTGAGCTTTCCGTCTACGTTGTTGGCCATAGCGGCGAACTCAGCGTAGTGGTTCTGTCCGTTAAGGAAGGGCTCGTTGTATGTGTCTTTGATGGCGTTGATAACGTTGTTGTTAGAAACAACGTCGCCTGTGTCTTTGGCCCAGCGTGTCAAGAAGCTGTCGTCTGTGGCAACGTACTTGATGAAGTCTTTGGCCAACTTGGGAACCTTTGTTCCTTTGTAGGCGCCAACCCAAGTGCCGCCCCAGCGGTAGGGAGCGGGTCCGGCGATCATGCCCCAGTCACCGGCTGTGTTGCCAGCGTTGGGCTTAAGAACGTAGTGGAGTCCCCATGTGGGCAAGAATGTTCCGAATACTTCAACCGGCTTTCCGGCTTCGTCCTTCAACTCACCCTTGAATCCAGCGAACCAACCTTCTGACCACTGTCCCTGGCGTCCTTCAAGTCCTTCGTCCTTGAGAGTCTTGGCCATGTCCATGTAGGCTTCCATAGCGGGGTCAACAACCAACTTTCCGCCCTGGATCCACGGTCCCTTGCGGGCGCCCTGGAACGGCTTGAACAAGTCGCCAGTTGTAGAAAGGATTACGCACTTTCCGCCAGAAGCCTTCTTGAGGTTGCGGGCTGTGGCAAGGAATGTGTTCCAGTCTTTGAATGACTTCTGAACTGTGGCGGGATCGTCAGATCCGAGGTACTTCTTGGCCAATGAGCGGCGATAGAAGTAGGCGCCAGGACAAGCCTGCCAAGAAAGGCCGTAAACTTTGCCGTTGTACATACCAACTTCGGCAGGATACGGGATCATCTTAGACTTGATTTCGTTGTAAACGTCTGTCAAGTCGAGCATAAGCTTGTCGCCCTGTTCAACGTACTTGCGAACGAAAGCGTCTTCCAAAGCGAAAACGTCGGGAGCGCCGTTGCCTGAGGCCAAAACGGGGTCCAATTTGTTGGGGAACTGGTCTGTCGGAGTCAAAGAGTATTCAACTTCAATGTCAGGGTGATCAACTTTGTAGTACTTGTCGATCATTGTCTGAAGCTCGTCTGTGAACGACCATACAACCAATTTCTTGGCTTCTTCCTTTCCGCCAGCCTTTCCGCAGCTTGTTACTGAAAGAAGCATTGCAGCGGCAGCAACCGATGCAAGAATAACGTGACTTTTCTTCATATTTCCTCCAGGATATATGATTTAATAAAATAACCGGGAGCGACTGTCAAGGCAATCGGTTTCCCTTTTTCTTATAGTATTATCACTCTGTTTTTTGAGTTTGTCAACAAAATTCGTAAAAAATTTTTAAAAAAAGGCCCAAAACGGCTTTTTTTTGCCGATTTGGGCGTTTGGAAACCGCTTGCCGCGTCTTTTTGCGGCAAGTTGAACGGAATTTTTAACTTTACAAGCGCGCGGGCGCCCTATTTTTGCGGGGTCAACACAAAGTCGTCAAGGCTGCCCCAAGAGCCCGGCAAGCCCGTAACGTCGGCGCCGATTTCGCAAATTCCGTCGTTTCCGACCACTATGTTCGGAATTACCGGGTTGAAGAAGTTCCGCCAGCCGTCGGTGAACGCGTATGTCTTCCATTCCTCGCCGCCGCTTTTGGCAAAGAGGAAAATCGTCTGCGCGTCGCGGGGGCCGTTGTCGCCGCCGTGAATTTGCATCGAAGCCTTGTAAACGCCGGGCTTGAGCCCCTTTACCGTTTGCGAAATCCTAAAATGGATGTCCTTTTCTGACCACCAGTGAAAGGCCTTTGTTCCAGTCTTGGCGTCGTCGGCTTTGTCCACGACCATAAGCTCGTTGATGTCGTGGTCCAAATCCTCAACGTTCCACATCGACATGTCCTTTTCGTCAAACGAAGGGTTTTCGACGTAATTCAATTCGATTGCCGCGACGCGCGCCAAGACAGGAACGCCGGAATCGGTCACTGACGAAGAAGCGCCCGCCACGCCATGGACTTTCCAGTCGCGCGGCCCATGCAAGGTCAGCTCCGCGATTGGAACGCCGTCGTCGCTTTTGTCGTTCCAAACGACAGGGACTGTGGCCGCGCTTCCGTCGTTGTTGGTCACCGCCACCTCTTTTGGCAGAACGACCGGTTCGCCGAGGCGGGCGCGGATTTCAATGCCTTGCGCGAAGTCCGGGCGGACGTCGGTTTTGGCGCCTTTGCCGGCCAAGCCCCAGGCGGCAAGGGATGCCAGCGGCTTTCCGTCAAAGCCGAAGAGCGCCTGGTTGTCCCAAGCGGAGCCGCCGTAGTATTTTCCAGCGTCGTCGGGGTCGTAGGCCGCCGCGTAACTGGAAGCCCATCCTGAGCCGTGTTTTTCCCAAAGCGCCTGCCGCTCTTTGCGGTTCGCGCCAGGAACGGGAATCCAGGCCGGCTCCCACCAAAAGACGCCAAGGCATTTTGGCCCCAGCGCGCTCAAGTCGTTTATGTAGTCGTAAATCACGTCGGCCTGGCCTTGGACGCTGACCGAATATTTTTTTTCGCCGTAAAAGTAAGAGTCTTCGCTAATCGAGTTGCCGTTGTCGTCGCCGTCGGCGTATGTGTAGGGCGCGGAAAACTCGCAGACCATCACTTGCTTGCCTGTCTTGTCCGCGATTTTGTCCAAGAGCGCGGCGAGGCTTTTTGTTCCCAAGTGCCAGTAGGGGTAGTCGCTGGTGCCGAACACGTCGTAGTCAACCTTGTTGTGCGCGAGGATGTCCGCGATATGCTCGTACTCGCCGGCCTTTTCCGGGTTGGTGAAATGTACGACAACCTTTATGTCCTTGGAAATTTCGCGGACTGCCGAAGCGCCGGCGTTCATAAGCTTGCAGACTTTCATCCAGTTTTTTTCGCCGGCCATTCCGGTGGTAGTTTCGTTTCCGATTTGAACCATGCCTACAGCGGCGCCGCTTGAAAGAATTTTTTTAAGGCTTTCTTTGGTAAAGTCGTGGAGCGCCTTTTGCTTTTGGTCGATGTCCATGTCCTTCCACGCGCGCGGAGCTTTTTGTTTGTTTGGGTCGGCCCAAAAGTCTGAGTAATGGAAGTCGACCAAAAGCGGCAAGTTGTATTTTGCGGCGCGAGCGGCGATTTGGACGGCGGTGTCAACGTCGTTGTGGCCGCCGCCAAAGGAATGGCCGTCTTCCGTCCAAGGATTGTTCCAAACGCGGACGCGGATGTAGTTGACTCCGTTTTGGCGCAGGGTTTTGAAAATGTCTTGCGGTTCTCCGTTATAGTCGCGGTAGATTACGCCGCTTTCTTCCTCCGCTATGACGGTGGATACGTCAACGCCTCGGATAAAATCCGAGCGCGCGGACGCGGACTTGGGCAAAAAGATTCCGGGGTTATGCTGGGGAACTTCCGTATAGACGCGCGCCTTTTTGGCGCAGCCGGCGGCGCAAACGCTCAAAAGCAATGCGGCCGTTCCCGCCGCAACGCTAATCATTTTCATTTTTTCTCCTACTCCTTGACAGCGCCGCCGCCCATGCTCATCATCATGGCCTTTTGGCCGAAGATGAAGAAGATTACAAAGGGAATGGCGATAATCAAGGAGCCGGCCGCGAAGGTGGTGAAGTCGTTCTTCTTGTCGGTGACAAAACTGAAGAGGCCCAGCGCCAAAGTTTGCTTGTTGACCGAACGCAAAACCATCTTGGGGAAGACAAAGTCCATCCACGGGCCGGTGAAGGTCGTGATTCCCAAGAAAGTGATGATGGGCTTTGCGACCGGCATTACGATTGTGGCCCAAATTCTAAAGTGGCTGGCGCCGTCGATGCGGGCGGCTTCGTCCAAAGATTTGGGAATCGTGTCGATGTAGCTTTTTACCATCCACACGTTGTAGGGAATGTTTCCCGCGACGTAAACCAGAACCAAGCCCCACAAGGTGTCCAGGCCGCCGATTCGCAAAAGAATTACGTAGATTGCAATCATTCCGACAAAAGAAGGAAAGACTTGCAAAATCAAAAGGCTCATCAAGAAGGGCTTTTTAATCGTGAACCTAAAGCGCGAAAAAATGTAGGCGGAAAGCGCGGTGATTATCATCGTGATGACGGAAGTTGACGCAGCGATTTTGAACGTGTTCAAAAACCAGAGTCCGTACTGGCTTTTGAAAAACAAATACTTGAAGTGCTCAAACGTCACGCCTTTTGAGAAGGGCTTGGGATCCATGTCGGCGATTGAATTTCCCGGAGTGACCGCGCCGGAAATTACGTAAATCATCGGGTAAATGACCGCAAGCGAAACGAGGATGAAAAAGGCGACCATAAAAACTTTGATGATGTATTGAGTGGTTCTGTAATTTCTTGCCTTTGTTTCCATTGAATCTGAAATCATATTTCACCTTCCTTATATGACCGCGTGTTGCGGAACAAGAATATGGCAAAGGGCGCCATAACGATAAAGATGAGAACCGCGATTACCGAAGCGTAGTTGTATTTGAGAATTGTAATCGTAAGCTTGTAAATCCATGTGACCAAAATGTCCGTGGCGCCGGCGAGCGTCGTGGAGCTGTCCTTCGCCGTCGGGGAGCCGCCCGTAAGGAAGAAGATGATTCCAAAGTTGTTGAGGTTGTGGGTGAAGCTCATGATGATTTGCGGCATCGTCTGGTAAAGGACGAGCGGCAAAGTGATTTTTCGCAAAACCTGGCCGCCGGAAGCGCCGTCGATGCGGGCGGCTTCGTAAAGGTCGGCGTTGATTGCGGTCATCGAGCCCATCGAAAGCATCATGAAGTAGCCAAAGCCCGCCCATAAGTTTATGACGATGCACATTGTTTGCGCCAAGACCGGCGAGCCAAGCCAAGGTATCGGCTGGCTGATCAAGCCCAGCGCCATAAGCGTTCTGTTTACAGTTCCAAAAGTTCCGTTCAGCAAGTTGCGCCAAGTAATCATCGTGATTACAGCCGGAACCGCGTAAGGCAAAATGAAGATGACTCTAAATATAGAGCCGAATTTAATTTTGGCTTCGTTGAGCATTACGGCGATAATCAAGCCACCGAAGTAACAAGTGAAGGTGGCGCCAAAAGCCCAAATCACTGTCCACAAGGCCACGCGGCCAAAGCCGACCGACCAGTTTGTTCCGCCCGAAAGCAAGGTCTTGAAGTTTGCGAAGCCCACCCAGTCAACGGTGTTGCCCGGAGAGATGTGGTCTGGCGCGGAGTAGTTGGTAAAGGCCACCGCCACCGAAAAGACCAGCGGAACCACTACGAATATGATGAGCATTATGACGGCGGGAGCCAAGCCCAAGACTGTAAAAGAATTTCCCGCCAGCTCTTGAAGCGAGTTTTTTTGGTTTGAGAAGCGCTTTAGGGCGCAGTATTTTTGGTAAGACTTTTCGGCGCTTTTGATTGAAATGACATAAGCGATGACAAAAATCGCGATTATAGCCAAGAACAACATTCCGTCGATAAGCATAAAAACGGAGTTGTCGCGCTGGCGGACTGGAAGCTCGGGGTGAGGGTCGCCGAGCGTAATCATTTGGATGATTTTTGTAACGGAAGTTGGAAGCAGGCAAATGAACAAAACTTCAAGAGCCGCGAACAAAGAGCCTTTTACGTATTCCCTCAAATAAAGCAAGTGGCTGAGGCCCATAAAGCAGCGGGAAGCGATTTTTATTTTTTTAAGGGCGCTTCCGTCTGCGGGCAATTCTTTTGCCATGATTCCTCCAAAAAAACAGCGAATGAGTCGGATAAAAGATTGTCGGGTCGAGCCCGACAATGACACCGAGTGTCATTGCCCCACTTGATGGGGCAATCTTTCGTCCTATAGTTTAAAGACCAAGGATGGCGGCGTTGGCGGCGTCAAGCTCTTTCTTAACGTCGGCTCCGTCCCAAATGTTCTTGGAAGCGTTGCCCATAGCGTCCCAGAAGGCGCCCATCTGCGGGATTGACGGCATCGGGAAGGCGTAGTCAAGCTGGGCAAGGAAGCCGGGGATGTAGGGGCTGTCGACCTTTACGTTGATGGCGGGCATGGCTCCTGTGATGTCAAAGCGAAGCTTTTGCATTTCGGGAGTGATGAGGAAGGCGGCAAAGTCCGCGGCGGCTTCCTGGTGCTCAGAGTAGGCTGAAACGAACATCGCGCGAGTGCCAGAGAAAGAGGCGCAGGGCTTTGTGTCGCCGGGCAAGGCCGGAAGCGGAGCGACGCCAAAGTTCACGCCAGCGTCCATAAAGGGCTTGATGTTCCAAGGTCCTGTGATGTGCATGGCGGCCTTTCCTGAAGAGAAGGCTGAGTCGGCCATAGAAGTTGAAAGGTCGGCGGCCGGAACGTTCAAAGCCGGGCGCAAGTTCTTCTGCATGAACTGCATTCCCTTTACAGAATCGGCTGAGTTGATTTTTGTGTCGGTCGTGTCAGTGCCGGAAGGTCCGAACAAGCGGTTTCCGTTGGCGGTTGTGAAGATGATTGTGTAGTAGGCGCTTCCGATGTCCATTACAAAGCCGTACTTTCCGGGGTTGGCGGCGTTGAACTTCTTAGAGAAGGCGGCCAAGTCTTCCCATGTCTTGGGAAGGTCGCTTTCGCTGATGAGGTCCTTGTTGTAGAACAAGGCGTATGTTTCGGCTGAAATCGGATAGCCGTACATGTTTCCGTTGTAGGTCAAAGCCTGGCCGCAGGCGCCGAGAACTTGGCTCTTGACGGCGTTGGGGTTGGCGGTGACGGCGACATGGCCTGAGTTGACCAACTCGCCAAGCTTGTCGTGGGGAGCGGCGAACAAGTCGGGGCCGACTCCGGCAGGTCCGTCAAGCGCGATTTGGCCGGCGGCGTCTCCAAGCTCTACGTGAACGTATTCAATAGTGACGTTCGGATGGCTCTTTGTGTAAGCCTCACCCGCCTTCTTGATAAACTCGTCAGGGCCTTTGTCCGACTCCCATACAGTGAGAGTTACAGGGCCTTCATTCTTGCCGGCCTTCTTTGAGCAGCCTGCGAGAACCAACGCCGGAATCAAGGCGAACAATACCGGTACCAATGACTTTTTCATAAAATATCCTCCTTATGAAAAACATAACTATTTATCAGTTTTTCTTGATTATACGGCTATTTTTA
>CADCCO010000034.1 GCA_902799965.1 uncultured Spirochaetaceae bacterium
AATCATCTGCAAAAAAAAGCTTGCCCACTGCTCGTAGTTTCCGTTTCTGCGAACTTCGCCCAGACGGTCGTAATACTCGACTCTGTTCATTTTGAGAAAGCAAGAAATATACAAAACAGGCTTGGAAATTATTTTTTTGTGAATCAAAAAAAGCGTTATCAAAAGCCTGCCGATTCTACCGTTTCCGTCTAAAAACGGATGAATCGTTTCAAACTGATAATGAATCAACGCAGCCTGGACAAGCGGATCCAGCGAGTCGTTTGAGTTCATGTATTTTTCAAGGTCAGCCAAAGCGGCTTTCATGTCTTCAACATTCGGCGGAATGTATCGCGCGTTTTTCAAGCTGCTCCCCTGCCCGCCAATCCAATTTTGGCTTGTCCTAAATTTTCCGGGCGTTTTGTCGCTCCCGCGTCCTTCGTTTATGAGAATCGCATGGGTTTCTTTTAAAAGCCTCGCGCACAAAGGCAAATCGTTGAGACGCTTTAACGCAAAGTCGGTGGCGGCAATGTAATTGATTACTTCTCCAACGTCAATGTTAGCGTTTTGGCGGACGCTCGGGTCAAGAACGTCGTCAAGAGTGCACTGCGTTCCTTCGATTTGGGAAGAAACCAAAGCCTCCTTTCTGATGTACATCGAGAGGAACAAATTGAGGTTGGGTATCTTTTCTGAAATCGCGTTTCTGTTGGCTTCCACCAAAAGCGCCAGGGCTTGAGAGTCTATTTGCAAGGGCGGAACAGGAGGAAGCGGCGACGGCTTAAAAGAAAAATAGGCCAATTCGCCCGAAAGGTTTTGGACAAGGCCACCGGAACGAGTCATTTCTTGATTTGCCATTTTTTCCTCCTTTTTTGAAAATTCCGCTCCTATTTTACCTTAGTATTTTCAAAAAGTCAACGCTTTTTGAAAATACTCCCCCATTTTTCACATAGAATTTTCAAAAACACCCTATTTTTTGAAAATTCCACCCCGAATTTCCCCGGGAATTTTCAAATTTCCGACGCTTTTGCCCCCATTTTGTCACATTTTTGACACATCGCTACTATAGAATTCCAAGCGATAATTCGCTAAAATGAGAGCGGAATACCAAAAGAAAACTATGAAAAAGACCAAAACCCAAGACGCGGCCCAAGCGCAAGCCGCCGCGCAAACAGCCCAAAATGCCGGGGCTTCCCCTTCCGCGCAGCCGCTTTCGCTGACAATCCAAGACGCGGTGGACTTGGCGCTAAAGAACAACGTCCAAATAAAGCAAAGCAAAATCCAGCTGGACGCGGCCAAGCGCTCCAAAAACACTTCGTGGAACAGCGCCAGCCCTTCCCTAACCGCAAGCGGCGGCCTTTCCAAGTCCAACCGCGACTTCCCGGAAAACTATTCGGCCTACGTTCAGGGAAGCGTAAACGTAACCCTTTCGACAAACCTTTACACCGACATTAAAAACGCCGCGCTAAAATACCAGGCAGGCCAAATCAGCTACGAGGCCGCCTGCCGTTCCGTGGAGATGAGCGTTAGAAACGCCTTTTACAATTTGCTCTACCAGGCCGACAACATCAACTTGCAAAAAACGAACGCCGAGACCGCGCGGCAAACTTACGAAACAAACCGCCGCAAGTACGGCCAGGGCGCGATAAGCCAGCTTGACGTTCTCTCCAGCCAAGTCAACTACGAAACGCAATTGCCCGCCTTGCAAAGCGCGCAAATTTCATACGACAACGACTTGGCGGCCTTCAAGCAAACTTTGGGAATCGAACAGGACGCGCAAATTGAATTGGTCGGAAGCCTTGACGCCTTTTCCGACTTGCAAGGCGTTTCAGTCGAAGGAATCGAAACGCGCTCGCTGGAACTTTTGGCGCTTGAAAAAAATCTTGAGATAGCGCGGAACAGCCTTTTGGCAAACCGCTTTTCGGCTTACGGCCCCACGCTAAGCGCGGGCTGGACTTACCGGCCAACGTGGACAAACGGCTCCAGCGAACCTGTCGACAACGGCGGACTTTCGCTAAGCGTCACCCTTCCCCTTGACGGATTTTTGCCTTGGTCAAAAAAAGCGGACAACATTTCCGCCGCAAAGGACACAATAGCGAATTACGAATTGCAAATCGCTGACAAAAAGACAAGCCTTTCCGTCAGCGCGCAAAGCGGCGTTAAAAAAATCGAGCAGTCAATCTCCGCGATACAAACGCTCAAGTCCAGCGTAAGCCTAGCCGAGCAAAGCTACCGCATGACGCAAGAGGCCTACAACCGAGGCTCACGCAATTGGACGGAACTTTTGAACGCGCGGACTTCATTGGAAAAAGCGCGCCTCAACTTAAAGCAGCAAGCCTACAATTTGGCTTCGTCAATATTAAATTTGGAAAACACGCTTGGCGTTCCTTTTGGAACGTTAAGCGGCGCGCAACCCGCGCCCACGCAAGGAGAATAAAATGAAAGTAAAAAAAGCGCACGTATTTTTAATCGTATTTTTGGCGGTCGCCGCGCTCTTGATTGCCTACGCATTCACCTTTGGAAAGCAAAAAGGCGGCGCGCCTGGAAAAGGAAAAGGCCCCAAGTCCGGCAAAGGCGCGTGGGGCGCTTTCGGCAACACTGAATTCAGCGTCGTAACAAAAGTCGTCGAGCCTGAAACTCTTCACGGCTACATCGTGGCCAACGGCGAAATCGAATCGCAAAATTCCGTTTCGGTTTACCCAAACGTTTCTGGAAAAATAATTTCCACCCAAGTAATGCTCGGCTCTTCTGTTAAGCGCGGAGACGTAATCGCCTACGTTGACCCAAGCCAGCCCGGCGAATACTACAAGCAAAGCCCGGTCCACGCGCCCATTGCGGGAAGCGTAATTTCAACGCCGGCCAAAAACGGAACCACAGTTTCGCCCAACACCGAAATCACGCGCATAGGCGACATAAACAATTTGCAAATCGTGGCCGACATTCCCGAGCGCTACGTCTCGTTCCTAAAGCCGGGCCTAAAGGCGCTTGTTTCCGTTCAAGCTTACCCCGACGAAACTTTCGCGGCCACGGTAAAGCGCGTGTCGCCTGTCGTTGACGCGGCAAGCAGAACCAAGCAAATAATCCTGACCTTTGACCAGCGCGACCCAAAAATCAACGCGGGAATGTTCTCGCAAATCATTTTGTACACAAAAGACTATTCGGGAGCGGTCACCGTTCCCAAGAGCGCGCTTGTAACAAACGAAGACAAGTATTTTGCATACGTGATGCAAGGCGACTCGACCGTCGAAAAGCGCGAGGTTTCTTTGGGCGAGGAAGTTGACGGAATCGTTCAAATAATCAGCGGCTTGCGCGAGGGCGAGCGCGTTGTTGTCCAAGGACAAACTTCGCTTAGCCAAGGCGCCAAGGTCAAAGACATCACAGGCGCCGCCGAACAGCTCAACGCAAAATACGACAAAAAAGATTCGGGCGAAAAGCCAAAAGACAAAGACGCGCGGGGCAAAAAATGAGCATAACAAAAACAACGCTGCGCCATCCCGTTCTCACGCTGATTGTCTTTGTCCTTTTGGGAATAATGGGCATATTCACTTTAAAGAACGTTTCGATAAGCCTTATGCCGGACGTTGACTACCCTTACCTCAACATCAACACGACCTACCAAAACGCCGGCCCGGAATCCGTCGAAAAATCCGTGACCAAGCTTTTGGAGTCTCAGCTGGTCAGCGTCACCGGCCTTAAAAAAATCACCAGCACTTCTTCGGAAGGCCGCTCCAGCATTTCGCTTGAGTTCAACTACGGAACGAATTTGGACATCGCCACCAACAACGTGCGCGACAAAATAGACCGCGTTGTCCGAAACCTTCCCGACGACGCGGGAACGCCTTCAATTTTCAAAATGGACAGCAACTCCATGCCAATCATGCGCATCGCGGTCAACGGAAACCGAGACCGCAACGAATTGCGCGAAATCGCGGACAACACAATCACCGACTTGATCGAGCAAACCGATGGCGTGGCGGAAGCGACCGTTTACGGCGGCCGCGACAAAATCGTCCGTGTCGACCTTTCGCAAAACCGCTTGTCCGCCTACGGCATTACTATAACCGAAGTTTCTTCCGCCCTTTCGCGCCAAAACTTGGAATTGGGCGGCGGCAAAATCACCGAAGGCTTTTACGACTACACGATTAGAACGACCGGCGAATTCGCAAGCGTAGAGCAAATCAATTCAACTGTAATCACGACAAGAAACGGCTACATCGTTCGCCTTGCCGACATCGGAAAAGCCTACCTTGGCTACCGCGACAAGTCCAACGAAGTTTTGATCAACGGCCAGCCCGGCGTTTACATCAGCATCACAAAGCAGTCCGGGAAAAACAGCGTGACTGTGGCCAACGCGGTTTACAAAAAGCTTGACGAGATACAAGAAATTCTTCCCGGCGACATGTCGATGCAAATCGTTTGGGACACCACCGACTCAATCCGCGACACAATCAACACGCTTTTGGAAAGCGCGATGCAGGGACTGGTTTTGGCGGTCTTGATTTTGTTCCTCTTCCTAAAAAATTTCAAGTCAACGATTATCATCGCGATTTCAATTCCGCTTTCAATCATCATCACGATGCTTTGCATGAACTTCGCAGGCCTTACGCTCAACATGATGACGCTCACCGGCTTGATTCTTGGCGTGGGAATGATTGTAGACGCGTCAATCGTAATGATAGAAAACATTTACGTTTACCGTTCGCGCGGAGCCAAGCCTTTGGTTTCGGCGGAACTCGGCTCAAGCGAAATGGTGATGTCCGTCACCAGCGGAAACCTCACTACAATCTGCGTATTCATCCCCTTCCTTTTTTACATGAAGGAATTGGGTATGATGGGCCAAATGTTCAAGGGAATAATTTTCACCGTCGTAATCGCGCTGATGTCGTCGCTCTTTGTCGCGATTTTTTTGGTTCCGGTTTTGGCAGGAAAATTCCTTCCGCTTTCAAACAGAAAGGAAAAGCCGGTCAAGTCAAAAATATTGCGAAAGCTTTACGCGCTGCTTGACGTTCCGATGAACGCGCTCACCGCCGTTTACAAAAAGGCTTTGGACGCGGCGCTAACCCACCGCGGCGTAACGGTGACTGTTTGCGCGGCCACGCTAATCACGGCGCTTGCCTTCATTCCGACGATGACAATCAATATGATGCCCAACGGCCGCGACGACAGCGTTTCGCTAAACGTAAACCTTCCGATTGGAACCACGCTTGAATCGACCGCCGCGGTTATGGGCGAGCTTGAAGAGATTTGCAAAAAGGAAATCAAGGGCTACACGACAATCATCACCAGCATCGGAACCGGCTCGCGAAACGCCACCGCCTACAGGGGAACGATTCAAATTCAGCTCCCCAAAAGCGAAGAGCAAATCGACAAGGCGGAAGACATACAAAAAAAATTGCGCGCCCACTTCAACGACTTTGCCGGAGCGCGCTTTTCGTTCAGCCAGGGAATGCGCGGCCAAATGACCGGAAGCGACATCGTAATCAAATTGCGAAGCGACGACCTTGACGCGGCCATCAAATACGCCGGAAAAATCCGCGACGTTATGGACGGCATAAGCGACTTGGGCGAGCCATCCGTTGACACAGAAGAAGGCGTTCCCGAAATCGAAGTCGAAATCGACCGCGACCGCGCCTACTCCTTTGGCGTGGACGTGACGACCATCGCGCGCGAAATCAACTACGCGATTAACGGCGTCACTGCCACCACTTACCGCAAGGCCGGAAAAGAATATTCGGTCGTCTTGATGTACGAGGGCGGCGACAGAAAATCCGTCACCGACTTGGAGCAGATTTACGTAAAGGGAACGAACGGCAAGGTCAGCGTGGCAAACTTCGCAAAAGTCGTAAAAGGCCTTGGACCTGTCACAATCAAGCGCGAAAACCAAACGCGCGTCGTGACAATCAGCGCAAACCTTACAACGGAAGTCAACGCCTACGAAGTGGAAAACAAAATCAAAAAGGGAATCTCCGACTCCTTCATCATACCCGACAACATAAGCGTTTCCTACGAAGGCGCGTGGAAGGACATGCAAGACCAAGGCAAAGCCTACGCGGGAATCATCCTGATGGCGATTCTTTTGGTCTTTGGCGTTATGGCCGGAACTTACGAAAGCTTCAAGGCGCCTTTCATAAACCTTTGCACGATTCCATTTCTGATTATCGGAGTCGTAGCCATTTACAAAATCTCTGGCCAAGCGATTTCGATGATGAGCGCGGTCGGCCTTATCATGCTGGTCGGAATCGTCGTCAACAACGGAATCATTTTGGTTGACTACACCAACCTCCTTCTTGACCGCGGCCTAAAAATGCATGAGGCCTGCCTTGAAGCCGGCTCCAGCCGCCTGCGCCCGGTATTGATGACAACGCTCACCACGATTTTGGGAATGCTTCCGATGTGCTTTGCCACAAGCGGAAGCGCCGGCATGGTTCAGCCGATTGGCGTGGCGGTTGTCGGCGGCTTGACCAGCTCAACCTTCATCACGCTTTTCTTCATCCCGGTTTTGTACTCGCTGATTATGAAAGAAAAGAAAACTAAAAAAAGCCGCATTAAGGTCTTGCTTACGGAATAGGGGGAACAAATGTATCGAGTTGAAATTATCGCGAACCAATCGGTTCAGGAAGACATCATAGAAACGCTGGAAGAAAACATCCCCGACTTTTTGTACAGCGTCATCCCCTTGGTTCACGGGCGCGGAAGAGCCGGCTACAAGCTGGGCACTTCCAGCTGGCCCGAAGTGAACTTCGCGCTTTTCGCCTACGTTGAAAAAAAGGACGCGCCCAAAGTCAAGGCCATAATCAAGGCCGTAAAGAAACAATTCCCCGATGAAGGCGTAAAGGCTTTTTTCGTAAAAGCCAAAAACCCGGAAAAAATATAAAAAAAATTTGCTTAATTTCCATTTTTGGTTTATAATTATTAGCAAAATGGAGTCAATTAAAAATTTGGTTGAATATTACGACGAGCTGCATCCGGTGACGCTGGCGCAGCAAACGTTTTACGAAACCTTGATCAAGAAATATCCCCACCCGGCCAAGTTTCTGGACATTGGTTGCGGCACCGGCGTGCTCTGCCACCGACTTGCCAAAGACGCGGTCGACGTTACCGGCCTTGAGCCAATCCGCGAGCTGCTTGATTCCGCCAGCCTAAAGTACAGAAACCAATTGATGGCCTTGCGCTGGTTCCAAATGTCAACGCTGGAAATGAGCCGCTTTTTGGGCAAGAAATTCTACAACATAATTTCGTGCCTGAACAACCGCGTCATTTTCATTCACGACAAAACGCTGATGCGAAAATTTTTCTTTGACTGCAAAGAGCTCTTGACCGACGGCGGCTCCCTTGTCTTGCAACTTTTCAGCTTTGAAAAAGCCAAAGGCCGGGAAAATTTCGACTTGCCAAGCCTGTCCAGCGCCCGCGTCCAATACAAAATTCAAGTTTCAACGGCGGCGGACGGATCCTACAGCCTTGACTCTTTTTTGGAAAAAAACGGAAAGGCCATTCCAGTCTACGAACGCGCCCAAATCTACCCGCTTACAAAATCAGAAATTCAAGAGTTCGCAAAAGAAGCGGGCTTTAAGAACATTCAATTTTTTGGCGGCTTCGACGGCCTTTCGGCAAGCCCCGACTCAGACAACTTGCTCGCCGTAATCAGTTAATCTTCCAGCGGTTGCCTTCGCGGACAAAGCGGTTGGCGTTCACTTCCAGAATGCGGCCGTCTTCGCCCGACAATCTTATCATCGAAGAAAGCGGATTGATTTCCGTAATCCTAAAATTGGCGCCGTCGTAAAAAATTCTGGTTCCTTCGTTGGGAAGCTTTTTGCGCGCGTCGGCGTAAAAATCGTACTCGTAAGACAAGCAGCACAAAAGGCGGCCGCATTGGCCTGAAATTTTCATCGAGTTGAGCGAAAGGTTTTGATCCTTCGCCATTCTAATCGAAACAGGCCGCAGCTTGTCGCTAATCGCGTGGCAGCAATAAGGGCGGCCGCAAATTCCCAAGCCGCCGGTAATCCTGGACTCGTCGCGCGCGCCGATTTGGCGCAACTCAATGCGCATCTTGAACACGCTGACCAAGTCCTTTACCAGCTCTCTAAAGTCAACGCGCTGGTCGGCGCTAAAAAAGAACAAGGCCTTTGGCTCGCTGACCAAAAAGTGCGCGCCGATCAGTTTCATGTTCAATTTGCGCGCGGCCACCTTTTCCTGGAAAACCTTAAAAGCGCTTTTTTCCTTTTCCTTAAGGTCGGCGGCTCGGCTCAAGTCGTCGTCGCTGGCCTTTCGGTCAATCTGGATTATGTCTTCTTTCTTTATTCCAACGGGACTCTTTGCCTTGCCCAAAACGCGCGCCAAGTCCATTCCGTAGCGGGTTGGAACAATTACCGCGTCGCCGGGATTCAAGTTGAAGTTTCCGGGCTTGGCAAAAACGCCCTCGCGCGAATAGTCCAAGCGCAAGGCGTAAAGAGGCTCGTTGTATACAAATTTTTCGCCCGACTCTTCGGCGCCGTCCGCGCCTTCGTCTTCCAACTGGGAAAGGTCGACTCCCTCGTCGTCTATTTCATTTTCAAAAACGTCGCTCATATAACTTCTTTAATTTTAATCTATTTCTAAACGGCGGTCAAGTCTACGACCAAGCCGTTTATCTCGTGAATTTTTTCAAGCAGCTTTAGCTTGTCCAAATGGTTGTACCAAATATCGTAGTTAAGCTGCTCCAGCTTTTTGTCAATCGTTTGAATCAAAATGGCCGGATCTTTTTTTTTGCCCAGCCGGTTCCGGCCAAAGCGCTTGTGTTCCTCCAAAACAAAATTGTTTTTTTGCATAAAGCTGATGAACTGGCGGACGGCCTTTTTGTAATTGTCAAATTGCTGAACGGTGGAACTTTCGCTCAAAGCGTCGCCCGCAATGTCCAGCTGGTCTTTAAGCCAAACAAGCGCGTCTTCCTGGCTAAGCCCCGCAATTTCGGGCGGAAGGCCTTGGCTGGCCAAAAGATTTTCGGCGGCGCGCTTTTCGACCATGGAAGAAAAGGCAGGCTTCTTTACGGCCTTGTCCTTTTCGGCCTTGCGGGCTCCTTGCGCGGAAGCCTGCAAAGCGGCCTGCGCGCCGGCCGCTTGCGCCGCGTTGTAATACAATCCGTTGCTGGCCGAATCTATCGAATTCATTTGAGGAGCGTCTTGCTTTTGATTTCTTTAAGCTGCCTGCGCTTGGCCGCTTCCTTTTCAAAAATGTCGTCGTCGCTAAGCGAAATGCAGTGGCCGTTAAAGACAACGCCTTGCGCCATTTGCAGGCGGTGGGTGGCCAGGTCGCCAAGCACGGTCGAAGTTCCGTTCAGCTTTATGCCTTCGGGCGCGTTTATGTCGCCCAAAACGATTCCGCTTATGACGGCGGACTTTGCGCTGATGTTTCCGCGGACGCGCGCCTTTTCGCCGATGATTAAATTTCCGCTCACTTCCAAATCGCCGTCAACGTCGCCGTCAATCATCATCGCGCCGTTCACGCGCAAATTCCCCGTAAACGAAGAACCTGCGCCTACCAAAGTGCAAATTGAAATGTCGTCGGAAAGAAGTCCCATCAGTTCGAGACCTTTATGTTAAGGTATTTAATTGGATCGACCACGTCGCTGCCGATGTGCACTTCGTAGTGCAAGTGGGGGCCGGTCGTTACGCCGGTGTTTCCGATTGTTCCGATAACGTCGCCTTGCGAAACAAACTGGCCCTTTGTGACGCGGATTGTGTTCATGTGGGCGTAGCGGGTGTAGATGCCGTGCTTGTGCTTTACGATTACATTGTTGCCGTATCCCATGTCGTAGGCCACGGTAACGACTTGTCCGTTGGCCGCGACGTGAATCGGGTCGCCGCTGCGCCAAGTCGAAAGGTCGATTCCCTTGTGAACGTACCACTGGCCGGTAATCGGGTGAACCATCGGACCAAAGCCCATCGATATGTGGAGCTGGGCGCTGCGGACAGGCCAAATGCTGGGAATGTCGCTGAACAAAGAATTTTGCGTTTCGAGCATTTTTCCGATTTGCTCAATCGGTTGGACGGCGCCTTCCAAGTAAGAAGTCAACTGCCGCAAGTCGTTGGCCTCGCGGACGCTGCCCGTGGCCAGTTCTTCCATGCTGAACAAAGAGGAAAGGTCGCCGTTTCCAAGAGGCGCGTTTGAAGAGTCGCGCTGGCTTTCAATTCCCAAAAGCGAAAGCGACTGGTTGAGCGAAGACTCAAAGCGCTTGGCCACTTGCGCCAAGGCGTTGGTTTCGTCGCGCATCACGTCAAGGCTGGCCATCGTCTGGCGGTTTTCCGTAAAGAGGCGGCTGATTTCCGCGCTGGCGTTAATAGCGTTTTTATTGAAGAAAATGAAACTGAGCGCGACTCCGAGCGCGATTATGATTCCCAAAACCATCGCAAAAACGTTTGTCTGGAAGTTGACCACTTTTCCCTGCGAATGGGGAACAATCATTACGGTAAGCTTGTTGTCAAAAACGTGGAAAATTTTAGAAGCCGCTCCGGCCGCCTTGTCAGCAAAGGTTCTTTTTGAAGAGAAAGACTTTGACATTACTTTTGACAAATCGCGCTTTTTAGCCATTATCTCTATCCTACCGAAAAAAATCGGTTTTGTCAATATATATAGAAATTTTCGGCATTTTTAATAAAAATTTGACAAATTTCTAGAATGGCGCTATTATTTGAACAACATCATTTTTAGGATATAAGCAATGCAGTTTTTTGACACTCACGCTCACATCGGGCTTATATACGATGACCCGATTGAACAATTGCGCGTTATACAGCAAGCCAAAATGGCCGGCGTTAACCGCATCGTTAGCATAAACAATTCTCTCCACGACTTCGCCAAGGTCTATCCCTCGCTGAAGAACGTCGCGGGCGTTTACCACGCTTGCGGCCTGGCGCCGTCGGAAATAACCAATCCCGGCAAAGACTGGATTCACACAATAGAAGAAAACCTAAAGCTTCCCAACGTAATCGCCGTGGGCGAAACCGGCCTGGACTACTACAAGCAGTACGGCGACAAGCGCACTCAGATAGAAGCCTTCATCGCGCAGCTTGAACTGGCGCAAAAACACAAACTGCCGGTCATAATCCACAACCGCGACGCGGGAAAGGACGTGTTCGACATCCTAAGCCAGCGAATCCCGGAAAAGGGCGCGATTCTCCATTGCTACAGCGAAGACGCGGCCTACGCAAAAAAGTGCCTTGACGCGAATTTGAACGTCTGGTTCAGCTTTGCCGGAAATTTGACCTACCGCAACGCGCGAAACTTGCACGAAACGGTCTTGAACATTCCGGTCGAAAAAATCTTGATAGAAACCGAAAGCCCCTTTATGATTCCGGCGGAATTCCGCGAAAAAAAGCGCACGATGCCAAAGATGCTTCCCAGCACCGCGAATTTCTTGGCGGAAATGCTTGAGATGCCGATTGAGGAATTGAGCGTCCAATTGTGGAAGAACAGCTGCGCCGCCTTCAACTTGCCTGAATGAGCCTCTACCGCCCCGTTCAAATCGGAAATTTAAAGCTTGACGGAAACCTCTTTTTGGCGCCGGTTGCCGGCTACAGCGACCGCGCCTTTAGAAGCGTTTGCGTCCGCGCTGGCGCGTCCTTTTGCTACACCGAGATGGTAAGCATGGAAGCCTTTACGCGCGGAAGCGACAAGACCGCGCTTTTAATGCGCCGCGCTCCCAACGAAAAGGCCTACGCCGTCCAAATATTCGGCGGAAACCCGGAAGTGATGGAAAAAGGCGCCAGAATGGTCTTGGAGCAAACCCACTGCGAGTTGATTGACATAAACTGCGGCTGCCCGGTTCCCAAGATCATAAAAAGCGGCGCCGGCTCGGAGCTTACCCGCAATCCCGAAAAGCTCTACAAAATCGCGTCCGCCGTTGTCCAAGCCGTCGAAGGCAAAGTCCCGGTGACGGTAAAGATAAGGAGCGGCTGGGACGCTCAAAACCTTACCTGGAAGGAAGCGGCCGCCGCCGCAATCCAAGCCGGCGCCGCGGCAATAACGATACACCCAAGAACCCGCGCGCAAGGCTACGAAGGAAAAGCCGACTGGGCGGTTTTGCGGGAACTTGTTCAATACGCAGCCGGCCGCGTTCCTATTTTTGGAAGCGGCGACGCCTTTACGCCGGAAGAAGCCAAGCGCATGCTGGAAGAAACCGGCTGCGACGCTGTGATGTTCGCGCGCGGGGCGATGGGCCGGCCCTTTATCTTTAGGCAAACCCGCCAGCTTTTGGAAACAGGAAAATACGAGCCTATCCCAATCCGCGAATCCATCGAGGCCGGCTTTGAGGAACTGGAAACGCTCGCCGCCGACATCGGCGAAAAGTCCGCCTGCCTGGAAATGCGAAAGCGCTTTTGCGCCTACTCCAAGGGCGTTCCCGGCGTGGGAGAGCTGCGCCGCCGCATTGTCCAAGCCGAGACCAAGGACGACTACCGCTCCGCCTTCGCGCCATTCATCAATTCATAATTCTTAATTATGAATTGAATTAGTTGCAAAAATCGGAAAACTGTATTATAATAGTAATGTTATGTCTTTATTGCAGGCGCTGACAGACTTTTTTGACATTTTGTTCCGCTCAAACACGCCAGAAGTGCAAAAAAAAATCAAAATTCGCAAAATCGAAAACGACCTGCGCCTTCACCCGGCGGGCTTGTACAAAAACGAGCTTGTCCAGCCCAACTTTGCCGAAGCCCTGCGCGTCCTTTACGAAAACACCAAGCCCATCGCGAAAATTCTGGACAGCACGATCGCAAGCCCCGACATCAAGCGCAACCACCGCTTTGAAGAGGAATTGATAGTCACCGGCTACTCCCCCGACGACAAGCGGCTTTTGGACTCCCTTTCCTACGAAGAGCGGAAAAAGCAAGCCGTCCAAGCTGGCGAAGACGGCCAGCGCGACGTCTTTGAAGACCAAAAAAAGAGCCTTGAAAAAATCGTGACCGGCTTGAACGGACTTCAGTTCACAAAAATGGACGACGTTCTCACTTCGATGCGCCAGCTTTCGGACTTGTGCCGCTTTAACTTTGTGGCGCCCCTACAGCTTTTTGACGGAGAATTCGCAGTCCGCCACACCGACCCGGAATACAAGCCTGAATACCAGGCGCTCCCCCCCTCCACTTTGGAGAACGTCTTTCTTGACCTTTACTATTTGACCGCGGGCTACACAATAAACATGCCTGCGGCAAACGCGATTTTAGCCCTAAACGAGCTTTTAAGCGGCCAGCAAAACGACGCCCGCGTCAAAAAAGAAATTCTTCAAAACCTGCGCCGAATTCAAGCGATTATAAAAAACATCCTGAACGAGACGACTCTAAGGGCCTTGATTTGCCTGTCCAAAAACGACCCGGACTTTGTTCCGCAAAAAGCCAGCTACAAGGAAAACGTGCGAAAGAATTTCGCCGAGCAATTGCAGCGGCAGTTCGCGGCGGACGAGCAGCGAATCAGGAACGAGCTTAAGGACCAGTACGTCCAGCAGGAGCTTTCGGAGCTCTTCCCCGACGGAAAAATCGAAAATTTGGCCGGCTACAATTCCGACACGATGGACATAATCGGAAAAAACGCCTCGTCAAACTTCATGTGGGTCATGCCGATGAGGATTCTAAAGACCTTCTTGACGCGCTATTATTCCGAGCCGATCCGCAGCCTGGTCAACGACATCGTTGTCGAAGGCCTTTTCACCAACCCCGCCACAAAGTCGTCATTTTCGCAATTGGTCTTTTCAGTCAACGACAGCATGAACTTGATAAGCCAGTTTGAGGCGGCCTTTGCTTCCGGCCAAAAATACAGCGTGTCAACGATAAACAGTTTGATAGCGGACAGCCACAAAAACGCCGAATTTACTAAAAAATTGTCAAATTTGGTCGATAATATAAACGAAGAGGCGAAAGAGATTATTCAAAAAATTTCATCGCTGCTTCTTTCGCTGGAAGACAATTTGGCGGACTGCATAACGGACACAAAGCGCTCAAAAAGCGAGCTTGTATCCAATTTGAAGGGAATCATGTTTTCTTCAAGGAACAGGGAATCGACTTCGCTGCTTGAATTGCAGTTCCCTTTGTGGCAAAATTTCTTTGCAATTATAAGAAATTATGTTATAATAAAGAAAAGCAAAGAAGTGTAAAGAAAGGAATATGGGACGAAGGAAAAAGACCGGAAACGCCTTTGAGCTGAACGCGAAAAAGGACGAGACAATAGACGACCTCACAAGCCGCTACGAAAAGCGCCTCTACGACTTGCAGCAATTGCTCGAAGTCGCGCGCTCCCTTTGTTCCACCTTGGACTTCCCCACTTTGATAGAATCCATTCTATATACTTGCATGGCGCAAATGCGCGTCTTGGGCGCGGGCATTTTCGTCCTTGACGACTTTGAAACCGAAGCCTTTTACCTTAACAACAACTACACCGGCATGGACTTGGACAGCGGCATCAAATACGTCATCCAGGCAAATTCCCCGCTAATCGAAGTTTTGGGCGAAAAGGAAAAAGTCTTTACCGTGCGCGACTTGCAAAAAGCGCTGCCCGAAGAGCCGCTTGAGCAAATCTATTCGCTAAAGCCTTCGCTTGTCGTTCCCCTCTTCCAAAAGAACCACTTGAACGGCATTTTGCTTTTGGGCGAGCGCATGGACTTGGGCGAAGGAACGGCTTACAACGACTACGACGCAAAGCAAATCTTGAGCATTTCGTCGCTCGCCAGCATGGCCATAAACAACGCCGCGCTTTTGGAGCGCTCGTCAACCGACATGATGACCCGCCTAAAGCTAAAGTACTTTTTCTTCAACCAGCTTACCGACAGGCTTGACGCGGCGGTTACGCAAGGCCTTCCCATTGGCGTGGTCATGTTCGACATCGACCACTTTAAGAATTTCAACGACACTTACGGCCACGCTTGCGGCGACTACGTTCTTATAACGGTGGCCAAAATCATAAAGAGCTCAATCAGAGGCATGGACATGGCAAGCCGTTACGGCGGCGAGGAATTTACCGTCATGCTTCCCAACACGCTAAAAGAAGACGCGATGCAAGTGGCCGAGCGCATAAGAAGCAACATTGAGGCCGCCTACTTTAACTACGACGGCAAGGAAATGCGCGTCACGATTTCAGGCGGCGTGAGCGTCTTTGACCCGGAAGAGAACCCCGTTTCAAGCGCCAAGGAATTTGTCGAGCAGGCCGACAAGGCGCTTTACGTTTCAAAAAGCTCAGGCAGAAACCGCATAACTTTTGCCGACAAAAAAATCATCGAGTCCGACGTAAAGACGGAAAACTAAAAGCCGATGGCCAATCCCCTGCGCAAAAAATTTTCATACTCGTTCAACAACGCCGCCCTAATAATAGCCGCGCTCAACGTCGTCGCCTTTGTCCTTACCGGAAGCGGCCGCAACTTGAACGCGCAATACCTTTTTGGCCTGCAGCCGATTCTTTTTGTCCGAGGCCATTACTTTTGGCAAATATTCACCTACATGTTCATGCACGGCTCTTGGAGCCACTTGCTGAGCAACATGCTGGGCTTGATATTCTTTGGCATTTACGTCGAAAAGCAAACCGGCAGCAAGGAATTTGTCTTGTTCTACCTTTTGTGCGGGATTTTGTGCGGCGCGGCGTCGCTTGCGATTTACCTTTTGACGGGCTATTGGCAAATAGTCTTGGTGGGCGCGTCCGGCGCGGTTTACGCGGTTTTGCTGCTTTTCGCTGTAATCTTTCCGCGGTCAAGCGTTTTTATATTGGGACTGGTTCCTGTGCCCGCGCCGCTTTTGATAGCGATTTACGCCGGCATAGCGATTTTTGACCAAGTTTTCGGCATGAACCAAGGCGTGGCGCACTTGACGCATTTGAGCGGCTTTGCGGCGGCCTGGCTTTTTTGCCTTGTCCGGTACGGAGTGAACCCGATTTCGGTATGGAAAAACGCGCTAACATAAGAAAAGAATTTTCGCAAGCCGGACAAAAGTTTTGGCCATCGGCAAGAACAAAAGCATTGGCGCGCGGCGCGGCAATTGCGGTCTTGCTAGCCGTTTTCATTGGGCAACTATATCCGCAGGAAGTTTCATTCCAGCGAAAAATCCGCCTGCCCCTTTGGGCGGAACTTGACGCGTATCCCGGCCTTATAGAAAGCGGCTCGCCTCAAAGCGGCAAGTTCAACTACAACCAAGGAATATTCGACCACGCGATAAGGCAAATGAAAAAGCTCACGCCCTTTTTGATGAACGGCATGGTCTACGGCTGGGAATTTGACTACACTCCCGGCGACAGGTTGCGAAACGTGTCGGAATACTTTGAGATTAAAGAAATCCATTCATTCGACAAAGAGGCCAAAAAAATCCATTACGAGCAGCCCTGGTTTGACGAAAGCAAAGTTCACTGCTGGGCGAATTTCGAGCGCGACGACGCTATGGTTCAAAGCTGGAATCAGTGGGCCGACACCAAAAACCCCCGCATTTTAGGGCTGGGCGGCGGCAAAGTTTCAAAAGGCTTTGAAGGCATTCAGGACGCGGCCAAAAACGCGGTCAAAGACGCGGTTCGGACTTATTATAGGAAAATCTTGCGCAACAAGCCCAAGCAAATCACGGGCAGGGTCCTGGTGAACAAAATTCCCGCCATTCTAATAAATTCAGGAGAATATCAATTGCAACTTGATTTTTTTCTGGAATCTGGTATAATAAAGCAGTACCAGAATTTTTAGGAAGGCGCTTTCCGCGACGCGGCGGGCGGCTTTTGTCTGGCTCACAGGAGGCATTAAAATGAAAAAATTTTTAGGAATTATCGCGGTGATGGCCGCCCTTTCGGCGCTGTCTTTCGCAAAAGACAACAAGCTTGACGAGGAAGGAGCGTCAATGGACACAAGCGTCCAGGTAATCGTTCCCGAAGACATGCATACGCAAAACAAGACAGCCCAAGTGCGCATTGAATACACGCCCGCCTTGGACGAAGTCCGCATTTACTACACTTGCCTTGAAGTTTCTTTCAAGGAATCAGAGGCCCGCGAGACAATCCACCAGTGCTTGAACGACTTCCAGCTTGAAAAGAACTACTACGGCTACAAGTACATGAAGGCCGACCGCCTTTCATACAAGAAGAACGCGCGCGGACTCAAGCAGGCCACATACGCTTGCCAAGTCAAATTCCAGCGCTAAAAATTTCAATCTAGAACTGCCTGCAGTTTCGGCGCGGCGTCATTCTGAACTTGTTTCAGAATCCCGCGCCGCGATTTTTGCAAGTTCTTTCATTAAGGATTATTTAATAAAATGGACATTCAAAGCCTAATCAAAAACCTTCACCCTTTGGAAACAAAAGTATTGTTGCGCTACGGCCTTAAGGACGAGCTTACCTCGGCAAAATTGCAGTCCGACTTGGGCTACAAGGAAGGCCACGCAAACCAAGCCTTCAGCTGGCTGGCGGGAAAAGAGCTTTTGGCGGAAATCGCCCGCACTCCCCACACCTACTACGAATTGACGGACTTTGGACGCAAAGTTGGCGCCGAAGGTTTTGCCGAAGAAAAAATAGTCGCGCTTCTTCAAAAAGAAGGAGCCAAGTCCCTGCCCGAAATCGCGGCGGCCTTGAGCTTGGAAAACAAAGACGTAGGCTCCGCTTTCGGAGCGCTTAGCAAGGAAGGCGTTCTTGCGATGAACGCCGACAAAAAAGCCGAAGCCACAGGAAAGCCTCTTCCCGAACGAATAACGATTGCAAAGGGCTTGGTCCAAAAGGCGGCCGCCGCTGAAAACTCAACCCTTGACGCGGCCGACTTGACCGACGCGGAAAAGCAAGTAATCGGCGGCTTGGCCAAAAAGCGCGGCGCGAGCGAGTCGCCCTTCCGCACGATTGAGCGCGAGACGGTCGTTTACAAGTTAAAGGACGCGATAAGCCAAGTGGTCGAGGCGCTTAAAAAAGCCGGCATCACCGGAAACGAAATCGGCGAAATCACGCCCGCAATGCTCGCGTCCGGCAGCTGGAAAAAAGGCGCGTTCAGAGGCTACAACATCGGGCTTCCGCCGGCGCGCATAATACCGGGCCGCACGAATCCTTATGTCCAATTTTTGGAATCCGTCAAAGACAAGCTTTGCTCGCTTGGCTTTGAAGAATTTGACGGCCCGCTTGTCGAGACCGAATTCTGGAACGGCGACGCGCTTTTCATGCCGCAGTTCCACGCCGCGCGCGACATTCACGACGTTTACCGTATCAAGAACCCGACGCACGCAAAGTCAATCGAGGAGCCGTATCTTTCCAACGTAAAGGCCGTCCACGAAAACGGCGGAAACAGCGGAAGCCGCGGCTGGAACTACCAGTTTGACAACGAGTTCACCCGCCGCTTGATTTTGCGAAGCCAGGGAACGGTTTTGAGCGCCCACCAGCTGCACAAGGCCAAGATTCCCGGAAAATACTTTGGAATCGCCCGCTGCTTCCGCTACGACAAGGTTGACGCGACCCACTTGAGCGACTTCTACCAGACAGAGGGAATCGTTTTGGGCGACGACGTAAACTTGCGAACGCTCTTGGGATTCTTGGAAATGTTCGCCAAGGAAATCGCGGGCGCCACGGAAGTCAAGTACGTTCCGGGCTACTTCCCCTTTACCGAGCCCAGCATCGAAGTGCACATCAAGCACCCCAAATTGGGCTGGTTCGAGTTGGGCGGCTCGGGCATTTTCCGCCCCGAAGTGACCAAGGCGATGGGAATCGACGTTCCTGTTTTGGCTTGGGGAATCGGAATCGACCGCATGGCGCTTATGGCGCTGGGCCTCAACGATTTGCGCGAACTCTTTAGCGAAGACATCGAAAAGGTCCGCCTAAGAAAGGCAAAGTTCTAAGACGAAAAAAAAACCGCTCGCAACGAGCGGTTTTTTTTTCAAATCATTCAACAACGGTACTAACAACCGAATTGTCGGCGTTGGAATAAGGCGCGGCGACATATTTGTCGGCCTTCCAGTCGTTTTCCCATTTCTTTCCGTCAACTAGGTAGCGGAACTGGTATTCGCGGCCCGCGTCCAAGGTCAATTTGACGGAAAAAGCGCCGTCCTTGCCTTTCTTGAGCGGGTTTTCCTTGCTGCTCCAGCTGTTAAAGTCGCCGGCAAGGTTTATTGTCTGGGCGCCGGCGGCGGCCTCAGGAGTTACCGTGAAAGTAACCGTGCATTTTGTTTTGTCTTTTGAAAAAGTCTTTTTTAAAGGCATTGTCGACCTCCTGTCAATTATACTTTAAATCTCTTGAAATAAAAGATATATTAGTATAATATATTTTTCAAAGTTGTTCAAGTCTTTTTTTAAAATTTGAACAGCAGCGGCGGACGCGCTCGCCACCTGCCCGCCGAAAAAATCTTCATCTCTTAGGAGCAGAATAATGACTAAAGAGCGTTATTTGTTCACCTCGGAATCTGTAAGCGAAGGACACCCGGACAAGGTTTGCGACCAGATTTCAGACGCAGTTTTGGACGCTTGTCTAGCCAAAGACCCCAACAGTCACGTTGCCTGCGAGTGCTTTACGACGACTGGAATGGTCTTGGTTGGCGGAGAAATCTCCACCAAATTCAAGGAGCTGGACATCCCCACAATCGCGCGCGACGTTGCGCGCAAAATCGGCTATACAAACGCCGAGTACGGCCTTGACGCGGATTCAATGGCGGTTTTGAACACCGTCCACGCGCAGTCGCCCGACATCAACCAGGGAGTTGTAGGAACGGGCTTGGCCGAATTCAAGGGCCAGCAGGGCGCCGGAGACCAAGGAATGATGTTCGGCTTTGCCTGCAACGAAACGCCGGAGCTTATGCCCGCGCCCGTTATGTACGCCCACAAGCTTTTGCGCGCCGCCTCAAAGGCCCGCCATTCAAAGAAAATCGAATGGATGCGCCCGGACGCCAAGGCCCAGGTCACGCTGGAATACGAAGGCCACAAGCCGGTTCACATTGACACCGTGGTTTTGTCGCACCAGCACAATCCCGGAATCAAATACAAGACAATCAAAGACGACTTGATCGAACAAATCATCAAGCCCGTTTTGGAGCCCACAGGCCTTTTGGACAAAAAGACCAAGTACTTCATAAACCCTACCGGCCAGTTCATCGTTGGCGGCCCGCACGGAGACTCAGGCTTGACAGGCCGAAAGATTATCGTCGACACTTACGGCGGAATGGGCCGTCACGGCGGCGGCGCCTTTAGCGGAAAAGACCCGTCAAAGGTTGACCGTTCGGCAGCCTATATGGCCCGCTACATCGCCAAGAACATTGTGGCCGCCGGTCTTGCCGAACGCGCCGAGGTTGAGTTGGCTTACGCGATTGGCGTTCCCTTCCCGGTTTCGATTATGGTCGACACTTTTGGAACGGGAAAAGTTCCCGACTCGGAAATTTCAAAGGCCGTCTCAAAGGTCTTTGACTGCTCTCCTGCGGGAATCATAAAGACGCTGGACCTCAAAAAGCCGGTTTATTCTCCGACAGCCTCTTACGGACACTTTGGCCGCAAAGAATTCAGCTGGGAAAAGACCGATAAAAAAGAGGCGCTGAAAAAAGCACTGTAATCGGTTGAAAGACCAAAAAGCGGGGCGGCTGCCCCGCTTTTTTTTATCGCGGATTGATAATGAAAAAATCAATCTATTTTTTGTTTTTGATTGAAGCGGAATTGATTTTCACGCCAAGGCCGCGAATCGCAAGGCCGGTGGAAAGCCGCGCACAGTCGGCTTCCGAAAGCCAGTAGTAAACGTCAACGGCAGCGTCGGAAGAAGGCTGAATGTCCTTTCCGTTGGAAGAAGGCTCCGCGTCTATTAAGACCGCGCCGCCTTCGCTTTCTCCAATCGCCGCGCAAAAATCCTTGCCGCCCGCATTCTTGCCCATGTCCAACGACGTCCAGTCTTCGCCGCCAGAGCTGTTTTGCCTTGGGCAAAGGCGGATTTGGCTGTATGGGGCGGCCGGTATTTTTTCAATGTTCAGCTTTAAGACAGAACCCCGCGCGGCGGAGGAAATAGCGGCCGACGAAAATTCAACGCAGCCCCAATCGGCGCCGCTGGAAGGAAGCGTTTGGCTTCCGACAGAAAGCTCGGTAATAGTCGCAAGGCTCGCTTCGTCCCACGACTTTTCCTTCCAGGCCTTTATGATTGCCGCGACGAGCGCCGGCTCCACCAAAGAGCAAGTCTTGCGGTCGATGGTGTTGGAGCCAGACCCCCACTTGTTGTCCGCGTCCCAATTTAAAAGCGGAACGGAATATTTTCCGCCAAAGCTTGCAAGATAGCTAAAACAGTCCAGCCTGTCTTGATATGTAACGACATAATCCGCTATGGGCTGATTGGTGTTCCAATCATAGGCCTTTCGAGTCGCGCCGTATTCACCAATGACCACAGGAATACCATGCGAAACAAATTTTTGATTCAACTCTTCCATCTTTGACTTGATTGAATTTTTTGTGGCGCTGTCAAAGTGATGGGAATAGTGGCCGGTGTTTCCGCCGTCAAGCGGATACCAGTGGACGGTTGCCATAAGCTTTTGGCTTGCGGAATCAACCGGAAGCATATTAAGGCCCAAGTCAAGCGCGGGGTGCAATTGAGTTCCCAACGCAGGAACCATTACGCAGCGGTTGGCGTTGTTTCCGCCGCTTGAGCGTATTGTGTTCAAAATCAATTGGTTGCATTCTTTTAAAAGCTG
This sequence comes from uncultured Spirochaetaceae bacterium, assembly GCA_902799965.1. GTDB lineage: Bacteria > Spirochaetota > Spirochaetia > Treponematales > Treponemataceae > Treponema_D. The sequence continues at coordinate 21,576 of CADCCO010000034.1, forward strand.
GACGTTAGCCTTGCATTCTTCGCAAGAGTCGGGAACCGGCGACCATTCGTGTTCATGGCCGATGTTTCGCGGCTCGTTCAGCGTTTCAAAAATAAGATGTTCGTCATACTCGTTGTTAAAGGCCGCCGCGATTTGCTTCCACACAGCTTCCAAAAATCTCTTTGACTCCTCCTCGTCGCCGCGTCTTATGTTGTAGCCCGCATAGCGCTGCAAAGGTTTTTCGATTTCATCTCGGACAGAATGGTGTTCGTTCAAAATAACGTAATAGCCCGCGTCAATCGCCCAGTTGACAACTTGCTTTACACGCGCCATCCATTTTGGGTCAATCGTGTAGTTGGCGTCCACAAGATGGTTGAACCAAGTCACGGGAATCCTTATTGTCTTATAACCATTTTGAATTCCTGTCTTTATGATTTGTTCAGTTGTCAAAACTTCTCCCCAAGCGGTTTCGGCGCCAAGGCCATAGTTGCACGGATAATTTCCGTCGCACAATCGATAGTCAAGACTGTTTCCAAGATTCCAGCCGCATTCCATTTTTTGGGCTATGTCAAGCGCGGAAAGGCTTGCGTTCAATGTGACATTAGGACGCG
>CADCCO010000035.1 GCA_902799965.1 uncultured Spirochaetaceae bacterium
TTTGGGAAGGCGGAACTCAGGAATTCCGTAAACCATAACTCCGCCCGCCTTGTGGAAGGCTTCAAAGACTGTTACGTCGTGGCCTGCTCGGCGGCAGTCGGCGGCTACTGTAAGGCCGGCGGGGCCGGAACCGATTACCGCGACTTTCTTTCCTGTAGCGGCCGCAACTTGCGGAACTGAAACCATATTGTTCTCGCGCTCCCAGTCGGCCACAAAGCGCTCCAAGCGGCCGATGCTGACGGCCTTTTCGGCAGACTTATAAACTTTTCCTACCGTGCATTCGCCCTGGCACTGCTTTTCCTGCGGGCAAACGCGGCCGCAAATCGCGGGCAAAAGGTTTGTTTCTTTGATCGCGTCAACGGCGGCCTTAAAGTCTCCCTTGGCGACGCTGGCCACAAAGCGCGGAATCTGAACGTTGACGGGACAGCCCTTTACGCAAGGCTGGTTCTTGCACTGAAGGCAGCGGTTGGCTTCGACCATCGCCTGCTCTTTTGTGTAGCCCAACGCCACTTCGCTCATCTGGCGGGCGCGAACAAGCGGCTCGCCTGTGGGCATTATCTGCAAGGGAATCGCCATGCGGTCTTTGTTTCCGAGCGAATCCAACTTGTCCTTTATTTTGTTCCATTCGTCAAGGCCGGCCTTCGCCAAAGCCTCTTTTGAAATATGTTCTGCCATTTGAAAATTCTCCTATGTTTCTGTCGCCGCTGTTAGTTAGTCAGTCCGATTTTGCACTTGTGGAACGCTTCCGTTTCCTGCGGCTTGAACGACTTCATTCTAATCATCATGTTGTCCCAGTCAACCTGGTGGCCGTCAAAGTCCGGGCCGTCAACGCAGACAAACTTTGTCTCGCCGCCAACGCTAACGCGGCAGCCGCCGCACATTCCCGTTCCGTCAATCATAATCGTGTTGAGCGAAACGACAGCCGGAACGTTGTACTTTTCCGCCGTCTTGCAAGCGAACTTCATCATTATCGGAGGTCCAATCGCGATCATCAAAGCGGGCGGAACGTCGCTCTGGCAAAGGCGCTCAAGCGGAATTGTCGTCACGCCCTTTTCGCCCGCGCTTCCGTCGTCGGTCGTGATGATGACTTCGTCGCAAACGGCCTTCATTTCGTCAACAAAGATAAGCAAATCTTTTGTGCGCGCGCCTTCGATCAAAATGACCTTGTTGCCCGCTTCCTTCAAAGCCTGAACGATAGGATAAAGGGGCGCGGTTCCAAAGCCGCCGCCAACGCAAACGACAGGACCGTCGTACTTTTTGATTTCGCTGGGAGTTCCCAAGGGGCCAAGAACGCCGCCAAGGTAGTCGCCTTCCTTCATCTGCGAAAGCTTGTATGTGGACGCGCCAACCGGCTGAAAGGCGATGGCAACCCAGCCTTCATCGGCGTTGGCGTCTGCGATTGTAAGCGGAATGCGCTCGGTCAAGTCTTGGTCAACTTGAACGATAAGGAACTGGCCGGCCTTGCGGTTTTTGGCAATGTCCGGCGCCTCAAATTTCATGTAGTAAACGACTTCAGAAAGCTGTCTCTTTTCGATAATTTTGTTCATGCTCTTCCTCAATGTGTTAAGAAAGTTTAAATTTTTTCAATTATAGTGAATTTAGGAGGGTCAGTCAATTGCCGCTCGTAAATGTTGATGAAAAGAAATAAAAACGCGCGAAGGAGGCGGGCGGTTGGCGGAAACTCTACGTCGGGCGTGCCCTCCGTTTTGCGTAAGGAAATTATTTACTTGCGCGCTCCCGCGCGCGGGCAATCACTTTGCCCCTTCTGTACAGCGACGATGCTATTGCCAGCGCTCGCAAGAGCGCAGTTGAATGAATTTCCTATAGCAAAACGGCGGCTTATCCGCCGTAGTCGGTTCCGCCGACCGCCCAACGACTGGGAGCGTTTTTTTATTTCTTACCAACCAAACTTGATGCCCACGCCGACTCTGGCGCCTTCGCCCTTAAAGGACTTGACAAAATTGGGGCTGCAAATCGCCGCCAAAACGTCCAGCTCCACCGCGCGGAAATTCAGCATAATGCCAACGCCGTGCGCGAAAATCTTTTTGGAGTACTCGGTCGAAAGGTTGAGCCCCAGCATGCCAAAGAGCGACAAGTCAACGCCCAAGCGGTATTCAGGATAAAAACTCTTTATGGTAACGTCTTCGCCAAAAGGATTGCGCAACGCCGCGCCCGCCTTGCCCCGCAAAGTCAGCCACTTGCCAAAAGGCCGCCAGGCGCATTCAACGCCAAACCTAAGAGGCCTGTTCACCGTAAAGTCGCAGTCGCTGTAAGTCGGGTCGCCAAAGTCATAATACGTGTCGGGGCTTTCTTCGTCAAAAGCCATTTGCATGATTGAATTTGACTTGATCGAGGCGGTCGCAACGGCTGTGACCTTATGCCTCAAGTGGCCGGGCACAATCGGCGACGAAAAGTAACCGCCAAGGTCGAGCTTTTCCAAAATCGGATACTCAATCTCGGCGCCAATGTCAACGCCGCCGCTTTTCAAAACGTCGCTCAACAAAGAATTCGCGTCGATATTGTCAATAAAGTCCAGCGAAAATTCGCCGTCCACAATCAAGCCCTTAAATTCGCTTATCGTGTAAAATTCAAGCGGAGCGGTTGCGACCGCGGTAATCGAGCCGTCAAGTCCGTGCGTCGCCCAGCCCCTTACCGTTGTCGAAGGAAGGTAAAAGCAGGGCACAAAATATGTCGGCGTAATCTTAACTTTCCATTTGTCCACGTTGAACCTTACGGGCACGGAAAAAGTCGCGAACGATTCCGCCCAAACGCTGGCCTCGCCGTTGTAAACAGCTCCCGGAACCAATCCGTCCAAGACCTTGAACAAGTCTTTTGAAATGTTCGCGCTGACGCTCGCTTGGCTTCCAACGTCCAGGCCAATGCCAAATTTCTTAAAGTTAAAGTTAATGAAAAAGTTTTCTTTTGCGGAAAGCGAAACAGTCGCGCCGTCGTCGCCCATGTCGGAATAAATTTTCTTTAAGTCGATGACCAAATTCTTTTTAAAAATGTCAGCCACAGGCATTATGTTTTCGGCGGCTTCAATGTTGACAGTGGTTCCAATTTCAAAGTAACGGCGGGCGGGATGCAATTCCGCAAAGACCGAAAAAAGCGAAAGCGCGAAAAACGCCGCAAGTAATTTCTTCATCTTCCGCCCCCTAATTCTTTATGATGTCCGTAATGTCAACGGCAACGCTGTCGTTCAGCTGCAAAATGACCATAGGATTGATTCCGATTGAAGAACTGCTTTCAATCGCGCTCCGCTTTATTTTTATGTCGCCCGCGTTGACCCGCAGCGTCATCTTGGGCATAAAGAAATGCGTAAGCGCCGCCCTGATTTCGTCGCTGGAAAGATTTATCGAACCGCCGCCCGCGCCGTTAGGGTCAATCGTTATTTCCCTCTTTATGCCGGAATACATGTTCGCGTCCGGCTCGCCTTGGTGCGTGTCGTCAACAAAAATCTTGGCCGAAAAACCGTCGACCGCGTTATTGATAAAATTGTAGTCCAATTGCATATAGGAAATCGCGCCGGCGTACTTTGCGTAAGTCGCAGTGTCGGAAACGCTTTCGCGGTACATCAAGTCTTCCTCGCCGTCCATGTCCTTTTCGGCGATTTTGTAAATGTCAAGGTCGGTGTCCGCCGTGACAGTCAACTCAATCGGAAGAACGGCGGCCATCTCAACCGCGATTGAAGTTGATTCGCCCGAACCAAGCGAATCGATGTAAGCCTTGTAAAGGTCAACATTTGAGTTGCCGCCGGTAAAGCCCATGCTGTAGTCCACCGTCAAATCCGTTGGCCGCGCGTTCAATGTGTCGGCCATGTCAAAGTCAAACGTGAAGTCGGTTCCCTTTGCGCTAAAGGCTTTTGTAAAGACTTCGCCGGAAGCCGGCCAGTCAATCGGGTCGCACGGATTCATCGCGTCTTCCGTAGTCGCGCTGCCTGCAATCCATATCGTTTGATCAGTTGAAGTGGAGTCCTTGTATTTAAGGCAAACTTTTCCGCTAAGCGTAACGTTGCCGATCACGCCCGCCAAGTCGCCCTTTGGCTTTTGCGCCAAAAAGTAAACGGGGACTTTCTTAAAGGCGCAATTGTCTATCAACTTTGACATTTCGCCGTCGACTTCGCTCAAGATTTTGTCAATCGAAAAATCCGACAAGTCCGCCTTGTCAGAAACCGGATCCGCGCTGGACAAGTCAAGCGTCACCAGGTCCCAGTCAAAAAGCAGTTCCGCGTCGCTCACGCCAATCTTGTAAGTTTTTCCCGTTTCCAGATTTTTGAATGTCTGGTTGTTTGAAAGCGTCACTGAAAACTGAATGTTTTTTGGCGCGACCTTTGTTCCAAAAATGCTTGTGTCCGTAACGTCAATGTCGCTGAATCCCGCGACGCTCTTTTCAAAGGCCGTGTCGTTCGCCTTGGCTTCTATCGTTTCAGAGGCGCTGATTCCAAATGTCGTCGACGCGACGTTCAGAGCGATGTCGCTTCCGGCGGGAAGAGAATTTATCGCCTTGAATTTAATCCCCTTGCCAAGCGACTTTACTGTAGTGGAAACGTTTCCGTCTTTGTCGTGCTTGTAGTAAACGCCGCTTCCGTTGTCCTGGCCAAACTTTATCATTCGCACATAGGCAACCATTTCGGCGGGAATTTGCGTCGTGTTCTCGCTGTCGCTCATCACGAATTTTCCGACTGCAGACAAGTCCGCCTTGACAGTTGAAAGTTTTTCGACCGACAACGATATGTTAAGCGTTCCGGCAGTCGTAATGGAGCCGGAGCCTTTGACAAGCTTTCCGCTGGCCTTTATTTGGCTTGCGGGAAGAACAAGCTTGGCGTTGGCCAAATCCAATTTTTGGTTGATTATGAAAGTTCCGCTTCCGGAACCGGGCGCAAAGTCCAACCAGGAATAAGCCGAGCCGTCGTTTTTGGTGATTCCTTCCAGCGTGAATTCGCCGACTGAATAGCAGCCCGCGGCCTCGCCTTCCGCCTTTACGACAATCGAGCCTTCTCCTATCACCGCCTCTTTTATAACGTCGTCAAGGGTTAGGCTTACGTCAGGAAGGCTGAAGGGCACATCGGCGCTAAAGCCAACAGGAATCGGTATCGGCGTAATGCTCTTTTTGATTTCCGGCAGCTCGATGTCTTTTGAAAAACTAAAGTCCTTCGCAAGCGAAGAGTCAAGCTTCATTCCGTCGATGTAGCCGCTTATGTCAAAGGGAACGTCGTAGACTTTTTTGCGAAGCAAGTATTGAAGGGTTTGGTCGCTGGGGTCGGGAATGTATTTGTAAACGTTTCCGCCGGCGTTCTCTTCCAAGTCCGATATAAAGTCGGGACCGAGTTTTTCGGAAAGGTCGTAACATTTTTGGCCAAGCGCGCCTACATAGCGGGCGCTGGACTTTACTGAAACAGTTTCTGGAATCGCGAAACTAGAAAAGTCGCCGCAAGAAAAAAAGAGCGCGGCAAAAAACGCCGCCGCAAACAGGCAAAAGGCCGACTTGCTTCTTTTCATAAAAAAAACAACTCCCTCGGCCCAAAGGCCGCGCTAATTCCCACCCATAATATACTATTATAACATATATTATCGGCAAAATCAAGGAATTTGCGCAGAGGGAAGCGGCTTATTTCTTCAAAAGCGCTGCAAAAGGACCAGCAAGGCGCGCGAGCGCCTACTAGGATAATTTCCTCGCATAGCCGTTTGCGGCTCATTTCTTTAAGAGAGCCGCAAACGGATTGTACATCATGCCGTCGTCGCTGCCTTGGAACTCGCGCTTTTCGCGGCGCGGTCCGTTGTCGCGCTTAAAGTCGCCGCCGCGGAAGTTAGCGCCAGAAGCCCCGGCGCCGCCTTTTTTGACGACCACGACTTTTTTGCCGCCCGCGCCGGCGCCCGCTCCGCCTGCCGTTCCGCGAACCTTGGACTTTTCGTCGGTGCCCGCGCGGCTTGCGGCGTCGCTCTTAAGCGAAAGGCTGATTCGGCGCCTGTCCATGTCCAAGTTCAAAATCGTAAACTCGTGAACGTCGCCAACCTTTACCACTTCCATCGGGTCTTTTACAAAGTTGTCGCTAAGCTCGCTTACGTGAATCAAGCCGGTCTCGTGCAATCCGATGTCAACAAAGGCGCCGAAGTCAACGACGTTGCGGATTTTTCCTGTCACTTTCATGCCGGGCTTGAGGTCTTCAAAAGCGACGACGCCCTTTTGCATGATCGGAGCCGGATAGTCCGCGCGCGGGTCGCGGTTGGGCTTTTGCAATTCGTCAACGATGTCGTTAAGGGTTGTTTCGCCGACAGAATATTTTTCTTCCAACTTCTTTTTAAGGTCGGCGGAAATTTTTTCCTTGTTTTGGACAAGCGGAAGGATTTCGCGCGCGAGCGGATAGTTTTCGGGGTGAACCCAAGTGTTGTCCAAGGGGTCGGAGCTTTCGGCGATTTTCAAAAAGCCCGCGCACTGCTCAAAGGCTTTTGGCCCCAGGCCGGGAACTTTCTTCAAGTCCTCGCGGCTTGTAATCTTTCCGTTGGCGTCGCGATAGGCCACGATCTTTTTTGCCGTTCCGCTTGTAATGCCGGAAACGTATTTTAGCAAAGAGTAGCTGGCCGTGTTCAAGTTTACGCCGACTTGGTTGACCACCGAGCCGACAACTTCGTCAAGCGCGTCGCCAAGCTTTTTTTGGTTTACGTCGTGCTGGTAAAGGCCAACGCCTATCGCTTTTGGGTCAATCTTCACAAGTTCGGCCAGCGGGTCCTGCAAACGGCGGCCCATGCTGATGGCGCCGCGAATCGTAAGGTCAAGGTCGGGAAATTCTTCGCGCGCGATGTCGCTCGCCGAATAGACGGACGCGCCGCTTTCGTCGACGACCGTGTACTGAACGTCCTTGTAGTTTTCGCTGATGACTTTGCTTACGATCGCCTGGACTTCTTGGCTGCCCGTTCCGTTTCCCACGGCCACAACCTGAATGTCGTACTTGTCAATCGCGTCGCAAATTTGCTTGTAAGAGTCTTCGGGGCTTTGCACTTGGAAAATCTTAAAGTAGCCCAAATACTTTCCTGTTTCGTCGAGCGCCGCGCACTTTGTTCCGGTGCGGATGCCGGGGTCGATTCCCAAAACGCGGCTGCCCTTGATCGGCTGCTGCATCAAAAGGTTCTTTAGGTTTTCGCTAAAGACGCTGATTCCGTGAACGTCTGCCTCGTCGGCTTCATCGCTTCGGATTTCGCGAACGACAGCGGGGCTCAAAAGGCGAACCAAGCCGTCCTCAATCGCGGCCTTGTGATATTCGTTGTGAATCTTGGCTTTCTTTTGGAGCATGGCGACAGCGTCGTCAACGGGAACGTCGATCGTAACGTCAAGCGCTCCTTCGCGCTCGCCGCGGTTGATCGCAAGAATGCGGTGGGGCTTGAGTTCCGCCAAAGGCTCCGAGTAATCCCAGTACATTTTGTAGGTGGAAGTTTTTTCAACGTCCTCCGCCTTTTGTCCTTCGGCGACGATTCCCTTTGTGACAATCGTTCCGCCCTGTATGTACAAGTCGTGAACCGCGGCGCGGTTGTCGGTGTCCTGCGAGACGCGCTCGGCGATGATGTCCTTTGCGCCGTCCAATGCGTCTTGGACTGTGGGAACGTTGAGCGCGGGGTCTTCCGCGTCGGTCTTTACGAACTCTTTGGCTTTTTCTTCGAGAGCCGCGTCGTCCAATTCAAGCATAGCGTCGGCAAGGGCGTCCAAGCCTTTTTCGATGGCGACCATGCCGCGCGTCTTCTTCTTTTTCTTGAAGGGAGCCCAAAGGTCTTCAAGCTCGCTCAAAGTTTTTGCGCCCATCGCGGCGTTGTAAAGGCTTTCGGTCAATTTGTTTTGCGCGAAAATTCCTTTTACGATTTCCAAGCGGCGCTCTTCCAAATTTTTGTAGCTGGTGTAAAGATGGTCGCTTTCGCGCACTTGCAATTCGTCAAGCGAGCCGTGGCGCTCCTTGCGGTAGCGCGCGATAAAGGGAATGGTGCAGCCTTCGGCCACCAAAGAAATTACGGCGCTGACTTGCTGAACCTTTATGTTCAACTCCTCGGCGACGCGCTTCATGATTTCAACTTCGTTTACGCTAAGAGCGTCGATTGTTTCTTGTGTGAATTCCATAAAAAAATAACCCCCACCTATTTTTGAAAAGGCAGGGGTTATTTTATTGAAATTGAAATGTCAGGTCAAGAGCGGCTTAGTTTCCAAAGTTGATGCCCAAGCCTAGGTAGGGCGTCCAGGCGAAGCGGAAAGTGTTGTCCGCGCCGGCGGTGACATTGGTTTTTGGCCTAAAGACAACGTTGCCGATCGTAACGGAAGTCGATTCCTCTCTGGTAAGCGCGAAGTCAAACACAAAGTCCATTCCGATTACAAAAGAGCATCTCTTGTTGGCGGCAAAGCGGAACTGCGGCGTCAAGCCAAAGCCGTAAGCGGTGTACGTGACGTTTGTGTCAAAGCTAACGTCAATCAGCTTTCCGGTAACATAGCTCCACTGCGCGTCAACTGTGCGCTTTCCGTTGGCGTAAATAAAGTGGAAGGGCGCGCCGACTTGGAAGCGGACGCTTGATTCGCCAAGGTCAATGCCAAAGCAGGGGCCGGCCATAAACTCAAGCCCACAGGTAACGCCGACATTGTCGCTTGTAGCGGAAAAGCCAAGGGCTTCCGACTTGTAGCCAAATTCAACAGCCGGCAAGAAGCCTATGGAGCCGTAAATGCCCAAGTGGTTGTTGAGCCAAGGACAAAGGTAAGTGTTCACCTTTATGGGCAAAATTTCAACGGCGTTGCAAGAATAGTTTCTCTTGGTTGGAATTAGAAATTTCCCCCACTCAAGAAACTCGGGCTTATCAAAACCCATGGCTTCAACGCCCACAATTCCCATGACAATGTCCATTCCGTAGGGATGGTTTTCCGCGACGGCTCCAGCCGTCAAGACCGCGCTGACAACAAAGGCGGCAAAAAATTTCTTAAGTTTCATCGTAACCTCCAAAACTCAATATTGTTTAATTATATTAAGCATTTTGCGTCCTTGTCAAGCATTTTTTTCGCGCTTGACCCTGCGATATTTTTCAATAATAATAGCGCGTATGGACAACACTCAATTCGCGGCGCTAAAAGCCTTCCGCGACGAATACAAAAAAAAATGCGCCGAATGGAGCGCGCTTTCTCCAACATTGATTCCCCTGCAAAAAGAAGCGGCCGCCGCCGACACCCCGCCCTACCCGATTGAAACGCCAGTGGTCTACAACACCGCGCTTGACGCGATAACGCAAGACGACGACATAAAAATCATCGTCATCGGCGACAACCCAGGAAAAGACGAGCAGCTAGCCAAAAACCAAAAATACTTGGTGGGCCAGGCCGGAAAAATCGCGCAAGGATTTTTTGCCCGCCACCCTTCGCTTGGCGTAGACTTTAGAAAGAACGCGATTATCTTGAACAAAACGCCGGTTCATTCGGCCAAGACCAAGCACCTAAAATTCATCGCCGCCAAAAGCGCCGCCGCGCGCGACTTGATTTTGCAAAGCCAATTGTGGCTGGCGCAAAAAACCGCCGCGCTCGCAGCCGGCGTCGGCGCGCAAATATGGCTTGTGGGCTACGCGGAACTAAAGGACAAGGGAATCTTTGTTCCCTACCGCGACGCGCTAAAGGAAGCGAATGTGTGGGACGCGCTTTTTGTTTTCCAGCATTTTTCGATGAACAGATTCTTGATTGACCTGCGCGACTTTTGCGGCGGCCAGTTGGACGAAGATTCTCTCGCGCAAAAAATAGCCGCCCTAGGCAGGCGGCATCGGGACGAAATATTTGGCGCATGAATCGCGCCGCGCCAAATATTGGCATTAATACGTCCGGTATGTCGCTCCGCTCCAAATATTGGCATTAATACGTCCGGTCAAGGCACGCTGCGCTCAAGGCCTTGACTCGGCCGTTTTGAGGCGCGAATAAAATTATCGCGCCTCAATAACCATCGCTCATGGCGCGGTTCATGTCTTTCTTGCAAAGCTCGTCGTAGACCAAGCTGCGCTTGCGCAAGTCTTCCTTGAGTTCCTGCGGGAAGGGCATGTTGCGCCAGAAGATTCCGCGCACTTCCTTGTCCAAGCGCTGAACGCCTTCGCTTTCCTTTGTCATCCACAAAATGTAGTCTTGGATAAAGTACTGCTTAAGGTCGCCCTTTAGCTTTTGCTTGTCAATCCATTCGTAGTATTGGCCGGTCAAGCCTTCCTCCATCCAATAGTAGGAGGCCTTTTCCTTGGCCACCTGCCAGCGCAAGTCGGCCACGGCGGTAAGGACGGCAACCTTAAGGTCGCGCGGATACATCGGAACTACGATGCGGCCGCGGCTAGTGACGCGGTTGTAGCGGTCAAAGGGTTCCCAACAAAAGCCCCTGTCGCCGTATGTTGGAAGAAGAATTACAAAAGGAACGATGCGGTTGGGAATGTTCTTGTGGATGCGGCAAAAAGCGCCGGGATCAAGAGACTCGACCCAAGCCAAAACTTTTATCACGTTCTCGCGGAAGCCCGTGCTCTGCGGCAAGCAGTGGAAAAAGTCGCGGGTAAAAATCGGGAACTGGTTTCCCTGGCGGCCGCAAGTCATCTTGGCCATTTGCCGCACGGTCTCAAATTCTTGGTCAACGTCTTCCGAAGAGGCGCTGGCGATTTCCGGGCCTTCCGCCAACTTTTCTTCAACCGCGTCGTAGGCGCCCTTTGCGTCCTGGAATTCCTTAAGCGCCAAAGTGATGTCGCGGTCGTTCTTGCTAAGCTGGCGCAAAACCGAAGTTATTTCGCCAAAAAACTTTTTTTGCAAATCGTTGTAAGGCTGTCTGTGCGGCTCCATGCCGATAACGCCCTCGTGCTCGCAAAGCTGGTCAATCTTGCTTCTAAGCTCGGCCTCCAGCATGCCGCGCTGGTTTTCGGCCATAGTAAGAGAGTTTTCGGACTGCTGCAGCTTGCCTGAATTTTTGCTCTGCAATTGCTGCAAGCGAAGCTGTTCCGCCGCGCCGCCGTCGTCGCCTTTTTTGCGCGGCTGGCGAACTTCGTCAGTTGCCGACGGCTTTATCTTTCCCTGCGCAATGTACTTGAACCATTCGTCCATGTAAAAGACAGGCTCGTTGGTGTTGTTTTCCAAAATGGACTTTTCAAAAAATTCCCTGTGCTCCGGGCGGAACAAAGACGGCAGCAAAACCGAAAAGCGCAGCATCATGCGCTTGGGAAGCGGAATGGCCTTGCCAGCCATTTTTGGCGCGATCGCGTGAATCAGTTCCCAGTAAGCCATCGTGACTTGCTGGCGGTAAACCATCTTGTCCTTTATGTCCTTGCAAGAAAGGTACTTTGAAAGAACCATGTGCAAGCGGTTGGAAGCCTGGCCTTCGCCCGCGATGGCGCTTTTGTAATAAGAGGGGTCATCAAAATAATGCTGGTTTTCGTCTTCAAAAACTTTTTCAATCGGCTTAAAAGCCTTGATGGAAAGGTCAACTTCGGGAACGGGGCCGCCCTTCTTTTTTTGGGGCGCAGTCTGCTCCATAATCATTTGCTCAAAGTTGCTCGACTTGCCGCCCTCGCCGCCAAAAGGCGTGTCCGCGCCAGAGCTTGGAGCGTCTTCGTCTTCGGCGGTCGCCGTTACGTTGGCCAAAAGGGCCGCAATGCTGGGGTCTAGGTTCTCATCCATAACTCAACAATTATACCACTAATCTTGCGAAAAGTCTAGAATTTTTTGCGCGGGAACAACAAGCGCGTTAGAATTCGCGGCCCAGCGACGATTGGTCGTCGTTCTTAGGAGTCGTTCCCTTTATCAAAACAAGTTCTATTGTGTCAATAAAAAGGCCGTCGTCATAAGACGCGGAATAAGTCACGCCTTTCATGTTTTCGGGAAGCTCAACGCCAATGTACGAGCCTTTCGCAACGTTGGTCAAAAATGTGCAAGTGTCTTGGTCGTTATATCCGTTCAAGCTGAATTTTCCGAGAGACTCCCGAACGTACATTTTTCCGTCAACTTCGGCAAGAGTAAAGACTTCGCAGTTGAACTTTGAATAATCCGTTTTGTTCACAATGCGGATTTGGTTGTAATGATTGACGTCGCCGCCAACCTTAATTCTAAGATGTTCGGCTCCCAATGCGGCCGCGCAAAATAAAAGCCCCAACAAAAGCGCGCTGATTTTTTTCATACAAATCTCCTTACAAGTTGATTTTCCTAAAAATAAAGAAATCTGTCAAGGCGGGCGAAAAATCTTTTGCAACGAAACAAAACTTGACTTTTTTAAAGTCTAGGCTATAATTACCCGCAAGGAGTTTATTATGAAGAGGATTGCGATTATTTTGTTTGCGGCCGCCATGCTCATCGGCTCGGCCTTTGCGCAAGGCTATGACGATTCAAATTACGGATACGGCGGCGGCTTCCAGGACGACGGAACAAGCTACGCCGCCCCAACGCCAATAAAGAAAGTTTTGCGAATGAGGGACGACTCTTATGTAACCGTTCGCGGAAAAATCATCAAGCGCCTGACCGACGACAAATTCATGTTCGCGGACTCGACCGGCCAGATTGTAGTTGACATTGACTACGAAGACTGGGGCGGCGTTACGGCCAGCCCCAAGGACACGCTTGAGCTTACCGGCGAAATCGACCGCGACTTTAACAGCATAAAGCTTGACGTTAAGATTGTCCGAAAAGTTTCGGACGGCGGCGCCGCCCCACAACAAGGCTTTGTAGAATAGCTATACACGACAGCGGAATGGCAGTCCGTGCGAGCGGTAAAGGCCCGCTTCGCTTAAAGCCTTGACTCGCTCGTTTTGCGATGCGAACAAAATTGTCGCATCGCAATAATGCCACCACCACGAATAATGTTGTCTAAATACACGACAGCGGACTGCCCTGGCGCGACGGCGCGCTGGGGCTCTTTGAATTTTATCAGCCACGGCGTTCCGACAAAGGCCGCCGCTTCTTGGCCTTGCGAAGAATCGCCGCCGTCGTATCGTTCCACCGTACAGGCCACAGGCTTTGAAGCAAGCCTGATTTTTACAAAGGCCTCAAAGGGCGCGGCCGGCTCCACCCCGCCCGGCCAAACAAAGTCGTCGGCGACCAAAGAGTCGGAATACAAGTCCTCTTCTTTTGCAAGAACAACCAAATTGTTTTTAGCGTCAATCGAATGGACGTAAACCGGATAGCTTACCGCCACTCCAAGGCCGCGCCTTTGGCCCACCGTGTAATGCTCCACGCCCTTGTGCTTTCCCAAAACGTGGCCGTCCAAATCGATTATGTCGCCCGGAATTCCCGGCCGGTCCGAAAACAAGTCGTCAAAATATTCCTGCCCGATAAAGTCTTGGCTTTCCTCGCGGTTCGCGGCCTCAAGGCCCGCCGCGCGCGCAAGCTCAAAGACCTCGGACTTTTTTACGGCTGCCAAAGGAAAGCGGACTTTTTCCAAGGTTGTCGAAGGGACTCGGTATAAAAAATAAGTTTGGTCTTTGCTAAGGTCGGCGGCCGTTGCAATCATCGCGGGACGCGCGGCGGTTCCAAAAAGGCCGCTGGTTGGCCGAACGATTTTGGCGTAATGGCCGGTGCAAAAATAATCGTATTGGATTCCAAGCTTTTGTATTTGTTCCAGCATCGCGCCAAACTTGATGTTGCGGTTGCACATGATGCAAGGGTTGGGCGTGCGGCCCGCGCGGTATTCGCTTTTAAAGTATTCCAAAACTTTTTTGTTGTACTCTTCGTGAACGTCTACAACGTGGTATTCAATTTCATGCTCGGCGCAAAATTTCTTGCACTCCGCAATGTTCTCTTCTTCGCCGGGGCCGTAGCAAGACTCGCGCGCGTGCTTGGACTTTGATTCCCCTTTGGCGGGAATGTGGCCGTCCCAAAGCGACATCGTAACGCCGATGACGCGGCAGCCGCGCCGCTTTAAGAGAAGGGCCGTCAATGTAGAATCCACTCCGCCCGAAAGCCCGACTAAAACCGTAGAGCCTGCGGGCGGCAATTCCAACGCTTCAAATTCCATTGCGCGTTTACGCCTTACGAAAAGAGCGGAGTCGAAAGGTAGCGGTCGCCGGTGTCGGGAAGAAGGACAACGATTGTCTTTCCCTTGCTTTCGGGCCGCTTGGCAATTTCAATCGCCGCCCACAAAGCCGCGCCGCTTGAAATGCCGACCAAAACACCTTCCTTCTTTCCAATCAAGGCGCCGGTCTTAAACGCGTCCTCGTTTGCCACAGGAATGACTTCGTCGTAAATTTTCTTGTCCAAAACTTTTGGAACAAAGCCGGCTCCGATTCCCTGAATCTTGTGCGTTCCAGCCTTGCCTTCCGACAAAACCGGAGAAGAAGCGGGCTCGACCGCGATGACTTTTACGCCAGCTTTTTTTTCTTTAAGATATTTTCCTGTTCCTGTAAGCGTTCCGCCTGTGCCAACTCCGGAAACAAAATAGTCAACCGCGCCGTCGGTCGCCTCAAAAATCTCGGGGCCGGTGGTGTCGTAGTGCGCCTGCGGGTTTGAAGGATTGTCAAACTGGCCGGGAACAAATGAGTTGGGCGTGTTGGCCGCAAGCTCGTTGGCCTTGTCAATCGCGCCCTTCATTCCCTTGGAGCCTTCGGTCAAAACGATTTCCGCGCCGTAAGCCTTGATCAGCTGCTGGCGCTCGACGCTCATTATTTCGGGCATTACGATTATGACCTTGTAGCCGCGCGCGGTTCCGACGGCGGCCAAGCCGATTCCAGTGTTGCCGCTGGTGGGCTCGATGATTGTGGCGCCGGGCTTGATTTTGCCTGACTTTTCAGCCTCGTCCAACATCGACTTTGCGATGCGGTCCTTGACGCTGCCGGTCACGTTGAACAATTCAAGCTTGGCCAAAATCTTGGCTTCCAAGCCAAATTCCTTTTCGATGTGTCCCAGCTCCAAGAGCGGAGTTCCGCCAATCAACTGGTCCGCGCTTTTGTAAATCTTTCCCATTTTTATCCTCCTATTATTTTAGTTTAGCCTCATTTCGGCGCGAAAATTGTGTTCGCGCCGAAAAAAGGTTGAGTCAAGGCTTTAAGCGAAGCGCGCCTTGACCAACCTTAAATCATGTACATGTAACTTTCTTGGCCGACGCTTTGGTCGACCAAATCCTGCAAGGTCACGCTGTCCAAGTAGTCGTCAATCGCCTTTTGCAAGCCTTCCCAAAACTGCTGCATGTTCGCGCGCCCGTCGTCGTCGCCCGCCGCGCCTTCGTTTTCGTCGGCGCTTACAGGGCTTAGGTCGCCTTCCGTCACGCGAAGAATTTCTCCGGCCGTGTACTTTTCGGCCGCGCGGCTAAGCTTGTATCCGCCCGCCGGTCCCCGAACGCTTTGCAGCAAACCGAACTTGCTCAAAAGCGAAGTGATTTGCTCCAAATACTTTATGGAGATTCCTTCGTTTTCCGAAACGTCCTTGAGCGCGATAAAGCTTCCGCTTGAATGGCGCGCCAAGTAAATCATAAAGCGCAGGGCGTAGCGCCCTCTAGTCGAAATTTTCATCTTGGTTGGAATTATAGCGCAAAAAGAAAATTTGTGCAAGTATTCCTAGAGAAAAAATAGGAAATATTTATTTACTTTCGTCTTACGGTAAAGCGAGTCTTTGGCGCCTTGCTTTTTTCGGCGCGGGCCTTGTATTCATTGTAAAGAATTTCTTGCGCGCGTTTTGCCGCCTCGCCGGACTTGGGCTTTAGGGCGGTCCATGAGCCGTCGCTTTGCAACTCGTAGCTGTTTATGTTTGACTCAAAGTAAACGTCAAGGATATGCTTTATTTCCTTGAAGGCGGCGTTGTCCAAAATCGGGAACATCAATTCGATGCGGCGGTCAAGATTGCGCGGCATCCAGTCGGCGCTGGCCAAATAAATTTCGGGCGACGCTCCGTTCTGGAAATAAAAGACGCGCGAATGCTCCAAGTAACGGTCGACAATCGAAACGACGCGAATGTTTTCGCTCATGCCGGGAACGCCGGGAAGCAGCATGCAAATGCCGCGAATGTTGAGCATAACGCGGACTCCCGCGCGGTTGGCGCGATAAAGCGCGGCGATGACTTCTTCGTCGGCAAGCGAATTCATCTTTGCGACAATCAAGCCCGGCGTTTGCGGCGTGGACAATTCGATTTCGCGCTGAATCATCGAAAGCAGCTTGCTCTTTAAGTCAACCGGCGCCATGCTAAGGTACTTCATTTTTTGCAGGGCCGAATATCCGGTAACGATGTTGAAGAACTTTGTCGCGTCGTTGGCGATTTCGTGGTTGGCGGTAAAAAGCGAAAGGTCGGAATAGATTCGCGCGGTTCGCGGATTGTAGTTTCCGGTGGCAAGGTGGACGTAGCGCTTAAAGGCGTCCTGCTCGCGGCGGATTACCATCAATATTTTTGCGTGGACCTTTAGGTTGACCAGGCCGTAAACGACAAGCACGCCGGACTTTTCCAACTCTTCGGCCCAAGCGATGTTGCGCTCTTCGTCAAAGCGCGCCTTAAGCTCAACCAAGACCGTGACTTGCTTTCCATTCCGCGCCGCCCGTTCCAGCGCGGAAATTATCGGCGAGCCGCGGCCGGTTCTGTAAAGCGTCATCTTTATTGAAAGAACGTCCGGGTCGTCCGCCGCGTCGTTCAAAAATTTCACGACAGGATTGTAAGACTCGTAGGGGACGTGCAAAATCACGTCGCGGCGCTTTATCGCATCCCAAAAAGGCTCGTCTTCCGGCAAAGCGGCGTTGGAAAAATGCTCCCAGCGCTTGTTCCTCAAATGGTCGGTGTTTTCAGCGTCGCCGATTTCGCATAAAGTTGCCGCGTCGACCAAGCCGTCAAAGGCGTAGATGTCGTCGGCCTTAAGGCTAAGCTTTTGCGCCAAAAATTTTTGCAGCTCGGAGCTGGACTTGTCGCAGACCATCCGCACGGCAAACGACGACTGGCGCGCCACCAAAACTTCCTGCATCGCTTGAACTATGTCGTTCGCGTCTTCGTCAACCGCAAAGTCAGCGTCCAAGGCCACGTTGAACAAAAGCGACTTTGAAACATCGTAGCCGTCAAAAACTTGCGAGCCGTACTGCAAGACCAAGTCGCTGACTGTCGTAAATTCTTTTACCGCCTCTTTGTCGCCCGGAAGCCAAATAAGGTTTGGAATCGCGTCCGGGATTTGAACGACGGCGACCATCGGCGAGCCGGGCCTTGCGGCAAATTCCTTGTTGGCGATTTTTATTCCGGCAATCGGCTTTAGCAAAAAGGCCGCGTGCCACTTTAGGTTGGCGATTTTAGGAAACTCGTCGCTGTCGGTTCTTAGCGGAGTGAGCAGCGGCAAGATTTGCGCCTTGAAAATTTCCTGCGCGAATTCTTTTTGCTGAACGGTGAACTGCTTTGGCCGCTTGCAGACAAAGCCTTCTTTTGCCAAGGCGGGAATGATATGCTTTTGCAGCGCGTCTTGCTGGCTTTGCATTACCTCCCGCGCGCGAGCCGAAATGTCCTTTAGCTGCTGCTTAGGCGTGCGGCCTGAAATGTCTTTTCCGCCGGGAGCGCTTTTGAGCAAGCGCTTAACGCTGGCCACGCGCACTTGGAAGAACTCGTTAAAGTTGCTTGTCACGATGGAAAGAAAATTCAACTGTTCCAAAAGGGGAATGTCGCTTCTCAAGCCTTCGCGCAAAACGCGCGCGTTGAATTCCACCCAAGAAAGCTCGCGATTTAAAAAAATGTCCTTGCTTGCCGTTCTTGACGGCGCTTTCGCTTGAGCCATTTCATTCCTCCAATTTTCTTGCCGCTGTTATGACAAAACCACCTTGTAGCCAAAGACGCTTTCAAACATTCCGCCCTTTTCGCCAAGCGCCTGCCGCTCCAAAACGGTGTTGTGCTTGTTGCCCGTGTATATCAAAAGCGAATCCTTTTGGCTCGCGATTTTAAGCTCGGTGAACTTTTGCGTGTGCGAACGGTCAATCGCGTCGGCTATGCGGATAATCGCGGTAAGCTTTAGAATCGTCATGCGGCTGGCGCGCGGAAGCATTTGAAAATGGTCGTCGTCCTGCGGGTTGGAATGCCCGCGATGGTACTTGGCGATTTGCGAAATTATCGTGATTTCATTTTGCGTAAGGCCAAAGAATTCCGAGTTGCTTATGATGTAGGCCGAATGCTCGTGGTGGTTTTCCATGCGGATGAAAATGCCGATGTCGTGAAGCATCGCCGCCACTTCCAGCAAGACGCGGGCGCGCTCGTCAAGCGCGATTTCGCTTTTGAGCGCGTCGAAAATTTTTAGCGAAACGTCGGTGACAAATTGCGCGTGCTCTTCGTCGCCGTGATACTTGCGCAAAAGATTTATGGCGCCGGCGGTGATTTGCTTGTAAAAATCGCGCTGCAAGTCTTCGCTGGGCGCGGCCAATTTGTTGATAAGGGCGCCCTCGCGCAAGTTTGTTTCCGGCACTATGACGCTCGCGACATTCGTTATTTCAACGAACATCTTGTAAATCAAAAGGCCCACGCGCATTTGCGCCGCGTCGTTGTAGGCAATCTTAAAGCGCGCCAAGCATTCTTCAACGGAATACTCTTGGATTTCGTCAACAAAGTCTATGAATTTTTGGCGCGGCATTTCCCACAAAAAAGTCGAGATTGGCCGGCCCACGTTGAGCGCGGCGATTTGCGCCTGCTTTCCCACGGCCACAAAGCTCTTCAACTTTAGCGAACTGAATTCTTCGCTCAACAAATTTTTTGAGTTCAAGATGAACTGCTGGATAAAGCGCCGCGCCGTATCGCTGGCCCCGCCCTGGCCTATTTGCCGCTCTATGCGCGCGGTTCCCAAGCGGAATGAATGCGCGCTGACGATGCTGCCTTTTTTTAGAAGCATCATTTCGGAAGATCCGCCGCCCGCCTCCAAAATTATGTAGTCGTCGTTCGCAAGATTGAATTTGCTGTCCTTAAAGCATTCGCGCACGGCAAGATACATCAAGCGGTTTTCCTCAACGCCGTCGATTACGCGAACGACGAATCCCGTGCGGACAAAAATTCTGTCGATGATGGAATCCTTGTCGCGGCTTTCGCGCAGGGCGGCGGTGGCGATTACGCTTGTGTCCTTGGCTTCGATTCCCCAGGACTTAAGCTGTTCCTTGTAGCGGCTTAAAATTTGGATGCACTGGCTGATTGTGTTTTGAGTAACGGAGCCGCCGGTAAAAATGTCCATGCCAAGATTGACCGGCATATCGGAACGGTCAAGCGTGTTCCAATTTCCGTCCGCCAAAACTTCGACAACGCTTAAGCGAATTCCAGTTGAGGCGATTTCGATTATGGCTTCCGGCTTGACCGCGGTGGCTTGAATTTTCTTCCTTGCGCTCATTTCCTATAGCTTGTCAATCAGCATTGAGCAGCGGCCGGAAGGAATCGGCAGCGTCTTTTTCTTTTGCTCAAGAATATTGATTGTAAAGTAATAAAGTTTTTCGCTTTCCATTTGAATTTCCCAGCCGCGGTTTGACTTGTTGGAAAGAATCGTAATCAAGTTGCGCTTGAGAGAAAGGTTTTCGATTCCCATGATTTCCAAGTTGGGAATAATCCAGTCGACGGTTTTTCGCGGAAGGCTTATCAAAAGGCCAATCACGTTTTCTATCATGAGCGCGATTGTTGAAAGCGCCACGGTTTGCAAATAGCGGGGGCGCGGAAAGGCGGGCTTTCCCTTTAGCGCGGCCTTGCCTTCTTTGCAAGGAAGGTAGGCTTCGTAAAGGTCGCCTTTTTCCTTGCGGTTTTCGGGAGTGAGCGCTTCCAAAATGTAATACAAGTGGCGGATGGAACATTCGCGCGCGATGTCGTAGCGCTGGTATTTTTCCAAGCCCTTGACGACCATAAAATTCATCGCCGGGAAAACGCTTCCCTTGTAGCCTTCTCCGCTGTCCTTAAAGTCGCGGCTGTCGGCGCTGAGCGTCGGGAAGGGATGGTCGGTTCCAAATGTCTTTTTGTTAGTAAGGTGCGCGATTAAAGTTTCCGCGCGGTCGGCGTTGGGGATTTCGGCAAGCAGGGGCCAAAATCCAGCGATTGTCTTTTGCGGAAGCATTTTTTCGTCTTTGTCAAGGTCGTGGTAAAAGCCGGTCTTTTGGTCCCACATCATGCTGTTAATTCTGGTCTTGAGCGAAAAGTAAGCCTTTTTGTACATAAAGCTCAATTCCTTGTCGTTCATGATGTCGCCAAGGGCGGAAAGGTGAAGGACGTTCAAGGCCATCGCGGCGTTGAAGTCAATCGGGTAATAGCACTTGTCGCGGGGGCTGTTGAACATTCCGCTGGCCGCGGCGGGAGCGGCGTAAAGTCCGTTGGGCTTTTTGAATTTTTTGTCAATCCAGTTGACGTATTTTACAAGATAGGGAATCACTTCCTTTACGCGGCGCTTGTTGGCCAATTTGTGGTAAAGGTTGAATTCAGCCCATGCCAAAAGCGGAAGGCAGGCGCCTTCGGGGTTTCCTTTTTCCAAAACGGGCTTTCCGCTTTTAAGGTCGTATTGGGCGCGAATGGCGCCGTCGCGCTCCTGCTTGGAATAAAGGTAGTCTAAATTTTTGCTGGCGGAATAGTTGCGGTTTGAATACACCAAGAAGAAAGAAGAGAAGATAGAATCCAATTGCTTTAAAACGTTAACGCCGTCTTCCGGGTAGACAAAATACCCGTCATTTGACTTGGTTCCCTTTTTGGGGTCAATCCAATAGTCGGCGATCCAGTTCCACGTTTTGTTGTAAATATCAACAAAATCCTGGTCGTAAAAGTGGATTTTGGGGAAGTCTCTCTTGTTCATAGTCTTAGCATTATAACACAGAATTTAAAAAAACGCGCAAAAATTTTTAAAAA
>CADCCO010000036.1 GCA_902799965.1 uncultured Spirochaetaceae bacterium
CTACTCAATCGCTCTCATATCCGCGACGTCTTTCTCGTAATCCACGCCTTCTACGTCAAAGCCGTTGGTTACCAAGAAGTCGTGCTTGTAACCTTCAAGGTCGCACAAGTCTTTCACATTGTCGTCGTTGACGGCATTCATGGCCTTGAGAGCTTCGGCTTGAACGTCGTCGCGGAGCTCCCAGTCGTCGATGCGGATTCTGTGCTCGCTGTCAACCGGAACTTCGCCCATCGACCCGTCGGCGTTTTTGTAAAGGCGCTCGCAGAACAAGCGTTCCATCTGCTCAATGCAGCCTTCGTGAATGCCCATTTTTTTCATAACCTTGAACAAAATGGCAAGGTAAAGAGAAATGATCGGGATGACCGCGCTTGAGCGGGTTACCAAGCCCTTGTTCTCAGAAACGTAAGCGGAACCGCCCACGCTCTTCTTGAGCTGTTCGTTCAAATTGAGCGCCGTTTTCTCCAAATGCTTTTTGGCTTGTCCAATCGTTCCGTCGCGGTAAATCGCGTGGCTCAATTCAGGTCCGATGTAAGAATAGGCGAGCGTGCAAAAGCCCTGGGCCAAAACGCCGGCCTTTTCCAAAGCGTCAATCCAAAGCTGCCAGTCTTCGCCGCCCATTACCTTTACGGTCGTTTCAATTTCAGCGTCGGTGGCGGGGTCGGCGCTCATCTCGGTAAGCTTTTCGTTGATGATGTCCAAGCATTTTCCGCCGTATGTTTTGCCAATCGGCTTGATTACTGAACGATACATTACGTGGGCGCCTGTTTCGGGGTCAATCTTGTCAGGGTCGTTGCGCACGGGGCTGGCCAATGAGTAAACCAACAAGTCAATCTTTCCGCCCATCTTCTTTATTTCTTCGATTACAGAGGCGCGCATTTCGTTTGAGTAAGCGTCGCCGTTCAATGTGACGGACTTAAGGCCCGCGGCTTTTGCGGCCTTGTCAAAGGCGGCGTTGTTGTACCAACCCGGAGTTCCGCCCTTAGTCTCTGTGGCTTCCTTTTCAAATGAAACGCCAATCGTGTCGGCGCCCCATTCAAAGGCGGCCGTGATGCGGCTGGCCAATCCGTAGCCTGTTGAGCAGCCCAAGACCAAAACTGTCTTGGGGCCCTTTCCGCCTTCGGCCGCGGCCTTTACTCCGCGCTTGGCTTTTTGCGCCTTTACGTAGGCGATCTCGCGCTCAACTTCTTTGGCGCATCCAATCGGGTGCGCGTTGATGCAAATGTTGCTTCTGATTTTGGGTGTGATTACCATGTTATATCTCCTATTCTATTCGCTGTATTTTTTGAACACGACGCAGCCGTTGTGGCCGCCAAAGCCAAGCGACGCGCTGGCCGCCGCGTTGATGGTTCCAGTCTGTCCCTTGTTGGGAACATAGTCCAAGTCGCAGCCGCCTTCAACGTCCGGCTCGTCAAGGTTGATTGTCGGCGGGAAAAATCCGTCGTTAATCGCCTTGATGCAGAACAAGGCTTCGATCGCGCCGGCGGCTCCAATCATATGGCCCGTCATGCTCTTGGTGGAAGAAACCTTCAATTTTTTTGCGTGCTCGCCAAAAGCGATTTTCACCATTTTTGTTTCGCCGGAATCGTTGGCGTGCGTTCCCGTTCCGTGCGCGTTGTAATACTGAACGTCTTCCGGCTTAAGGCCAGCGTCTTCCAAAGCGCGGGTGATGGCCAAGGCGCCGCCAGTTCCGTCGGGAAGAGGAGCGGTGATGTGGTAAGCGTCAGAAGAAGCGCCGTAACCGGCAAACTCGGCGTATATTTTTGCGCCGCGCTTTTTGGCGTGCTCCAACTCTTCCAAAATCAAAACGGCGCTTCCCTCGCCCATTACAAAGCCGTCGCGGTTCTTGTCAAAGGGGCGGCTTGCGGCGTGGGGATTGTCGTTATAGCTTGAGGCCAAGGCTTTTAGAACCATAAAGGTTCCGATGCCAAAGCCGGTGATTGTGGCTTCCGTTCCGCCAGAAACGCAAACGTCAACGCGGCCGCTTCTGACCATGTCGAGCGCGTTTCCCAAAGCGTCCGTTCCGCTGGCGCAGGCTGTGGCAATAGTCCACGCCGGGCCTTGGATTCCGTAAAGCATGCTCACGTTGGCGGCCGCTTCGTTGGGAATAAGCTCCGGCGCTGTCAACGGCGGAATGCGAGTCACGCCGGCGGCGGGGTCAAAGTATTTCTTAAAGGCCGCCTCGATTACGTCAAAGCCGCCGATTCCGTTTCCTACCATAATGCCGCACTTTTCGTTGGCAAGGTTTTCCTTGTTGTAGCCCGCGTCCTTAAGAGCCTGCGCGCTGGCGGCAACGAGAAACTGCGTAAAGCGGCCCATCTTGCGGCAGTCTTTAGGGTCAACGCCATAGTCGGCTATGTTGAAGTTCTTCACTTCGCCGGCAACTTGAACCTTGTAGTTTGAAGCGTCAAACAAAGTGATTTTTTCAATGCCGCTTTTTCCGGCCTTGATTCCTTCCCAAGTGTCCTGAACGTTGTTTCCAAGCGGAGTCACCGCTCCAAGTCCCGTAACAACCACACGCCTTTGCGCCATACTGTTCCTCGCATTAATAAAGATGAATTATTTTAGACAAAATTTCGATTTTTGTCAACTTACCGCAAAACATTCTGCCGCGCGCGTTTTGGCCTTGCTTTGATTCCCCGCTATTCCAAGTACTCGTAAATATAGCGGTAGGGATCCTGGACCATCCCGCAAGTCTCGCCAAATTCCATAAGAAGGCCGCCAGAATCCTTTGAGTCCTGCCAGCGCGGAAGGGGCCGGCCCATTGTGTCATTGCCGTTGGGATTTCCTGTCTTGACAAAATTCAGCCAGCAAGAACTCATAACCTCTTCAAGCTCGTAATCGCGCGCTCTGTAATTCTTTGTCTTTGGAACATTGCGGTACGCGTAGACAATCTCGCCCGAATGGTTCGCGCCAAATTCCTTGTTCTCTTTTGTAAAATAATACTCGTAGACCGGCCTTCCCTGCGCCGCGACCGTCTTTGTCCAACATTCGTGCGGGTAAGAAAAGCACACGGCCGAAAAAACGTCCCTGTAAAGCTGCTTTGCCGCCTTGTTGTTCTTTGGCGCGTATTTTGCAAAGAACGCGTCGGTTTTGTCGCGGAATGTTGGGCGCAACAATGAAACGATGTTGCTTTTTGTCACCACCGTAAAGAAGGTAAAGCTAAAGCCTTCCCTTGAATTGAAACCGTTTAAAAGCGCCTCTTCGTTGTTCCGCCCCGCTTTGTAAATTTCATAAGGCGATTGTGGCAAAGCGTAGCCGTCAACAGTCATAGCGCTGTTCGCGTATTTAGTCTGAACAAGTTTATTAGCGGGAATCTTTCTAAGCGCCTCAACATCCGCCGCATTGAATTCCTTTTTGATGTCGCTTCCCATTTTAAGCGCGTCTTCCATCGTCCTAAAAGTGTGCGGCGGCCTTTCTTGGATTACCGCGGAGCTTTCGCCAATCGCGCGGCGAAAGAGCCCCTTAGCAAGCGGACTCGCGCAAATCGCGTTCACCGACGAAGAGCCGGCGGACTCTCCCGCGATTGTAATGTTGTCGGGGTCTCCGCCAAAAGCGGCGATGTTGTCGTGAATCCATTCCAGCGCCTTGATTTGGTCAAGCAAGCCGTAATTGCCGGTGGTGCCGTTTGGCGACTCCTTCGCAAGCGCCTCGTCCGCAAAGTAGCCAAACACGCCCGTTCTGTAGGCAACGGTAACGACTATGATTCCTTTTTTGGCAAGGTTTTCGCCGTCGGTTTTTTCGTGCCAGCTTTGCCCCCACATCAAGCTTCCGCCGTGAATGTAAACCAAAACTGGAAGAGGCCGCGCGGCTTTCAAACTATCTGCGCTTTTCAATCCGCCCGCCGGCGCCCACACGTTAAGGTAAAGGCAGTCTTCGCTCATCGGCCCGCCGTAACTTCTGTCCGGCTTTGAATTGGTGTAAGCGTCAAAAAGCGCCAAGAAGAACGGCGGCATTTCAACTTGCATCGCCATCGGCGCAAAATGGTCGGCCTCCAAAACGCCGTCCCAGGGAACTACCGGCTGCGGCTCCTTCCATCTAAGCTCGCCTACCGGCGGCGCGGCAAAGGGAACGCCCGCGTAGATTTCAACCTCGCCGTCAGCGCTCATTATTCCGCGAATGTCGCCGCCGGTCACCGAAACGATTGGAGCCGCCCGCTGGACTTCAAGGCCTGTAGGATTTGTCTTTTCTATTTTAGTTGAAACGCATGAGGCAAACAAAAGGCAAACGAGCGCCAAGCCGGCGCCGGCGCGCAAAAACAAAAATCGTTTGTCAAAATTAAAAATGGGTTTCATGCCCTATAGTTTACGCGCTTGCGAGTATTCCGTCAACGGCAAGGTTAAGCGGATCGCGAATTGAATCAATGGACTTTTCGCTCAGCACCGAAAGCCTAAAAATCGCCGACTGTATCAAGCCGTAAAACATTTCGTAGGCAACGTAAACGCTTTGCTTCTTGAACTCGCCGGACTTTTGTCCGCGAATCAAAATCGTGTCAATCAATTGCCGCAAGCGAATCAAGCGGCGGCGGACGCGCTCGGCGGGGTCGCCGCCAGTCTTTTGCAAATTCAGCAAGTAAGAAAGAAGAACCGTAAACAAGCGACTGTTCTTTTCGCACTCGTCAACGATTGTCATCAAGGTTTTTCTAAGACATTCTTCCGAAGAAAGATTTTTGTCCAAAATGATGCCGCGCAAAACTTCTTCGATGCCGCCGGTCAGCTGCTTTATGCTCCACAAAAAAATCTCGCGCTTGTTCTTAAAATAAATGTAAAGCGTTGTGCGAGTGATTCCGCAGCGGTCGGCGATTTTTTGGAAGGTCACATCCTCGTAGCCCTCGTCAATAAAAACGTCCAGCGCCTTTTCAAGAATTTCATGCCGTCTTTTATCGTGCTCAACAACAATCGCCATTATTTGTTTCCTTTTTCGCCAAGGTTTGTGTACATGTAAAAGCAAGTGTTCAAGTTGCCGCTCTTTATGTTTTTCAAAAGATTGGCGTAGCGGCCAAAGCGCTTTTGAAAATTTTTGTTTGAAGTGATAAAGCCCATCTGCCAATTTTCAAAATTTGAATTCAAGCAAGCCATGTCGCCGTAAAGAGCTTCCGCTTGCGCTTCGTCGCCGATGCGCTCGCCGTAAGGCGGGTTTGAAAGAATCAAGCCTTGCGGGAAGGGCGCGGCCAATTCCTTAAAGTCGGCCTGGACAAAATCAGGCCGCTTTACCTTTGCGTCGCTTCCAATCATTTGAAGCGCGCGGCCCGCCATCACGCAAGCATGCTCGGCATTAAGCTTGGCGCGGTCAACGGCGGCGGGGTCTATGTCGCTTCCGGCAATGTGGAACTCAACGTCCGTCCTAATCTTGGCGGCTTCTTGGCGGCGGATTTCGTCGCCGCGCTTTTTGTCAAAAAACGGAAGGCTTTCCACCGCGAATTTTCTTCCCAAGCCGGGAGCCACGTCCATCGCGTAAAGCGCGGCTTCAATCGGGATTGTTCCGCTTCCGCAAAAGAGGTCGTAGAGCGGGGTCTTTCGCCGCCACAGCATGTACTGCAAAAGAACGGCCGCCGTAGTTTCGCGCAAGGGAGCAAGGCCTCCGTCGGTTCTGTAACCGCGCTTGTGGAGCGGCTCGCCGCTAAGGTCAAGCAAGACAAAGACGCGGTCGTTGTCAACGTAAACGCGGACGCAGCTTTCCAAGCCGCTTTCGGGCATGGAGCTCATGCGCCAAACGTCGCACAGTTTTTTGTAAATGGCTTTTTGCGCCATAGACTGAATCGTATGCTCGGAATCCAGGCGGCTTTTGTAAACGCGAATTTTGTCCACGACGACGCGCGTGTCCTTTCTAAAATAGTTTTGCCAAGGAACGGCGTAAATGCCGTCAAACAAAAGGTCAAAGTTGTCCGCGTCAAATTCCGCCAATTGAAGGAAAACGCGGTCGGCTGTCCGCAAGCATAGGTTGGCCCTAAAAAGCGCGTCGTCGTCGCCAAAAAAGGTCACGCGGCCCGGCACCTTGACCGCGTCCGCCGGCGCCAACTTATAGCCCAAATGCTTGATTTCATTCCCCAAAATTTTTTCGGCGCCCACCGCGCACAATGCCACCAGTGTGTTCATACGGGGAGAAGAATAACACTTTTACACTTTTTGTTCAAGTGTCAGAACGCAAAACAGCGTTTTGCTTTTTTTTACTTTTTCGATTGGTAGAGAGAATAGACGGTATAAATGTCGTCTTCGTCAAATTCCCAGTATTCGTACAAAAAGGAAATGTTGGAAGCGGCGGAGGCTTTTTTTTGCGCGTCCAGCTGCGAGACCGACCTGGCTTTTTCCAAATCGTCGGACTTTCCAACGCCCAGAACAAGGGCGTTTGCGGCGGGAACCTCAAACTTTTTGCGCGCGGCCTTTTCGCTGCCGTTTTCTATGTAAGAAAAAAGCCACTTGGGCCTAGGCGAAAGCCCCATTTCCATTCCCTTCCAATCCTGCAGCTCCGCAAACGCAAAAGCCGCGGACAAGATGAGAATGGAAACAAAAGCCGCCAAAAGGCTCGCGCCTTTTGGCTTTGAAAAAAATCTTTTCATTCGGCTACTATCAAGTTCTTCAAGTAATCGTTAAGGGCTGTCTTGAACTCTTTTCCGATTTTGGTTACAAGAGCCTTTTCAGCCTTTACCTTGGCCTCGTTGTAGTCAACGTGGCTTTCGCGTCCTTTTAGAGCAAAAGGAACGATTTGATGGCTGTTCTCAGTGTCCAAGATGTAGCTTTCGCAGTTGTAGCGGCAGCGGACGCTCTTTTTGTCCGTCGTGTCGGAACGCTCGAATTCAAACTTGGCTACAAGATGATAGCGGGCTGACTTGTCGTAAGTTCCCCTAAAGCCGGTTTCAGAAATGGCCTGGCTAAAGGCTTCCTTAAAGCGGCCGTGCTCGTCGTTGAAAGTTTCAACGCAAATAGGAATTTGCTTGGCAATTTCCATCTTTTTGGCGTGGAAACCCTTTGACGAAGGGCAGTAAGACTTCAATCCGGCAACAGAATCAGGCTCGATGACTGAAAGCTTTTTAAGGTGGCCTTCATTCTCGGCCGCGATGTCTTCCGCAAAGTCGTAGGCGGCAAAACCGTCAAGCGAATGCTTGTCCGCTTCGGCGTTTTTAAGAACAGTCGAAATGGCGCTGGCGTTTTTCTTTATCATGTCGGAATAGATGTCCACAGCCTTTGGCTTGTCCAAAACCGCTATGGCGTACCAAGTTCCGCTCTTTTCGTCCTGCCAAAATTCTTTTGTCTCAACGCCAATCAAACAGTCAACATCAACAACGCGCTTTACGTCCTGGCTGAACGACTGAACGTTGGCGTTTGCAACCAAACCGTTTGCCTTTGCCTGGACCATTCTGCTTGAAGCTGTTGATTCTGATTTTACGCTCTGGCCGAATACCGCGGCCAAGCCTTGAAGAGCGCTGACTTCGCTTGCGTTTCTATCCGCAGCCGAGCCGACATAAGTAATGTAAGTGGAATTAGGGTAAACAGAAGAAGGCTGGTTGACCCATTCCGGCATCTTTGTCGCCTTGGCCTTGCCCTTGTCCGCCTTTTTGGCGGCAAAGGCAAAACCACCTGCTTGCAAAAGAACAAGCAGGCAGCAAAGCGCTTTAAAAGGCGCTCTTATCTTTCGCATGCAGAAACCGCAACGTTGACTTTGCCTTCTTCAACGACAACGTTTTCGATAGTCTTTGTGTCTACAATGTCTGAACCGTTCAAGTATTCAACTGTAACGGTGTATGTGCCCGGCTCAACATCGAAACCGGCGGCGCTGGCCTTGTGGGGGAAGTACTCGCCCTGACGAATGTCGGCCTTTTCAATGCTAACAAGAGCTTCGGCGGCGGCGTCAACAGCCTTGTCGAACGCAATCTCGGCGGCCTTGGCTGTGATGGGGTTTCCGGCAGCGGCCTGCATGGCGGCGCCAGAAGCCAAGATTGAGCCTGTGGCTACAGAGTTCTTCAAGACATTGCGGAAAATTGAGCGGCAGTAGGCGCCGTAAGCCTTTTGGGCAACGTCGATTCTAACAGCTTCGTCAAAGTTTTCGATAAGGGCGGCCTGGGCAGAGGCGCCGTTAGAAAGAGTGATTTTAACTCCGTTGATGGCGTGCTTCTGAGCCTTGAACTCAGGATAGGCAAGCTTTGTGTAGAGAGTCACTGTCTTCATAACCTGGGGAACGGCGAATGTAACAGATGTGGGCTGAGTGTTGTCGCCGGCGTCTGTTCTCTTTCCGATAAGTCCCGAAAGGGCTACGACTTCCAAGTGGCCTGCTCCGGCGGGAGCCTTTGTAAAGGCGCTGGCTCCGCGAACTTTCTTCAAGTTGGCGAAATCGGCGGCGTGGTCAAAGTCTCCGTTAACAGCATAGGCCAAAGTTCCCAAGTAGTTGAAGAACGCTGAGTCCTCATACTTTTCCTTGCTCTTGGCCGGGCGGCCCTTAAGCATCGCAGAGATTCCCAAGTTGATTTTGCCTTCTTCGAGAATCTTTACAGCGTCGTTAAACTCTTTGCTTGAAAGAGCGGCTTCGGCGCCCTTTTCCATTTCGTCGTTTTGAGCGCGCAAGGCCTGGATTTCGGCCATGAAAGTTCCGGTGTAGTCCTTCATTACGCCCTGGGCAACGTCGCTCTGGTTAGAGTTGAAGGCGTTGACCAAGCGCATAGACCAAGCAAGGTAGCGCTCGTATTCGGCGCCGTAATACTTAAGGGAGTTCTCTCCGCCAAGCGCGGCAGCCAAACCTTTTCCGCCTGTCATTTCAGAGGTGGTTTCCTGCATCTTTCCGTAGGCCTCAAGGAAGCCCTTTCCAGATTCCTGGTAGTTCTTGGCAAGGTAAATAAGCATGTCGGCGTCGAGCAAGTCTTTTACCAAAGTCTTGTCGTTGTTCTTTCCGAGCAACATTCCGGCGCAAGCGGCGTAGTCGCGTCCGGCGTAAGCGGCGTCAAATCCCTTCTGGTCAAACTTTGTCTTCTTTACAGGCTTGGCCTTGGCGGGCTTGGCGGCCTTCTCTTTCGCGGGCTTGGCGGCTTTGTCCGCTTTCTTGGCAGAAGCGTTGGCGGCGAACAAAGTCAAAACCGCCGCTGAAAGGGCGATCGCTTTAATCATCTTTTTCATGAAATCCTCCAAATTGATTCCTTTTTTTATCAAAAAATCATTTGCTCTTAATGTTCGCTATCTTCTTTAGATAGTCTTTTGTTTCGTCAGAAGGCTCGAACATAGCGATAGTTCTGTGCGTCTGCAAATCTGAAAGCTCAATGTTCACTATGTAAGTTCTTTCCTGCTTTTTTCCGTTGTTCTGAACCATAAGCTTTACAGATCCAGTCAACATATAGTCGGCAGCGTCTTCTTCGTCAAGCTCTTTGGCTTTGTCTTCGGCGCTGTGGTCTTGCTGGCTTACAACTTCGTCGCGCATAGCGTTGCGAACGTCAGAGTTGGCCATGAACTCAAGAACGCCGCTGTTCAAAACGGCTGTCTTAAGGCTGTTGGAGATTACCTGCGTGTCAAAAAACTCGCCGGTCTCGTCTTTGATTTTTCCGATTGTTACGACCGGAGCTCGGCCGTTCTTGTCTTCAAACTTTGAAACGCGCGGATTCTGGATAACCTGGTTAACGATGTCTTTGCAAATCGCGCGGCAATCAGACTCGTTCAAATACGGCGTAAGGTTGGCGTCTCCGCCGCGCTTTACCGCTTTTGCGGAAACGGCGGAGGCAAACGTCAACGCCGCCAAAAGAATAAGAATTATCTTTTTCATATTGGCGGCTCCGTATTAGTCGTCGAACTCGTACTCGACGCTTGAATCGGCTGACTTGTCCATCAAAGGAGCGCGAAGGTTTTCGCTCAACGCTTTCTTCAACAATACTGTTTCTGAGGCGTTGTCCTCGATTCCGTTCAAGGCGGCGGTCAACTGAGCGTCGTAAATCTTCTTGTCCATGGCGAATACTACGTAGTACTCGTAGTAGTAGTCATAGGCGCTGTCGGGAGAGTTCTTCTTAACCTTGATTCCCTGCTTGGGGCGGCGGAACTGCATCCAGTAGCTGGCTTCCTTGAGCAAGCCGTTCATCTCGATGGCAGAAAGAGCCTTGACAGTCTGGTCAATGGCCATCTTCTTCTTGGTCTCGTCTCCGCTTGTTCCCTGGAACACGGCGTTGGCGCTCTGGCCTACAGCCATAGAGAATGAGTTCGCAACCTGGCGCTGAACGTCAACTTGGTCTGTCCAAGTCTTGAGGAATTCCAAGTCGGTGTTCTGGTTGGAGAAAACAAAAATCTGCTTGTCCTCAAGCTTGAGGGACTTGGCAACCTTTTTGTTGTCGCCTTCCAATACAGACACAACCCAACTGGGAACTTCAGTTCCGAGCGCCATGCCGGGACGGTTGACAACTTCAATCTTAATCTTAGCTTCCTTGCCCTTCTTGGCGGCGAAAATGTTCATTGATGAAAGGGCGGCAAGAGCCAAAACCATCGCAACAATTTTTTTCATAAAAAAACTCCTTATCTTTCCCAATTTTAGAAAAGATTTAATAATTCTAATAGAGCGCGCAAAGTTTTGTCAAGCAATTTTTTAAAAATTACAAATTTTTATTTGCGGAATTCTCTTGATAAAATTCAAGAATAGGGTTACAATATTCTATTATACTAAATTACATTTTAGGAGAATTTTATGGCAGAGCAAAAACTTGACTTTACGATAGAAACATTGGGCCCTTGCAAATTTGAATCGCCGATCAAATTGTCGAACGTCTTTGGCGACCACAAAGCCAACTACGTTAAGGACGACTCTTACGTGCGCAACACAATCAACGTGTTCGACACAAAGAAAGCGGACGACATGACAAGCTCAAACCTTTTGCAAAAGGCCGGCCCGCGCGAAAAGATTTACTTTGACCCCGCCACGGTCAACGCCGGCATTTGCACTTGCGGCGGCCTTTGCCCCGGCTTGAACGACGTTATCCGCGCCGTTGTCCGCTGCTTGTGGAAGCGCTACGGAGTCCATTCAATCCACGGCTTCCAGTTTGGCTACAAGGGCTTCTTTGAAGAAAGCGGCTATGACACCGTTCAATTGAACCCCTACAATGTTGACGACATTCACAAAATCGGCGGCACCTTCTTGGGCACCAGCCGCGGCGGCGGACAGCGCACAAGCGACATCGTTGACACATTGGTCGCCCGCCACATCAACATGGTGTTCATCATCGGCGGCGACGGAACCCAGCGCGGAGCCTTGGACGTTGCCAACGAAGTCGAGCGCCGCGGCCTTAAGATTGCCGTCATCGGCGTTCCCAAAACCGTTGACAACGACTTGCAGTTCATCGACCGCTCGTTCGGTTTTGAGACTGCCGTTCAAAAGGCCAAGGACGCGGTTACCGCGATTCACATGGAAGCGCATTCACAAATCAACGGCATCGGCCTTGTCAAATTGATGGGCCGCGAGTCCGGCTTTATCGCGACGGCCACCGCGCTCGCCAGCCACGAAGTCAACTTCTGCTTGATTCCCGAAGTTCCCTTTGACCTTGACGGACCAAACGGCTTCTTGCACTGGCTCGAAGTGCGCTTGCAAAAGCGCGCCCACGCGGTTATCGTCGTAGCGGAAGGCGCCGGACAGGAATTGCTTAGCAAGACCAACCAAACGGACGCGTCGGGCAACAAAAAGCTCGCCGACATTGGAACCTTCTTGCGCGACAAGATCACCGAATACTTTAAGGAAAAGGACATTCACATCAACCTTAAGTACATCGACCCCAGCTATCAGGTTCGCGCGGCCGTCGCCAACGCCAACGACTCGATTTACTGCGAGCGCTTGGGCAACAACGCCGTTCACGCCGCGATGGCAGGAAAGACAAAGATGGTCGTAGGCTTGGTTCACGACAAGTACGTGCACATTCCCATCGACGTTGTCACTTCAAAGCGCAACGTGGTTGACCCCGAGGGAGCCTTGTGGCGCGACGCGCTTGACGCGACCGGCCAGCCGATGTTGATGGTCAACAACGCGCAGGACGCCAAGGACCGCGCCTCCAACGTGGCCGACGGAAAGGCCAAGGCCAACGAGTGATGCGCGCATCGTAGCATAAAACAAAAAAGCCGCTCCTTTCGGAGCGGCTTTTTTTATTGGTAAAAAGATTGCCCGATCAAGTCGGGCAATGACATTTGTCATGTTCGGGCTTGACCCGGACATCTTTTACACCAATCCCTGCGCAATCATGGCGTTGGCAACCTTGATGAAGCCTGCGATGTTGGCGCCGGCGACGTAGTCGGTCTTGCCGGCTTTTGTCTTAAGGCCAAACTTCTTGGCTGTCTCAAAGGCGTTGTCGTGAATGTTCTTCATGATGCCGTCAAGGCGCTGGTCAACTTCTTCGAACGTCCAAGAGAGGCGCTCTGAGTTCTGGCTCATTTCGAGGCCTGAAACTGAAACGCCGCCCGCGTTTGAAGCTTTTCCGGGAGCGAACAAAACGCCGGCGTCCTGGAACTTGTTTGTGGCTTCGATTGTGCTGGGCATGTTGGCGCCTTCGGCAACCAACTTAACGCCGTTCTTGATCAGCATGTCGGCGTCCTTTCCGTCCAACTCGTTCTGAGTGGCGCAGGGGAAGGCGCAGTCAACTTTGACTGACCAGGGGCGGGCGCCCTTTGTGAACTTGGCCTTGGGATATTTCTTGACGTACTCGTCAATCTTTTTGTGAGCGTCGCGGAACTTCTTTACGTAGTCCAACTTCTTCTGGTCGATTCCGTCGGGGTCATAGATGAATCCGCTTGAGTCTGACATTGTGACCGGCTTGGCTCCAAGCTGAATCAATTTTTCAACCGCGTACTGGGCAACGTTTCCGTCGCCGGAAACAGCGCAAGTCTTTCCCTTGAAGTCTTCGCCGACTTTGGCGAGCATTTCGCGGGCAAAGTAAATCAAGCCGTAGCCTGTGGCTTCGGTTCTGGCCAAAGAGCCGCCAAACTGCAAGCCCTTTCCGGTCAAAACGCCGGTGAACTCGTCGCGGATTCTCTTGTACTGGCCGAACATATAAGCGACCTCGCGGCCGCCAACGCCCTTGTCACCAGCCGGAACGTCTGTGTCCGGTCCGATGTGGCGCTGCAATTCTGTCATGAATGACTGGCAGAAGCGCATGACTTCCGCGTCTGACTTTCCGTGGGGATCAAAGTCGCTTCCGCCCTTTCCGCCGCCCATCGGGAGCGTTGTAAGGCTGTTCTTCAATGTCTGTTCAAAGCCCAAGAACTTGAGTACCGAAAGGTTTACTTCGGGACTAAAGCGGATGCCTCCCTTGTAGGGGCCGATCGCGCTGTTGAACTGAACGCGGTAGCCGCGGTTGACGTGGGCCTTGCCTTTGTCGTCTGTCCACGGAACGCGGAACATGATGACTCGTTCCGGCTCTACGAAACGCTCGAGAACCGCCTGGCTCTCAAGTTGCTTTTGCATTTTTGCAACGATAGGATCAAGAGTTGTCAAAACTTCCTGAACCGCCTGGAGGAATTCGGGTTCGTTGGCGTTCTTGGCCTGAACGTCATCCCAAATTCTTTTAACGTATTCGTTTTTCATTTTTGCTCCTGCTTTGCGGCCGAGTTTGAAGCCGCAGGCAACTTTAATATTATCAAATTTTTAAGTCTTGTTAAAGTAGTTTATGGGGAATTTTTGGGAAAATTTGCGGAATTTTCCACAAAGCGGAACTGTCGCAAGCCAAAGAGGCACGGACAAAAAAAGACCCCCGCGACAAGCGCGAGGGTGACAAGTTGCGCAACCCGCTGTCATGTTCGGGCTTGACCCGAACATCTTTTTAAGCCTTGAACATCTTCTTGAACTCAACCAACAAGTCTTTTGTTTCGATGGCGGCGTCTACGTCCGTCAACTTGTTTTTAGCGCGGTAGTAGGCGATAAGGGGCTCGGTCTGCTCGCGGTAAACGTCCATGCGGTGCAAGATTGACTCCTGCTTGTCGTCGTCGCGCTGGTAAAGCTCGCCGCCGCATTCGTCGCAAACGCCTTCAACCTTGGGCGCCTTTGTGAGCACGTTGAAGTTGGCGCCGCACTTTTTGCAAACGCGGCGAGTGCTCAAGCGCTTGATTACAATGTCGTCGGCGATTGTGAAGTTGACGCAAGTTACGTCCGGGCAGAATTTGGCCAACTCGTCGGCCTGGGGAATCGTGCGCGGAAAACCGTCAAGGATAAAGCCGTTCTTGCAGTCGGGTTCGGCAAGGCGCTCCTTTACAAGCGCGCAAGTGATGTCGTCGCTTACCAAGCCGCCCGCGTCGATGATTGACTTTACCTTTTTTCCAAGCTCAGTCTGGTTTTTAATCGCGGCGCGGAAAATGTCGCCGGTCGAAATGTGCGGAATGTTGTAGTCTTTTGCCACGCAAACGGCAAGAGAGCCTTTTCCCGCTCCGGGAGGTCCCAAGAAAATAAAGTTCATATCGTGTCTCCTATAATGGTTATTCTAGATAGTATAGCGCGAATTTGGGAAAATTGCAAATATTATTTTTGCGCGGCCACAAAAAGCGCTGTTTCGCCGGCCCAGTCAAAAAGATTCGTTTGAGCGGCGCTGGAAAAGAGGCGGGCCAGCTCGGCGGTTTTGTCGGAGCCAATGGCGGCCTTTATCGCGGCGGCGTATGGCGAGCTTTCGCTTTCAAACCAAGCGCTGATTTCCTTTTGGCTTACGCGGCGCTTTTCCGTTGTTCGGATTGACTTGCATTCAATCTTAAAGCCCTGCTCCTCAAAAACATTTTGAACGGTCTTGGCG
This sequence comes from uncultured Spirochaetaceae bacterium, assembly GCA_902799965.1. Taxonomy (GTDB): domain Bacteria; phylum Spirochaetota; class Spirochaetia; order Treponematales; family Treponemataceae; genus Treponema_D. The sequence goes on from CADCCO010000036.1 coordinate 14,711, forward strand.
TTCCAGTCAAAAAGCGGATTGCCTTTGTCGCCAAAGAATTTTTCTTCCGCCTCAGACATTTTTTCCAACAAGGGCCGCCAGCCGTCCAAGACCGCGCCGCTTAAAACTTGCTTTTCGATCACTTTGCTGAGCCGCTGGCCCGCGCTGGGAATTTGCTGGCTTATGACTATTTTCCAGCCGGCGGGAATTTTTCCTTCGATTCCGCAGGCGGCAAAGGCGGCGCTCATCGCTTGAACGCTTTCGGCGCTAAAGAAGGGATTTCTAAAGAAGAATTTGTCAAAGACAATGTTTTTTTCTGCAAAGGCGGACAAAACTTTTTTGAGGAGCGCCTCGTCCACGGCCTGCTGGGCAGCCGCAGCTTGTTTGGCCGCGCCGCCCGCTCCTAAATCGGACGCCGCCTTTGCCGCCTCTTCCGCGCCCGGACGGACAAGCAAAACCGGCTTGTCCAAGTCGCCCAGAGTGCGCGCGTATTGTTCCAACACTTCAAGGCCTTTTTGCGAGCGGCACAAACCGCACGTCACGCCCTCGGGACACTTTCGCGCAAGCTCCCACAACAAGAGCGCGTCGTCGGCGTTCCACACAAGCGAACGGTCGCTGCGGACAAGGCGCGCCGCGTCCACCATTCCGTCGCGAACTTGCAAAAGAACTTGCGCCCGGTTTGAATCGATGCGCTCGCGCCAAGACTTGTCGGCACTTTTGAGCGCGTTCTCCTTTTTTTGGTCCGTCGGACTAAAGGTAAGCGACTCGCCGTTCTTGTCCTTAAACTGCTGCTGAAGCAAGCGCGCGACATCGGAATTTTTGCTTCCGGTAGTTTCGCTTGCGGTTGGGTCAAGCGAGCGCTCGCCGGTGTCGTCTTCCAGTATGGCCGCGATTTGGAGCTCCCTGCGCGCCAAAACTTCGTCGCGGATTTTCTTTTCATAACCCTGCTCGCTGGGCGTGTAAAAGACGCGGCCAACAAGCTGGTCGGGCAAATATTGCTGGGCAACCCAGTGGTCGCGGTAAGCGTGCGGATACAAGTAGCCCGCGCCGTGGCCAAAGCCTTCCGCGTCACGGTTTGCGTCGCGCAAATGGTTGGGGACATCCGCGTCTTCTTTTTCCACCGAAGCGAGCGCGTCAAAAAAGGCCATCGACGAATTTGACTTGGGAGCGGTGGCCAAGTAAAGCGCGGCGTGCGCCAAATGATAGCGGCCTTCCGGCAAGCCGACGCGGTCAAAGGCGGCGGCGCAAGATTCCACCACGCCCAGCGCGTAAGGGTCGGCCAAGCCTGTGTCTTCGCAGGCGCTTATAAGCATTCGCCTAAAAATAAAATGCGGGTCTTCGCCGGAGCGAACCATTCGCGCAAGCCAATACATCGCCGCGTCGGGGTCTCGGCCCCGCAAGCTTTTTATAAAGGCGCTGATTATGTCGTAATGGTAGTCGCCGTCGCGGTCGTAAAGAACGACTTTTTTTTGTATAGACTCTTCCGCCGCTTCCCGGCTGATAAAGATTGTGCTTCCGTAAGAAGGCTGCGGCGGATTTGCGTCTGGCGCCCATTGAACGGGAGTCGTCTCGACGGCCAGCTCCAGCGCGTTCAAAAGCGAGCGCGCGTCTCCGTTGGCAGTGTCGATCAAGTGCTCCAAGGCGCCGCTTTCAAAATCGATTCGCCAGTGGCCGTAGCCGCGCTCCAAGTCATTGAGCGCCATATAGGCGACGTTTTTCAAATCGTCTTTTGTAAGTTGCTTTAATTGAAAGACGCGGCTGCGGCTTACAAGCGCTTTGTTCACTTCAAAGAAAGGATTTTCCGTCGTGGCGCCGATTAGGATTATCGTTCCGTTTTCCACCCACGGCAAAAGCGCGTCTTGCTGCGCCTTGTTCCAGCGGTGGACTTCGTCAACGAACAAAATTGTGCGGCGGCTGTAAAGGTTCTTAAAGTCTTCGGCCTGCTTGATGGCGTTGCGTATGTCGGCCACGCCGGTAAGAACCGCGTTCAATGTTATGAAGTTGCTTTTTGTGTGGCTTGCGATTACGCGCGCGAGGGTTGTCTTTCCGCTTCCGGGAGGGCCGTAAAATATTACGGAAGTCAATTGGTCGGCGGCTATGGCTCGGCGGAGAAGGCGGCCCTTTCCTACGATGTGGTCTTGGCCGATGTACTCGTCAAGGTTTCGCGGCCTCATTCGCGCGGCTAATGGTTCATGCGTCTTTGTATTCTCAAAAAGAACATCCGCCATTTGACGTATTCTCCTTGCCGCCGTCTATTGCGGCGCGATAATTTTTTTCGCGCCGCAAAAGGAACGTGTCAAGGCCTTGAGCGAAGCGCGCCTTGATACGTTCCTACTCACGGTTCCAGTTTCCGCGCGACGGATAGTAAGCCCAAAGACCCACATGGTCAAACTGCGCCGAATTTGAAGAACCGGTTCCCGTGTAAACTTGGCTTGCGTAAATCGGCGTTTTGGCTTCCGGCAATTCAGGATATACCGCCAAAAGCGAAAGAACTTGATAGGCTCCGTTCAAAGTTGCGGCCGCGTTCGTGGTAAAGTCAACCGAAAGCCCCGGAATTCCCGCAGACAAAGGCCTGTGCTTTATGCCAGAGTTGGTTCCTATAAGCAAGAAATCCGATGTTGTCGCCAGAGACTGCAGCGAGTCTTCGCACAAAAGGCCGCCGCCGTTTTGCTGGCCGCCCCAGAACAAAAAGGCTCCAGAGCCGTAATAATACATCGTGGCCGCAGTCAAATTGGTTTCGTTTGTAGTGGAAGCGTTTGAATTGAAGAAGTAAACGTTTCCGTCATAATAAACGCAAGAGCGCGAGGCGATGACAGAGTTTGAGAAAGGCTTTGTCGAAGCGTCCGAAGAGCCCAACTCCATCTGAATCGCTTCCGAGCCGTTCAATCTGTAAGCCTTGTTCGTAAGCCCCTTGATTCCGTCGTTCACGACAACATAAGCGCTTCTGTTGGAAGCGTCAATGGCGTTCGTGCACATCAAGTAAATGTATACAACGTATTTTGAAGAATAAGCCAGCGCGCCGCCGTTTTCAAAGCCAGAAACAAGCGCCCAAGAATTTCCGTCCGCGGAATACCACAATTCGCGCCTTACGCCTTCGTTGGTTCCTTCTTTTGTGTTCTCTTCGGAAACGCCAACAAGCGCGTAAAGGTAAGTGGAGTCGGCGGCCAGCCTTATGACATGGCCTTCGGGAGAGGGCGCCTTGCCCCAACAGCCGTAAAAGTTCAAGTCCTTGTTCTTGTAATAAATGCCGCCGTTGGCAAGAAAAAAGTTGTCTTTAAATCTTACAATCGCGCGAATGTCGCCCGCGATTCTTCCGTCTTCCAACTGAACTTCTTTGCGGATGTTGTCAAAAACGACTTGCTGGCAAGAGCAAAAGAAAAGAATTGAGGCGGCAAAAGCAAAAATGAAAAGCGCTTTTTTTTCAAAACTGAATCTCATCCGCAGCCTCCTAAAAGTGATACTTCACGCCGGCCGAAGCGGAAGCGTAAATAAGATAGTCGTTTTTTTCCGGCTCCTTGAAATACCATTGCGGCATGTAAGTAAGGAAGCCCTCGACTCCCGCGGACCAGCTTTCGTTTATGCGGAAATACGCTCCTACGCCGCCGCGGACGACAAGGCCCGGAAAGTAAGTGTTGCTCAAATAGTTTTCAACGGCAGCTCCCACGTTAACCGTTATGGGAAATTCAAATTTCTTTATGGCTGGAAGGAAGGTCACGCCGACCGTCATCGGTATGTAAGTGAAAATGTTGCTTCCGATTGTGGGATTGTAGCCAAAGGCCAGCTCCGCGCCGACCGCGAACCAGCTTGTCAAAAAGCGGCTGTAGCCGACAGTGATTTGTCCGCCGATTGTAAGCTTGTCGTCAAAGTTCAGCGGAAAGTTTGGCATTACGCGAACGTTAATGTACTGGTCGCCGGGCGCGTTCTGCATGTAAACGTAATTGAAGTTGTCGTCGTAAACGTCAGGCGCGTCCTCGTCGTCTTCCGCGCCGCTTGTTTCAGATTTGTCGGAGTCTTTGGACTTTTTGCCGCGCTTTTTTGACTTTTTCGCGCGTCCGCTATCTTGTTCCTTGGCTTGCTCGTTGCTTTGTTCTTGTTCTTGCCCGTCGTTCTGCTCTTTGGCTGAATCGTCCTGAGCGTAAAAAGTTGCCGCCGCCAAAAAAAAGGCGCAAAGCGAAAGGACGATTATTCTTAACTTGCTTTTCATAAATCCTCAAATATGGTAGAATATTATATACTTTTTCACTAAACAAAGCAATAAGCGCTCTGGTTACAGGAGAATTTTTATGGAATGCAAGGTAATAGACGGAAAGGCGGTGGCGGCGGACATTCGAGCCGAGGTTGCAAAGCGCGTTGAGGCGCTAAAGGCAAAGGGCGTTATGCCCGCCCTAAGCGTGATTTTGGTCGGCGACAATCCGGCGAGCGTGAGCTACGTGACCGGAAAGCAAAAAGCCTTGGCCGAGGCGGGCATGGTGGACAAATCGATTCACCTGCCGGAATCGACCAGCGAGCAGGAATTGCTGGAGCTTATAGCCAAGCTTAACGCCGATCCCTCCGTCCACGGAATTTTGGTGCAGCTCCCCCTCCCCAAGCATATTAATGAAGAAAAAGTTACGCTCGCCATCGACCCCAAAAAGGACGTGGACGGCTTCCACCCGGTGAACATGGGGAACTTGTTGATAGGAAAAAAAGGCTTTTTGCCCTGCACTCCCCACGGCGTTTTGATTTTGCTGGAACGGGCCGGCGTGCAAACAAACGGAGCGCGCGTCGCGGTGATCGGCCGCTCAAACATCGTTGGAAAGCCGATGGCGCTTTTGCTTAGCCGAAAAGAATACAATTCCACCGTAACCCTTTGCCACACGGGAACGAAAGACTTGGCCGCCATAACGCGCGAGTCGGACATAATCATCGCCGCCGCAGGCCGCCCCAACACCGTCACCGCCGACATGGTAAAAGACGGAGCGGCTGTCATCGACGTTGGCGTAAACCGAATCCCCGACGCTTCCAAAAAATCCGGCTTTAGGCTTGTCGGCGACGTTGACTACGAGGCGATTAAGGAAAAGGCTTCGGTAATCACTCCGGTTCCAGGCGGCGTTGGCCCCATGACAATCGCGCTTTTAATGCAGAACACAATCGAGGCGGCGGAAAACTCATTGCAAGCCTAAAACTGCGGGCGGACTAAAAACGAATGACTTATTTTTTTGAAACATACGGCTGCCAAATGAACATCGCCGAAAGCGCGGCGGTGGAGCAACTATTAATCGCGCGCGGCTGGACAAAAGCAAGCGACGCTCAATTTGCCGACATGGTTATCATCAACACTTGCTCTGTGCGCGCGTCCGCCGAAAGCCGCATCATCGGCCGCCTGGGATATTTTACAGGCCTTAAAGCCGTGCGCGAAAAACGGCCCCACGCAAAGACGCGCAAGATGGAAGCCGCCGCCGCATACGTCAAGGACGGCCCGATTCCCCTTACGCTTGTGGTGATGGGCTGCATGGCCCAGCGCCTTTTGGACAGCCTAAAGCCTAAAAAAAGACTGGCCCGCAATCGATTACGTCGTTGGAACCTTTGCCAAGAACAAGTTTGGCGACATAATAACGGCGGCGCAAAACGCCGCGACTGATTGCAAGATCAAAACTGGCGGCGCGATTTCCGCCGGCCAAAAATTTTCGCAAACCCAAGAAGCGGCCGCGCCGCTGGAAGAAAAGCCCGTTTACAATTTCGCCTCCCTTTCGCTGGAACCGGGCGCCTTCAGCTCCTTTGTTCCGATTATGAACGGCTGCAACAACTTTTGCGCCTACTGCATCGTTCCCTACGTGCGCGGCCGCGAAGTCTCCAGGCCTTTAAGCGAA
>CADCCO010000037.1 GCA_902799965.1 uncultured Spirochaetaceae bacterium
GCGCCTATGCTGAAGCGTATGCCGTTCGCTTCGGCCTTTGCGGACCAAGTAATTTCCGTTGGGCTTGAGCCGCTTCCCCCGCCTTGGGCAAGAAGCGCCAGCATGGCTGAATTGTCGGAACTGTTCGAGCAAGACGCAAAGGCAAGCAAAAGCGCCGCTCCAAAAAGGGCTTTGACTAACTGTTTCATACAAAACTCCTACTGTAAAATCGCTAAATTTTATACAAACTTGGCCAAAATTTTAGCCTTATACTGTATTATTACATTGAAATAATAAAATTGTCAAGATTTTTTACTTAAATTTTAGTTTTATAATGTAATTTTATTCCTTGCAAAATGCCATTCTTACGGAATGAATTCAATAAGAGAAACGTTCGTAAACAACCTAAAATTTTACAGAAAGAAAAAAGGAATTTCGCAAGAAAAACTTTCCTACGCCGTAGGAAAATCAATCGCCTACATAAATCAAATAGAAAACAAAGACACTTGGCCTCAGCCAGAGATGGTGGACAAAATCGCGGCCGCGCTGGGCGTCTCATCTTCGGAACTGTTCGCCGAAAGTTCCAGCCCCACAAACAAAAAAGCCGTCCTTGAGCATAAAATCGGAAAATCGCTCGAAGCGGAGCTGCTTTCCAGAATCGAGCGCGAAGTCAAAGAAGTTTGCGCGATGCTATAGCGCGCGGCGGAACCGTTCCTACTCAATTTCAGCGACAGGCTTGTACATAAAAATGCAATTCTGGCTGTATTCGCTTTGCAAATCTTCGTTGAGCCGTTCATTAAAAGATTCGTCTTCGACAGGATAAAAGCCCCATGTTTTATAGTATTGAGCCAATTTTTGATTTGCCGCGAACAAATACAAAACTTTAGTTCCGACTTCTTGGGAAACATGCTTTACAATAGGCTGAACTATATCGTAAAAAATATTCCGCCCAACTTTTATGTCGAAGCCCTTTATAATTCTAAGCGAATAGTCGTTCAGAGCGATATTTACAAGCTCCAGCCCAGGCACAAGTTTTGTTTCCTTTGAAAATTTCAAGTCTATGGCTTTTTCGTTGTATGGAATCGAGCCGCATTTTAACGTAAAGCAAGCTATAATAACTTCCGTGCCTTTTAGTTTTACAACGTAATTCCTGACCGAATAATCATTTTCGTCTTTTATGGCCTGTTTTTGAAAATAATTCGTTATGCCTGTCGCCCCATTAATAGCGGCAAAACGCTTCATGCAACTCTCGTTGCCATTGTCTACAAGCCGTTCGTAAGAGAAATATTCTGAATTAATTTCTACGGGAATAAAACTCACTCGACGACGCCAACAGAGAGGTCGTTCCAAGTTTTAATTATGTCGGGAATGCGTTTTGAAAAGGTCTTATTAAAGTTGTCACGTTCAGTTTTTGTGTACTGAGGCGCTGAAAGAGGTTTTGCGCTGCAAATTTTGTCGTAAGCAATCTTTCCAGAATTGCCTGACAAAATAAAAATGTCCGGTTTTCCTACCATTTCAAAACCTCCTTGTACTTATAAATATAATAACGAAAAGGGCATATTGTCAAGCAAAAAATTACTCTTTCTCCGCCACGCGATAGTCCCAGTTATGCTTGGGGTAGCGGCCCTTCATCTCTTTGCAAATCTCAGGCCAGGTGTTTTGCCAAAAGTTTTCCAGGTCGCTTGTGATTTGCAGGGGCCGGCGCGCGGGCGAAAGCAGTTTTAAAAGGACGGGAACGCCCATCACTTTTGGCGTTTCAAAGCAGCCGAATATTTGCTGGATTATTATTTCTATCGTCGGAACCACTTTTTCGCCGTCAACGTAAACGACTTTTACCGCGCGGCCTGTTTGCAATTCCAGTCTTGACGGAACCTTTCGCTCCACCTCGGAACCGTCGTAAAAATAATATAGCGCGTCGTAAACGTTTTGCGCGCTGATTTTGTTCCCGGTCAAAAATGGGGCCAGCCATTCGGCCGCGTTCTGCGAAAGCCAATTTTTGTCAAACTTTTTTGGAACGCCTGCAATGCCGGAATCGTTGGCGCGGCCCAGACTGCCGGCAGCGGAACTAGAATCGTTTGCAAGACTAAGATTGCCGCCGCCCACGCCATTCGCGCCGCCCGCCGCGGAAGCCTGCTCGTAAAATTTTCGCTTTACCAAAAAGGCTTTTGTCCGCTCGTCCAAGGGAAGCGAGTCAAAGCCGTTTTTTTGAACTGAATAGCAAAGCGCGCCTTTTATGTCTTCGTCTCCGGCCTTGAGCGCCTTTTGGCTAAGAACAATTTTTCCATATTGACTGAATTCCGTCTTTACGACTTTTCCGTTTTCAAAATCGCAAACGACTTTTTTTTGCGCGCGGCTTAAAATCCATTCTTCAAGTTGAACGGAATCCAGCGCCTTGTACGAGTAAATCGCGCCTTGCGAGCTTCCCGCGTCCGCTTCCACGGCCACAATCCATTTCGGGCCAAGGCCGCCCTTGTAATCCTTTAGCGCGGCAAGGCGGCCCGACGGAAACTGGTAGACGCCTGCGTCCGCCGTCCTATGCGCGAGCCTGTCGGGAAAGCCCGCCAATAGCGGGTCGGGAGGCGGCGAAAACTCCGCGCCTTTTTGCAAGCCCAAGAAGCGGCCCCCATTTTCGTTCTTGCCTGCAATTTGCGCGCCGGCTTCTTTCAGGCGCCGCTCTAAATTTAGAACAAACTTTTTTTGCAAGGCCGGCGCTGAATCCTTGTATTGCGAGTATGGAAGGACAAAGGCGGCGCCGCCGTAAATCGCCGCGCATCCCAAGCGGGAACCGATTCCAAGCCTAAGAGCCGCCCGCCCCAATTGCGTTATCTGGCCGTCGTTGTCCAAGCAGTTAAGCAGCCGCAAAAGCTCGCGCGCGGTCTCCCACGAAGACGGGGCGGGCGGGTCCAGCCATTCAAGCGCGGCGGGGTCCTGGCTTCCCCATTCGGCGCATTCCAAAAGCAGCTCGCTTAAGTCGCTTCTTAAAATTTCCGGCAGCGGATTTTTCGCCCGCGGCTCGTTCTGGCTCCACAAGCGGACGCAAACGCCTTCTTGGGTTCGTCCGGCGCGGCCTGCCCGCTGCGCGGCCGAGAATTCCGATTCGGGCATTGTAACCAAGCGCGTCGCGCCGACGTTGTTGTCCATCACGCTCACGCGCGAAAGGCCAGAGTCGATTACGCAAACAACGTCGGGAATCGTAAGCGACGTTTCGGCGATAGAAGAAGAAAGGATTACGCGCGTTACGCCTGGCGCGGCTGGCGACAAAATCTTTTTTTGCTCGTCAAAAGACACGGAGGAGTGAAGCCGCTCGATTTGAACGGCGGGCGAAATTTCGCCGCTTAGTTCGGAAAAAGTTTTGTTTATTTCGTAAATGCCGGGGAGGAAGACAAGAATCGAGCGGCCCGCGTTTTTGGTCTTGCCATCAGTATCAGCCGCAAGCCCAGAAAGCGCCCAGCGGACGGCGGCGGCAACCGAAAGTTCCGGCTTGTAAAAAAACTGGACAGGAAAAGTCCGGCCCGGTATTTCCAAAACGGGCGCCGGCGTTATGGTCGTGGAATCAGTCTCGGATTCGCCCGTGTTTTTTGCCTTGCCTCCGTTTGCGGTTTGCGCGGCGTTCCCGGTCTTGCCATCAGTCTCCGTCGCGCCGACCGTTCCGCAAAAGGCCGCGACGCGGCGCGCGTCAATCGTGGCCGACATGATGATAACAAACAAGTCGTCGCGCAGTTGCATCGCTTCCTTTAAAAACGCCAGCGCCAAATCTGCGTTTATCGACCTCTCGTGAAACTCGTCCAACACAACGACGCTCGCGTCTTCCAAACTTGGATCGGCTTGGAGCCGCCGCGTCAAAATCGCTTCGGTCATCACTTCAAGCCGCGTGGACTCGCTTGTCTTGTTTTCCAAAAAAACTTTGTAGCCGGCCGTTTGCCCCAATTGTTCGCCAAGCAATTCAGACACGCGGCTGGCCACGTTCACGGCGGCAAGGCGGCGCGGCTGCAGCATCAATATTTTTTTTGGGAACTCTTCCAAAAGCGCGAGCGGAACGGCGGTCGATTTTCCTGCTCCTGTTTCCGCAGTCAAAATCAAAAAGCGCGACGGAGACGCTTTTAGAGTCCGGCAAATTTCTTCAAGGTGAGAATAGATTGGAAGATTTTTTATTTGCGCCGCGCCTTTTAGCCTTTCAAGCATTTTTATTTTTGCCGCCGCTTTTTGGCCAATCCAATATTTTCATCATTCGACGCGCTCAAATATTATATTTGCGTCTGTCAATTCGCAAACTCTTTCGCGTTTCGCGCTTTTTAGATTTATCTGGAAAATCGCAGCGTCAGAATTCTTCAAGTCTTTTTCAAGCGTAAAAACTTTTTCCAAGTTAAATTCCTGGCTGACGCTTCCGCTTCCATCATCAAGATTTCCTTGCGCGACGCTTTCCCAACCATTCGAGCTGCAATTGCTCAAATTAAAATTAACGGACGAAAGCGCAAGCGTAGAAGCTCCATTGAACGAAATCTTTATCTTGGCGCCTTTTGGAAGCGACTTTGTGCGCCCCAAAACTCTTCCCGGCGAAAGATACAAACTATAGTCTCTGCTTTTTTTGTCAAAACCTAGAGAGACTCGTTCGATTTTAGCGGATTGGGCTTTTCTGCCCACCTCAATAGGCGTCAAAACATCATTCGCGTCAAGCGCGACAACTTTCGCTTCGACTTTAAAATTATATATTGTCGTTTGCTTGTCAAGCGTGTCTTTTTCGTAAGAAAACAAAAGGTTTGCAAAATTCGTGCTTTCAATTTCTTTTTCAACAAAAACGCGAACAGTTTCGCTGAACGCGGCGTCTTTTAAGAAGCCTTTTCCGTTGTTTGGAGCCACAAAACAATATGGGCTAGCGTTTATTTGCTCGCTGCGTCCGCTGCTAATATTCATTCCAAAAGCGCTAAGATTTTCATCAGGATTTCCGCTTATTTTAAACTCCAAAACAGAGCCTTGCGGAATGAATTTTTTTACGCCAAAAAGTCGGCGCATCGGAAGTCTAGTCTGATAATTGTATTCTTTGGTTTCTTTATTATAAACGTTTGTATTAAAAGTCCAGTAAGACGCCTCATATTTTCCCATAGCGCCCGCTTCTATTTTTTCCGCTTCATCTGGATTTCTTGTTTTTGCCTCGACCGCGCTTTCTTCTTCAGCCTCTGTCGGCGCGGCTTCGCTTGCGGGAACGGCTTCTGTTGCGGGCGCGGCCAAAACTGGCTCAGCCTTTCCGGCGGACGCGGCTTTTTCTTTCTTCGCGTCTTTCGCCTTTGAAACTTTTTCCTTCTTGGGCTTTTCCTTTTTGGCTGCAGCCGTTTTTCCCGACGCGTCTTCTATTTTTTCAGAAGCCGCCAAAACGGCTTCTTGCCGCGCCTCTTTCTCGCCTGTCATGTCAACGACAGTTTCTTGGCCCTCGCTTAAAACTTCCTCGGCTTTTTCCTGCTTTTGGAATATTGGCAAAATCGCCGGAGCGGATGCGGCGCTGATTGTGGCCGTTCCTTCGACTACTTGAACGACCGCCTCCTGCTTCGCTTCCTTTGAAATAGAAATCTTCACTTTTGAATTCGCCGAAGCGGAAATTTTTTTCTTACCAGTCTTTACCACAGCGCCTTCGCCGCTTCCATAGCTGGAAATCAAAAGCTCGCCGCTTAAAAAGTCAATCGCCTTTTCTTTTTTGTTGTTGAAAATTTGAACCAGCGAATTTTCGTTCAATTCAATTTGAACTCCCGTGCCTTCAAATTCCGCGCTTGCTTCCGAATCGCTTGCCGTGCGAATTTTGTCCCCGTTGTAAACCGGCCCGTGGTTGGCCATTCGCTCCCAAATGTCGTTGTCGATAAATTTGCGCTGTACAGTGTTCCGCCTAAAATAAATTTTAGCGACAGGCGTTTCATTGTTTTTTAAGCTGAATGAATTTATGTCCTTGTAGTAAAGGCCAAGCGCCGTCGCCGCGCCAATGGAACACAAAGCAAAAATCAAAATGTCGACGGCGCTAGCCTTCAATCTTGTACTTCTTTTCTTCGTCATCTGTATTCACCTTGGCCAAATCCGGCGCGGTCGTTCCGATAATCTTTCTGACTTCTTCAATTGTTGAAGGACGCTCTTTTCCCGCAAGGTTTATGACGGCGAACATTTTTATCGCGTCAGTCTTTCCCTTTACGTGAACGCCGGGCATTTCTTCCACAATTATTTTGTCCTTGATAAGATTGTAAGTGTTTTCCGTAATCAAAATGTCCGTGGCAAAAGGCTTGTTCAAAGCCTCGGTGCGGCTCGCCAAATTCACCGCGTCGCCGATGACCGTGTATTCCATTCTTTCGTTGGAACCGATTTGCCCGGCGACCACCGGCCCGGAATTTATTCCGCAGCCGATTTTAACCGGAGGCAAGCCCTTTTCCTTTCGCTCTTGGTTAAAGTGGAACAAAGAAATTCTCATCATAAGGGCGGCGGTGATGGCGTTGAGTGCGTCCTGCTCTGGACTTCCTGCGGATTCCGGCGCTCCCCACACAGCCATAATCGCGTCGCCGATGTACTTGTCAACAACGCCGTTCGTCTTGTTGACGCACTCAACCATTTTAGTCATATAGGCGTTCAAAAATTCTACGACTTCTTTTGGCTGCATCGTCTCGCTCATCGCGGTAAAGGAACGGATGTCGCTAAAGAAAATCGTGGCGTTGCGGTTTTCGCCTCCAAGCGCAAGCTCTCCGTTGGCCGCCTTTTGCGCGATTGTTTTGTTGGTGAATTTGCTGAACGACACCATCAGCTTTTCGCGCTCGCTAAGGCCCTTTCCCATTTGAATGAACGAAGAAGTAAGCAAGCCGATTTCGTCATGCGTGCGCGGCTTTATGTCCAATTCAAATTCGCCCCGCTCTATTTTTGCGGAAGCGTCAACCAAGTCCGCGATGGGGTTGGTGATGTTTTTGCTGAACAATCGTATTGCGATAATCGCTATGAACAAAACCGCGAGCGAAAACAAAATTATGCGGTAAGTGGTGCGGTTGATTACGGCAAAAACAGATTTTTCGGAAACGCTTGTCACAACGTAAAGGTTGTCCTTTGTCTTGTGAACCGAAATGAATTTTCGGCCTTCGTCGGTTTCCTCAAGGCTTTGCGTGTTGTCAACGCCGCCCGCCTTTATAGAGTCTATCAAAGGCAGCGCGGCCGGATAAGTCTTTTCCTGCCGCTCGTAGTCAGGGTCAATCAAAATTGCCGCGCTTTCGTCAAGCAAAATAGTGGCGTTGTTGGCGCCTTCGCTCATCAGGGTTTCAAGCGCCTTTGTGTCAATTCCAATGGCGGCGGTTTTTCGCGAGGAAGCCGGGCCGTATTTAAAGAAAGAGATTACGGAAGAAAATCCCAAGATTTCCTTTGCGTTCATGTATCGGACTTCCGCTCCGCCGCCTTCGAGCGCGGCCTTGTTGGCGTTTAAAAAGTCTGAAATTTTTTTAGAACCGACTGAACTGATTTTGTCCTTGAACGCGGGATTGACTTGCAAGGCCGTGTCGGGGCTAAAGATAAAGGCAAGGTCGCCGTTCACCCTAAAAAAATCTTCGGTCAAAGAATCGCGGACAAGGCCGCTGTTTTTTGAAGCCGCGCTCAATTTGGAAAGCGAATCAAAGAGTATGTAGGAATTTTTTTGCGCGTTGGAAAACGTCATTTGAACAGTCTCGGCAGTTCGCGCGTTAATCGTGTGATTGTTCTCTTCGGCCTTGCGCTTGTCGTCTCCGCGCACAAGGGTGGAAACAAGAAACGTCGTCAAGCCCAAGACAAGAATTATAAGAAATGAAAACAAGAGTATGTGCTTGAGCGCGATTGGAAATTTTATCTTTTCTTTCACATTTTTCTCCAATTTTCATTATAGCAAACCATTAGTCTAAAAGCAAGAAAAAAATAAATTTTGATATAAAAGTTTATTATTTTAACTATAAACGAACGGAGCTCTTAATAAAGCGCCTCGCGCAAGGCTCGCATCAATTCCTTTTCGACCGAATGCATGACGGTGTTCTTTATAGCCTTTATCTTTCGTTCTGTCAGCGAATCTTTTTCCCGTTTTTGAAAAAGGACCTGCGGTTCAACGCCAAGCGCCGCGGCGATTCTCTCAATTGTGGAAAGTTTTGGAACATTTCTGTAAATTTCCATAAGCCCTATGTAACTGGTAGCCGTGTTGCACGCTTCCGCCAGCTGTTCCTGCGTGATGCCCTTTTCTTTGCGGATTCTCTTGATGTTGTCTATTACAGTCTTTTCCAGAGTCATAATTCTTGCATAACTATATTATCTAAATTATATATAACACTATATTATATTTCATATATAAAAATATTTTTATTGACTTTTCAGATATAAGCATATATCATTTTTCATATATAATTAACTATGGAGGAATTTATGAAAAAAATTGGACGCGCTCTTTTTTGCGCGGCTTGCTTGTCGCTCTTGGCGGCCAGCCTTTACGCCGCCCCAAAAGCCAAGGCGCCAAAGGACATTTGGGTTGCCAAAGAAAAAAGCGGAACGCTTGTGACAACGGACGCGAATGGCTATGGCCGAGTGGACTTTGGAGAGGAAATCGACCTTTCCGGCTACAAGTATTTGCAAGTTGAATGTTCCAGCCCCGACGGAAAAAAAGTCTCACACATTGAATTGTCTTTTGGCTTTGTTCCCGAAGAAAACGAAGACTATGATTGGGATCAGTCGGCAAAAATTACAATTTACGGCATCCAAAAAAAGCCCGCGCTTTACCAAGGCATAGTTTATGGCCCCAACATGTGCTACGAGCATTGGGAAAACGGAAAGAAAATTTACAGAAACCCGGAAAAGGCTGTCGCCGACCATTTTGACATAGGCGCTTATGACGCAAACTGGAAAACAATTCCGAACATAAAATTTTTCGTAAAGAAAGTGACCGCCACAAACAACGCGATTGGCCAATTGCATGTGATTGACTATAGCAAGGCTCGTTTCTGTGCAATCAACAATCAAGTCACATGGGACGACGGAAGCAAGCACTACGCTTATTGGGCGGACCTTCAACAAACATTGGGAACGACCCCCAAAACCGGCGACATCGTTCAGCTAAAACTAAAGGGGACAAACGCCTATGACCTGGGCAATTTCAGCGCGAGAGTTTTTGACGATTCAGTAGAATGGCAGCAAGTTTCAGTTGAATGCAATGGTCGCGGATTCGCGAAAGGACAAAAAATCAACGACACGATTGACCTTCCGATTCTAAAAAACGGTTCAAAGATGACGCTCGAAATCATCACCTTTGAAGACGAAAGCGAGTTCAAAGGCCCCTACTTGATTTATTCAAAGTAAGAGAAAAAGCTTAAGGAGAAAATTATGAAAAAGAACAATAAAATATTCTTGGGCGCGCTTTGCTTGGCCTTTGCCGCGGCCAGCCTTTACGCCGCTCCCCAAACAAAAGACATTTATGTTTCGCCCGAAGCCAACGGAACTCTTTTGACCACCGACGGCGAAGGTCTTGCCTCGTTGGATTTGGACAAGCCCGTTGACTTTGCAGGCTACAAGTATGTCATCTACGAATGCTCAAGCCCCGACGGAGCCAAAATCGCAAATCTTTACATCAACACCTACTACGGCGAAGAAGACGAAGACCACCACGCGCCCAAAAGCAGCACGGTTTGCATCGGCGACATTTCAAAAAAGATCTCAGCCTATCAAACATTTGTTTACGGCGCCGTAAACAAATGTTATGACTATGGCTATTTTGACGGAAGGTGCGACATCCGCCCCGCCGACAAAACGATTTGCGAGCGCTTAGGTGTCGCCGTCGCCGACAAGGACTGGAACTGGCTTCCTGGAATCAAGATTTACATTAAAAAGGTCACAGCCACCAACGAGCCGCTTGGAAAGGTCGTCACCGTTGACTTGACAAAGGTTCGCTTTGCCGCGGCCAACGACGGGGATACCTACTATTGCCACATTCCCCTCAACGACATTTTGAGCGCCAAGCCGCAAAAAGGCGACATTATTCAGTTTACGCTTAAGGGAAACAATGTCTATGGCGTAAACACTCTTCAATCGAATGTTACGGAGGAAGTTAAAGGCGGATACGCGTATAGGCCCGTGTCGCAGTCAGTCCAAATAGGAGACATTCCGGCCGGCGCCATCGATGTGCCCGTGGAATTTGTTTTGAACAAAAACGTTTCAAATATTAGGCTTGAGTTTGACGCCTACAAGGGCGACAACGACGGCCCCTTCCTAATTTTGTTTGAGTAAAAGATTCCCGCGTCAGAGCGCGGGAATGACAATTTGCACGTCATTGCCGGGCTTGACCCGGCAATCTTTTTTAAAACTTCATTCGGTAAACCTTGGAGCCGCGCTCGGGGTTCCAAAGTTTTTTTCTTTCTTGCGGAATCGAATCGATTGAGTCGGGCGCGAATCCCAGTTTTTCAAAAAAGTCGGCGGTTTGAGTTGTCATAACAAAAACCGATTTTATTTTTTGAGCGCGGGCCTTGTCCAACAAATAGTTTACAATCTTGGGGCCGACGCCCATGTTTCCGTAAGCGGGATCGACGGCGACAGCGCAAATCTCCGCTTGCGTCGCCTCACTGGAAGCGCCCGATTCATGGTAAACCTTTAGCGCGGCGCAGGCGTGGATTCCTTCGTCAACATTGTAGACGATGTAATTGTTCAAGTCGGCCTTAAGCTGCTTGGCTGTGCGCTCCAACAAAACTCCTTTTTGCACAAAGGGATTCATCAACGACAAAACGCTTGGTATGTCCTGCGACTGCATCGCGCGCAAGTCGCCGTAGCCGTTGTTGTAAACCATCGTTCCGCTTCCGATGCCGCTGAAAATTTCGCATGGCAAAATTCCGTCAACCTTTCCGTTTAGAATGTGAACGCGCTCAACGCCTTTTTTGCAAGCGTCCTTGGCCAAGCGCAAGAGCGAAAGAATTTGCGCGCGATGTTCGTTTTCGGAAGAGGCGCCTTTTGGGCTTGCCCCGCAATCGTTCAAGCGCAAGATTTCTTCCGCCTCAGCAAGATTCATCGCAGGGATGTTTCCGCCGTCGTTAAGGTGAACGCTTTCGGGCAGCGAAAATTCTTCCGTCGTAATTTTCGGCTCAGGCAAAATGTAAAAAAGCTTTTCGGCGCCAAGGCCGCAAGCGATTTGCTGCGCCAACTCCGCGCTGGAAATGTTGTAGGGCTTTCCCAAATCGTTCCAGCCGATGCAAGGAAAAATCGGAATGAAGCCGTCGTCCAGCGTTTGCTTTATCGCGTCGATTTTCAGCTTGTCGATT
This sequence comes from uncultured Spirochaetaceae bacterium, assembly GCA_902799965.1. GTDB lineage: Bacteria > Spirochaetota > Spirochaetia > Treponematales > Treponemataceae > Treponema_D. The sequence goes on from CADCCO010000037.1 coordinate 11,241, forward strand.
TCGCCGGCCGTTCCGTAATCCACGCCGTCAAGAACGCCCTTGGCGCGCGCCTTGACCCAGTTGCCGATGACGGCTGTTCGGTTTTCGCCGGAAAAATGGTTCATAATTGTGTTGGCAACATCAAAGGCCGCTGTCTTTATAAGAGGCATGGCGGATTCGGGCGCGACGCGCGAGCCCTTTTGGATTTTCCATTCGATTTTGGCGCCGTCCAAAATTTCGCTGATTTGCTTTCGCGCGCCCGGAGCCACGATGACTTTTAGGCCGGCCTGGTGAATCAGCGCTATGTCGTGAATCAGGCTGGGCAGCAGGGGAGAGTCGATTATTTGGTCGTCAATGTGAATGACCGCCAGCGCGTCTTTGAAAATCTTTATGTAGTTTATTACGTCGCGTATGCGCCTGGCGCTCTCTGATAAATTTTCCATCGCTTCAATTTTTCACTATTTGGCGGGTCTTGTCAAGGTCGCGCTTTTGCTTTGAATAAACGCAGCCGCATTGCCAGTCCGCCGCGCAAGCGGCGCGTCAATATTTCCGCTAGCAAAGCGGCTCTATCAATTTTTGTCTTCACAAATTCTTTTTTCAATCTATCATTTTCTGTTTTCCATTGAGTATATGCAGCCGCAATAATCTTGCCGGTAAAGGCCGTACTCTTTGGACAGCTCAAGGCTGCGCTTGTAGCCGTTCTTTTTTTTAAAGTCGCTGAACAAGAATTTTGGCGCGTTTTGGCCTTGCAAACGATTATCGGTAGCTGACAAAGATTGCCGCCCGCAGTCTTTGGCTTGCATTCCATTAGCGGCAAGCGCGCGGCCAATCTCGTTTATCATTACCGCGTCCTTGTGGGGGCTTATGCTAAGCGTCGTGGTGAACCAATCAAAGCCGTTTTTGGCCGCGTAGTCGTAGGCTTTCTCCATTCGCAGCTGGTAGCAGCGGCGGCAGCGCTCGCCCCGTTCCGGCTCGTCTTGCAAATTGTCGCGCTCGGCTTGAACCGCGCCGAAAAATTCTTCCGGCTCGTAGGCGGCTTCTTGCAAGTCCGCGCGCGCCGTCCCGCCCGCCATAGCGTTTTTGTCGGCCAAAAAGCGCGGCAAAAAGTCTTTCAATTCCTGCAAGCGGCGCGCGTATTCTTGCGCCGGATGAATGTTGGGATTGTAATAGAAGATTGTTATGTCAAAATATTTTAGCAAGTATTCCAGCGTGTAGCTGGAGCAAGGCGCGCAGCAGGCGTGAAGCAAGAGGCGCGGTTTTTGGGGCTTGCCGGCAATTCCGGACGCTGCCGCCGCTTCTTGGTCTTGCGAGCAATTTTTGTCCGCTTCGTGGGCTTGCGAACAGTTTTCGCCCGCAAAGCTCTTCAATATGTCGTCGCACATGGCTTGGTAGTTTTCTTTCATTCAAAATTATCCTAGCGCATTTTGAAATTCTGCGCTATAATATTGAAATATGCTCGGCGGAATCTTGAGTTTGATTCTTTTTTCTCTCGGCCTTGTGTCCTTTGCGTTCGCTCTTTCGTTTTACTTGCAAAAGAACGGCTACCTTTACACGCGAGTGTTCACGCTCTTATTGGGTATCGCGATTTTTTTGGCTTGCGCGGGCCATTCGATTGTAGCGTGGACCGCCGACGCGCGCGCAGCCTTTATTCCGCACATAGTGGGCTTGTTTGGAATCGACACGCTTTTGCTTTTGGAATTGACTTTTCTTTTTTACGACATGAAGGCAAAGCGTTCCCGCGCCGCAATCCCCGTAGTCTTTTTCGCAATCTTTGAATCGCTAGACCTTCTTTTCCGCGTGGCAAAAAACTGCTACGTCTACATCAGCCAAGTTCTCTACACAACATACGAACTAAAAGATTATTTCAGCCACATTTTCCACTATTGCTATGTCGGAACGATAGCGGTCTTTCTTTTGTTCTTGTCAATCCGCTGGCACAAAAGCAGAACGCTGGCGCGCGAAAAAAATTTTTCAATGCGCGTAATCGCGGCAAACTTTTTGCTCTTGCTTTTTGACATCATAAACGCTTCGGGCGTGACAATATTTGAGCAAAGCCCCAATTTTCTCTACTGCGCGGTCTTGACAATTGTATTCTTTATTTGGTACTCGCAAGTAAAAAAATACTCTTCTTTTGTTTTGTCAGTCCAGAACGTAAGCAAAGAAGTCTTTTACACAATCGACGCGCCGGTTTTGATTTTGGACATGGCAGGAAACCTTGACCTTTACAACGCCGCGGCGGGCTGGGCGCTTAAAATCGACGACAACAAGAAAAACACATTGCGCGACTTGTTCACGCTTACCGACGTTGACGCCCTGCGCCTTTTGACCAAAGCCAAGCGCGCCTTTAGCGGCAGGCTTGAAACTTCAATCAGGGCGACGGAACAAAAATGCTTCGCCTCTTATTTTGTAAAACTGGACTACACCGGAGAGCCGTATTGCATGATTATGACCGTAACGCGCCAAGCGCAAGAGGAATTAAAGTGAAACAATACAAATGGAGTCAAATTTCATTTTTAGTCCTTTTCAGTATGGCGGCGAATTTTTTTGGCTGCTCTTTCGCGACGGCCTTTTCGCTTCCCCTTTGGCTTGACACCTTTGGAACGGTTTTGACAGCCTACTGCCTTGGCCCTTGGTGCGGAATAATTGTCGGAATCGCGGGAAACATTTTAAACGGCCTCTTTGACCCGATGTCCTTTGTGTACGCCATAACCTCAATGTCCATCGCGATTGCCGTGGGCGTTTTGGCGCGCAAGGGCTGGATGGATTCGCTTTTAAAAACAATGTCGCTGAGCGTTTTGGTCACGCTGCTTTGCGCGGCAATCTCTTGCGCCATAAGCTTTGCCTTTTGGAACGGAAAAATCGGGAACATTTGGGGTCAGGGAATTTGCGACATGATGGAAAACTGGGGCGTTCCACTTGTCCTTAGGGTTTTGGCCGGAGAATTCTACCTTGACTTTTTGGACAAAGTCGTCACCCTTTGCGCGGTCTTTTTGTTCGTCAGAATTTACAGGCTTTTCAAAAAATGGCTTCCCGGCTTTTTTAGGCTGGACAATTCCACGGCCGCCGCGCTTTTATTCGCAGCGCTTCTTTTGTTCCCCGCGCAAAAGGCAAGCGCGCAAAGCAAGGACTACAATTCCTACGTTCACATTGTCTACAACAAGGAAAACGGACTTCCCGGCGGAAAAGCCAACGACATCGCCTCCACCAACGACGGAATTTTGTGGATAGGAACTTACGATGGCCTTTACCGCCACAACGGCCACGATTTTCGCTTGATGAACGAATTCGATTCCATCAAGGCCGTGCGCTGCCTTTACGTTGACGACGAAGGCCGCCTCTTTGTGGGCACCAACGACAACGGCCTTTCCATCGTAATCAACGAAAGCGTCACAAACACTTTGGAAGAAAAAGACGGCCTTCCCTGCGACTCAATCCGCTCCATAATCCGCGCCTCAAACGGCTTGTATTACGTTGGCACGGCTGAAGCGACCGCAATCCTTTCAATCGCGGACGGCCTAAGCATTTGCAAAATGCTGCCCCAAATCGAAGGCGCAATCCGCGTCAGCGCCGACGGCCGCGAAAACGTCAGCGCGGTGACCGTCGGCGGCGACCTTTTTATAATTCACGGAACCCAAATTGTTTGGCGCTCGCCCGAAAGCGGAGAAAAATTCACCGCAGCCGCCTTTTCGCCGGAAGGCCTTTTGTACGCGGCCACGGAATCCAACCGCGTCTTGCTTTATTCAATGCCTCAAACTAAAAGCGGCGGCGCTCCCAAGCAAGAGCGCGCCTTAAAGTGCGGCTCGCTTCGCCACATAAACTCAATCGACTTTTTTGACGGCGCGGTTTTTTTGAGCGCTGACAACGGCGCGGGCTTTATCGAAGGCGAAGAATTTTTTTCCATCGAAAGCGGCGCCTTCAACAATTCAATCGACAACATGACGCAGGACTACCAAGGCAACTTATGGTTCACCTCGTCGCGGCAGGGCTTGCTAAAGCTTTGCCTAAATTCCTTCTCGGAAATTTACTCTTCCGCTGGCCTTCCAGAATCGGTCGTCAATTCCGTGGCCAGCTTTGGCGGACTTTTGTATTTTGCCACCGACGACGGCCTTACCGCGATTGACCCCAAAGCCTGCCGCGCCGTGGAAAATTCGCTTACCCAAAAACTTTCCAACACAAGAATCCGCTGCCTTAACGCCAGCAAGGACGGCTCGCTTTGGATAAGCACAAAAGCCAAGGGCTTGATCCGCGTCGACGCCGACGGAAATTTGACGGCTTACGGCCAAGGCCATGTTTGGCGCATGTCCATAGAGCTTTCGGACGGAACTATAGCCGCCGGCGGCAATGACGGCGTTCTATTCATAAAGGACGGAAAAATAATTTCTTGGCTTGGCGGGAACGATGGTTTTGAAAATCCCTTGACCTTGTGCATAAGCGAAAATTTAGACGGAACCGTTTTTGCGGGAACCGACGGCGGCGGAATCGCGGTTCTTGAAAAAGTTGAAGAGCGTTGGCGCGTTCAAAAAATACTCAAGCGCGGCGCGAACGGCCTAAGCTCCAACGTAATTTTGCGAACAGTCAACGACTTGGACGGCGGCATTCCGACCGGCGGAGTTTTTGGCGTGACCAGCAACGGCCTTTGCTACTTGAACAAACTGGGCGACACATGGAAATGCCGCCCGCTTTCCAGCTTTCCTTTTTCAAACAACTACGACATGCTCATAAGAAACGACCGCAACATTTTTGTCTTAAGCAGCGCGGGCATTTTTGTGGTCAACCGCGAAGACTTGCTTAAAGGCGGAAAGCTGGACTACGAGCTTTTGGACTTAAAGAAAGGCCTTCGCGGCTCGCTGACTTCAAACTCTTGGAACTATCTTGACGAAGACGGAAACCTTTACCTTTCATGCGACTCAGGCGCGAGCAAAATAAATTTGAACACTTACAACAAGAGCGAACACTCTTACCGCATACAGCTAAAGTCAATTCTTGTTGACGGCAAGCGCCACATCGTTCAAAAAGACACGCCCTTTGTCATTCCGGCAGAAAGCGACAAAGTTGAAATCTTGCCCGAAATCATAAACTACTCCGTCAACAATCCTTACCTCAGCCTTTACATGGAAGGCGTGGACGAGCGGCCAAGCGTAATGCTGCAAAGCGAGCTTTCAAGCCTAATCTACACAAACCTAAAGGCGGGAACATACAACTTGCGCATCGCCGTTCTTGACTCAAAGGGCTTGAACGTCACGGAGGAATCCGTTTACAAAATCACAAAGGCCTTCCACATTTACGACTACTGGTGGTTCATGCTTTACACCGTCGGCGTGTTCGTGCTTGCAATCGCTTGGCTCACTTGGTTCCTGACCTCAACCCTGCTTCGCCGCCGCATGGAAAAGCAAGAGCAAGAAATGAAAGAAATCCAACGGCAGGTCAGAATCGGAAACGAAACGATTTTCTCAATCGCCAACGCCGTCGAAGCGCGCGACCGCAGCACCGGAAGGCATTCTTTCCGCGTGGCCGAATACTCCGTGATGATAGCGCGCGAATTGGGCTTTGGCGAAAAGGAATTGGACGCGCTCCACAAAACAGGCCTCTTGCACGACATCGGAAAAATCGGCGTTCCCGACTCAATATTGAACAAGCCCGCGCGCCTTACTGACGAAGAATACGCGATTATGAAAACCCATGTTGACATCGGCGGCGAAATTCTAAAGGACTTCACTTTGGTCGAGCGCGTGGCGGAAGGCGCCAAGTTCCACCACGAGCGCTACGACGGCTCCGGCTATCCCAACGGCCTTAAGGGCGAAGAAATTCCTCTTAACGCGCGCATAATCGGAATAGCCGACGCGTTTGACGCGATGACCGCAAACCGCGTTTACAGAAAGGCGCTGGACATGGAGCAAGTTGTAGCGGAACTAAAGCGCTGCTCCGGAACGCAGTTCGACCCAGGCTTGGTTGAAATTATGCTTGAGTTGATAGAGGCCGGAACATTGAACGCCGCGATTACGGTAAAGGAGAGCGCGAATGAAAAATAAATACATTGTAACGGCCTTGACCGCGCTTTTGGGCGTGGCGGCGGTGTTTTTCGGCAAGAAATTTTTGTTCAAGGACTATTCCGAAAAAACAGTCAAAGCCGGCTTTGTTTACATCGGCGACGCGGGAACGGCCTACACCAACAACTTTATCCGCGCGCAAATTGAATTGGAAGAAGCGCTTGGCGACAAAGTCACCACCGCCGCCAAATACAACATTTTGGAAAGTGACTGCGACCAATCGATTTACGATTTGATTTCGGAAAAATGCGACATAATCTTCACCACAAGTTACGGCTACAGCGAAGCGGCCAAGCGCATCGCGGCCGAACATCCCGAAGTCCAATTTTGCCAAGCGACCGGCGACCAAGCCAACGTCGAGCCTGTTCTTCCCAACTTCCACAACTTTATGGGAACGATTTACGAAGGCCGCTACGCTTCCGGCGTTGTTGCGGGAATGAAGCTTCTGGACTTGATTTCGCGCAAAAAGCTTTCTAGGAACGACGTACGCATAGGCTATGTGGCGGCCTTTCCATTTGCGGAAGTCATTTCCGGCTACACAGCGTTTTTTCTTGGCGTGCGGAGCGTTGTTTCAGAAGCAAAAATGGTAGTCCGCTATACCGACACGTGGAGCAACTACGTGACCGAAAAGAAATGCGCCGAAAAGCTTATCTACGAAGACGGCTGCGTCTTGATTTCCCAGCACTCCGACACGACAGGCCCCGCCATCGCGTGCGAAGAGGCCAGCTCCAAGCGCGGAAAAGTCGTCTGCCACGTGGGCTACAACCAAAGCATGGTTGACGTGGCTCCAACAACATCGCTCGTGTCGTGCAGAATCAATTGGGCGCCCTACATCATCGACGCCTGCAAAGCCGTTCTAAAAAACAAGCCGATTGAATCCGTTGTAAAAACAAAAATAAAAGGAAACGACGCTTGCTCTGGCTTTGAAAAGGGCTGGATAGAAATGATTGGCCTGAACCAATTGATTTCCGCGCCGGGCGCCCAGGAAGAGATGGAAAAAATCATAAAGCGCTTCAAGGCGGGCGACATAGAAGTTTTCAAAGGCAATTACATCGGCGAAAATCCTTTTGACAAAAGCGACACATGGGACTTGCGAAAGCCATTCCCCGAAAACGCCAACCGCAGCGCGCCCAGCTTTGGCTATGTCCTCCGCGACGTAATCGAAATAAAATAGCGCCCGTCACGGGACCCGCCTTTATAGCCCGCGTTTTTTTTCGCTTGAAACGCGCTTGTCCTTTCGATAAAATCAAAAGCATGAAAAAAACTTTGCGAACAATCTTTTTATCGGCTCTTTTGGCGGGCGTTTTTGGCGTACAAGCGTTCGCGCTGCCCGGCGTTAAAAGCGCCGTTCCAGACGCAAGCGGAGAATACGTTTATTACCGCG
>CADCCO010000038.1 GCA_902799965.1 uncultured Spirochaetaceae bacterium
GTTCCGTCCAAAAGCATTTTATACACTTCCGCCGGCTCGCTAAGGCGCGCTTTTAGGTAGGATTTTTCGCCAAGCTCGGTTCCGCAAAGGCGGACGCTGGATACTCCAAGCGCGGCCATGTCGCGGAGCAGGCGCTTTAATTGTATTGGGCGCGGAAAACCGATAATCATGTGCAAGGGAAAAAGCGGCTTTCCGTCGGATTGAGGCGCAAAGGTAAACTCGATGTCGCCCGCTTCTTGGGCTTGCGAACAATCCGCGCTTGCGCCGCCGATTTTGGTGATGGTCGCCGTTCCCGCTTGGCCGCCGATGATTCCCGCGGCAAAAGTGTCGCCAACGCCCTTATGCAAAATCTTTTTTATGTGGACGGCGCGCTCGTCATCCGCCGCCAAGGGCCGCCCGATTTCGTCCGGCTCAAACAAGCAAATGTTCATAGTCGTAGGATATAGTTTTTTGGCGGGGCTTGCAAGGTCAACTCGTAAATTTTGCTTGCAAGACCTTAAAGGTTGTTTCGAGTTGTTTCACCGCGACCTACGGTCGCTGCCGGGTAGATGTTGGCGGCGAGGGCTTGCAATATAGGCAAATTATGATATAATATGCCTACAAGAATGGGGGTGAATTATGCCTGCGATTAGAGCGAGCGCGGATTTGCGCAATAAGTATTCGGAAATATCTTCCTACTGTCATAAAACTAACGAGCCGGTTTTTATAACTAAAAACGGCCAGGGCGATTTAGCGGTTATGAGCATAGCTCAATATGACGATTTGATGGGAAAAATCAATCTATATGCAAAGCTCGCTGAAGGATTAAAGGACGCGCAGGAAGGCCGGGTTCAGCCATTTGACGAGGCGATGTCGGATATTAGGAAGGAATTGCAAATTTGAATTTCAACTTGATAGTAACCGATAAAGCGAAAGCCGATATAAGAGAGGCGTTGGCATATATAAAGAATTCGCTTTGCAACGAAAAAGCCGCGGCAGAATTGGCAGATTTTATAACATCGGAAATACATTCATTAAAAAAGTTCCCCTTTAGCGGCCCAATTGTGGCGGACAGATTTTTGTCTGAAAATGGTTTTAGGTTCTTATTGATAAAAAATTTCAAGGCATATTATATTGCGGAAAAAAGCAAGAAAACAGTGACAATAATTCGTTTTCTTTACGCGGGCCGCGATTATGAGAACATTCTAAAAGACGAAACATAATCTTCCTAGTTAGTTTCCATATTCACCAAACCGCAAAAATTCCTTGACAAAAGGCAAAAGCGCGGTTACACTGTTCTTATACAATCAAAGCAGGTTGGTTGAAAAAATCACCAAACAGGAGCAATCTATGAAATTTGGATTCTTTGACGACGAAAAGCGCGAGTACGCCATCACGACTCCGCAGACGCCCTATCCTTGGATCAACTACTTGGGAAGCGAAAAATTCTTCTCGCTCATCTCAAACACAGCGGGCGGATACGCCTTTTACACGGACGCTCGCTTGCGCCGCTTGACCCGCTACCGCTACAACAACATTCCGCTTGACAACAACGGCCGCTACTTCTTCATCAAAGACGGCGACACAATTTGGAACCCCGGCTGGCAGCCCACTCAGACCCAGCTTGACAAGTACGAATGCCGCCACGGCTTTGGCTACACAAAGTTCGCTTCAGAAAAGAACGGAATCGCCGCCGACGTTTTGTACATGGTTCCCGTTCACGAAAACTGCGAAGTCGAGCAAATCACTTTGACAAACAAGTCTTCCAGCGAAAAGAAAATCAGCCTTGTTTCTTTTGTTGAATGGTGTCTTTACAACGCTTCGGACGACTGCCAGAACTTCCAGCGCAACTTCTCTACAGGCGAAGTTGAAATCGAAGGCAGCGCGATTTACCACAAGACTGAATACCGCGAGCGCCGCAATCACTTTACATTCTATTCTTGCAACCAAAAAATCGACGGCTTTGACACAGACCGCGAGACGTTCCTCGGCCTTTACAACAACTTGGGCCAGGCAAAGACTGTCGTTGAAGGAAAGAGCGGAAACTCAGTCGCCGACGGTTGGTCTCCGATCGCAAGCCACCGCTTGGAAATCACTCTCAAGGCCGGCGAGTCCAAGACAGCGATTTTTGTTTTGGGCTACATCGAAAACGACGACGCCAAAAAATTCCTTTCTGACGCTGACAAGGAAGCCGCCCTCAAAGCCGGCCTCTTGCGCACCAACACTGCCAGCGGCGTAATCAACAAGGAAAAGGCTTACGAGCTTCAGAAAAAGTTCGACACGCCCGAAAAAGTCGCCAAGGCCTTTGACGACTTGCGCGCCTTCTGGGACGAAACATTGAGCCACTTTACTCTCAAGAGCGGCGACGAAAAGCTTGACCGCATGGCGATTTGGAACCAGTACCAGTGCGTAGTAACATACAACTTTGCCCGCTCGGCCTCTTACTTTGAAAGCGGAATCGGACGCGGCCTTGGCTTCCGCGACACTTCTCAGGACATGCTCGGAGCCGCGCACCAGCTTCCGGCAAGCCGCATCCGCGAGCGCCTTTACGACGTCGCCGCCACGCAGTTTGAGGACGGCTCGGCCTACCACCAGTTCCAGCCGCTCACAAAGCGCGGAAACGCCGACATCGGTTCCAACTTTAACGACGACCCGCTTTGGCTTATCCTTGGCGTGGGCAACTACATTCGCGAAACCGGCGACGTTGACTTCCTTAAAGTTGACGTTCCCTTTGACAACAGCGAGACAAACAAGGCCACGATGTTCGAGCACCTCAAGCGCTCTTACAACTACATTCCCAACCACATGGGACCGCACGGACTTCCGCTCATCGGACGCGCCGACTGGAACGACTGCCTTAACCTCAACTGCTTCTCAACAAACCCCAACGACTCGTTCCAGACTTGCACCAACAAGGAAGGAAAGAACGCGGAATCAGTAATGATCGCCGAAATGTTCGTTTACGTAACTCCCGACTATGTTCAGATGTGTCGCTTGATGGGCGAGGAAGAGGAAGCCAAGCGCGCCGAAGACGCCGCCGCCAAAATGGAAGCGCAGATTTGCAACGCCGCTTGGGACGGAGAATGGTATGTCCGCGCCTTTGACGACGCCGGAAGAAAGATCGGTTCAAAGGAATGCGAAGATGGAAAAATCTTCATCGAATCCCAGGGCTTTGGAACGATGGCCAAAATCGGAAAGGACAAGGGCTATCCCGAAAAGTCTTTGGACAGCGTTAAGAAATACCTTGACTCAAAGTACGGCATCGTCATTTTGGATCCGCCCTACAAAGAGTACCATGTTGAATTGGGAGAAGTTTCTTCTTATCCGCCGGGATACAAGGAGAACGGAGGAATCTTCTGCCACAACAATCCGTGGGTAATCATTGGCGAAGTCGTCAACGGCCGCCCGCAGGACGCTTTTGAGCACTACAAGAAAATCGCGCCGGCTTACTTGGAAGACATCTCCGAGATTCACCGCACCGAGCCTTATGTTTACGCTCAGATGATTGCCGGAAAGACCGCCCGCCGCTTTGGCGAGGCCAAGAACTCTTGGCTTACGGGAACGGCGGCTTGGAACTTCGTGACGCTTTCGCAGTACCTCTGCGGCTTGCGCCCGACATGGAAGGGCTTGGAAGTCGAGCCCCGCTTGCCTGAGCACGTAAAGAACGCCCAGCTTGTCCGCAAGTTCCAGGGAGTGACATACAAGATCAACGTCATCAACAAGAAGAACGACGGCGCTGTTTCTATCGTTGTCACAAACGGAAAGGCCGACGTTAACGGCACAATCGTAAAGGCGCAGGCCGGCCAAAAAGAAGTTAGCCTCGAAGTTACAATTGGTTAAGTTGTAGTAGATGGAACAATTCATCCTGGCCCTGGACGAGGGAACGACCTCTTGCCGCGCCGTCGTTTTTGACAAGCGCTGCAAAATGGTCGCGGTAGAGCAAAAGGAATTCACGCAATTCTATCCCAAGCCGGGCTGGGTTGAGCACGACGCGCAAGAGATTTTCGACACCCAGCTTGCCGCCCTAAACGCGGCCCTGCAAAAGGCGGGAATCTCCCAAGCGGACGCAGGCCAAAAGGTGGCCGCGCTCGGCATCACAAACCAGCGCGAAACCTTAGTAATGTGGGACAAGGCAAGCGGAAAGCCTGTCTGTCCCGCAATCGTTTGGCAATGCCGCCGCACCGCGCAAATCGCCGACGACCTTGTCACTCAAGGCTACGGCGAAAAAATCCGCGCGGCCACCGGCCTTATCCCCGACGCGTATTTTACCGGCACAAAAATCAAATGGCTTTTGGAAAACCTTCCGGGGCTGCGCGCCCGCTGCGAGGCCGGCGAAGTTTTGGCCGGAACAATCGATTCTTGGCTTATTTGGAAGATGAGCGGCGGCAAGGTTCACGTAACCGACTATACCAACGCAAGCCGCACGATGCTCTTTAACATTCACACGCTTGAATGGGACAAAGAGCTTTTGCATTTATTGAACATTCCTCACAATATTTTGCCGCGCGTCGTTGACTCAAGCGGAGTTTACGCGACGACCGACAAAAACATTTGCGGCTTTGAAATCCCAATCGCGAGCGCGATAGGCGACCAGCAGTCCGCGCTCTTTGGCCAGGGCTGCTTTAAAAGCGGCGAGGCAAAGAACACTTACGGCACCGGCTGCTTTTTGCTTATGAACACGGGAAGCAAGGCCGTTCTTTCTAAAAACAAATTGCTTACGACAATCGCGATTGGCCTTAACGGCAAAGTTGAGTACGCGCTTGAGGGCAGCGTCTTTATGGGCGGAGCGGTCGTCAAATGGCTTCGCGACGAGTTGAACATTATCAGCGCCTCAAAAGAATGCGACGCGCTGGCGGCCACCGTTCCCGACGCTAACGGCGCGATACTTGTTCCGGCCTTTACGGGTTTGGGAGCGCCGTATTGGGATCCCTACGCGCGCGGTATTTTGGTGGGCCTTACGCGCGGAACGAACAAGGCGCACATTTGCCGCGCGGCGCTGGACGCGATCGCATTCCAAGTTACGGACAGCCTAAAGTGCATGGAAGACGATTCGGGCATTAAGATAAGCGCGCTCAAGGTTGACGGCGGCGCCTCCGCCTCAAACATTCTTATGCAAATACAAGCGGATTTATTGAACGCAAAAGTCATTCGTCCGCAAAACACAGAAACGACAGTTACCGGCGCCGCCTTTTTGGCTGGCCTTGCGGTGGGCTTTTGGAAAAGCAAAGAGGAGATTCTTTCGTTTTGGCAGGCCGACCGGGAATTCGCGCCCGCGATGGAAGGCTCCGTCCGCGACCGCGCCCTTGCCGCTTGGAAAAAAGCCGTCGTCCGCGCCGAACGCTGGAGCGACGAGTAGCGGCTAGGCTTTGGCCATGACGCCGAGCGCGATTTGGTCCAACGGCAAAACTTTGTCCACGCCGCCAAGAGCGACGGCCTGTTTGGGCATTCCGTAAACAGCGCAAGTTTCCTCGTTTTGGGCAATCGTCCACGCGCCGCGCTCATGCATTTCCAGCAAGCCGCGCGCGCCGTCGTCGCCCATTCCGGTCATTATTACGCCAATCGCGTTGGGGCCTGCGAAGCGCGCCGCCGACCTAAAGAGCACATCGGCGCTGGGGCGCTGGCGGCAAACCAATTCGCCGTCGCTAAGGTCAATAAAATATTCGCCGCCGCTTTGGCGCAAAATTATGTGCTTGTTGCCCGGAGCCACAAGCGCAAGGCCGCGCTCAAGCTTGTCGCCTTGAACGGCCTCTCGGACTTGGATTTTGCAGTTTAGGCTTAGGCGGCGCGCGAAGTCTTGGGTAAAGCCTTCGGGCATGTGCAGGACAATTGCGATTGGCGGGCAGTCTTTTGGAAATTGCGGGAGCAGAACGTTGAGCGCGCGCGTTCCGCCAGTGCTGGCGCCGATTACGACAATCTTTTGAGTTTTGGCGATTGGCGGGTCTGAAGGTTCGCTCAAGGGCAACACCGCGTCAGCCGTGTACTTTGGACGCACGGTGAACTGCGCGCTAAATCCTGTTTCTTTGCCCATTTTTCTCCCAACCGCCAAATGCTAAATCAAATGCTTTCGCTTGTTTTCGTCCGAAGATTCTTTGTAAAGAATCGCGATGTTGCCGATTATGCGGACAAGCTCCGCGCCGGTCTTTGCGCACAGGTCGGCGGTCAATTCTTGTTTTTCTTCTTTGAACTCGTTGAACTTAACTTTTATCAATTCATGGTCGTCAATGACTTTTGCGACTTTTTGAACGATGCCGTCGGTCAAGCCGTTTTGGCCAACGATGACAAGCGGATTCAAGTTGCTTGCCGCGGCGGTCAATGTTTTTCTTTGCGATGATGTCATAGTTCTATTGTAGCATATAATTCGTTTGGCGCAAAGGGCTTGACACATTATTTTATTTTCTTGTAAAATAAATTCATAAACACTAAGAACATTTTTTTGGGGGAAAGAAAAAATGAACAAATCAGAACTTGTTGACGCGATTGCCGCGGAGACTAAACTTTCAAAGAAAGACACAGAAGCGTTTGTAAAATCATTCGTAGACGTTGTTTCAAAAGCGCTCAAGAAGGGCGACGACGTTGCCTTGGTTGGCTTCGGAACATTCGAAGTTTCTAAGCGCGCCGCTCGCACTGGCCGCAATCCCAAGACTGGCGAGACAATCAAGATTGCCGCCGCCAAGACACCCAAGTTCAAGGCTGGAAAGGCCCTTAAGGACTTGGTAAACGGCGCCAAGAAATAACTTTTTGCGTCGAGAAAAAACCGCGCGGCAGCGCGGTTTTTTTTGTCTTGCAAACGCGCGCAAAATGCGCTAGTATAGCCTTCATGGTATCGATTGTCGCGAGCGTCGACCTGCCGGTTGACGAAAAACTTACGATTAAAAAGAACACGATAAAGGGAGAAGGCGGCTCAAAGCGCTTTTGCCTTTTGACCGGCCTGCACGGCGACGAGCTGGAAGGCCAGCTTGCCGTCTACATGGTTCAGCAGCGCATAAACGAAGAGCCGCAAAATTTCCACGGAACTCTTGACATCTACCCCGCGCTAAATCCGCTTGGAATCGATTCGATAACGCGCGGCATTCCCGCCTTTGACTTGGACATGAACCGCACCTTTCCCGGCGAGGCGGACGGAACGATGACCGAATACATTGCGTCGAAAATTTTGCAAGACGCGAGCGGCGCGGACTTTGCGCTGGACATTCATGCAAGCAACATTTTTGTGCGCGAGCTTCCGCAAGTTAGAATTCCTCCGGAATGGAAGGACGCTGTTCTGCCCAAGGCGCGGCTCTTGAATATGGACTTGCTTTGGGCTTGCGACAACACTTCGGTTCAAGAAAATTCCTTGGTTTACACGCTCAACCAAGCTGGAACGCCAGCCGCCGTCATCGACATGGGAATAGGAATGAGCTGCACGCCGGCCTTTGCCGAGCAATTGACCGACGGAATTTTTTGCCTGCTAAAAGAAATGGGCATGTGGACCGGCAAGACGATTGAGCCGCGCGAGCCCGTTAGCTCCGACCAAGAGAACGACGTTACGATTCTTGTTTCAAAGACGGCGGGATTTTTTGTCCGCAAAGTTGAATGCGGCGCGCGGGTAAAAAAATCAGACTTGCTTGGCCAAATCATCGATCCGCTTGAAGGAAAAATTTTGGCGGAGATAAAGGCGCCGCGGGACGGACTTTTGTTCACCCTGCGCGAATATCCGATTGTAGAAACCGGCTCCATGCTGGGGAGAATTTTGAATGAAGGAAATTAGCGTCATTGATTCGCCCGCGCTTTACCGGGACAACTACCGCGTCCGCGGCTTTGTTTTTGGAAGCGGAAAAAAATCGGTTTGCGTCGTTGGCCCCATGCGCGGAAACGAATACCAGCAGCAGTTCATAGCCGCGCGCCTTGTAAGCCGATTGAAGGAAATCGAGGCGGCGGGCGAGCTTGTGGGCGGCCATGAAATTTTGGTGATTCCCTGCGCCAACACTTATTCGTTCAACACGCGAAAGCGCTTTTGGCCGATAAACAATTACGACATAAACCGTTCGTTCCCCGGCGAGGTTGACGGAGCCACCACCGAGCGCTTTGCCGGAAAAATTCTCCAAGCCACAAAGGGCTACCAATACGGAGTTCAGCTTTCTTCATATTACATAAGCGGAACTTTTATGCCGCACATAAAAATTTTCAAGACCGAACTGGACTGCGAGCAAAGCGCCAAGGACTTTAAAATGCCCTTCGTTCAAATCCGCAGCGCCCGCGCGTTTGAAAAGACCACGCTAAACTACAACTGGCAGGTTAACGGCGTTCAAGGATTCAGCCTGTATTCCAGCGCCACAAACTACATCGACAGGAATTCGGCGCATACTGTCCTGCGTTCCATTCTGCTTTTTCTAAAAGGAAAGGGAATCATTACCACCGACATTCCCGGCGGCTATGAAACAAAAATAATCAATTCCCAAACGGACTTGATGGCCCTGCGCGCGCCCAGCGCCGGTTTTTTTGAGCCAAAAGTCAAGGTTGGCTTTGAAGTTAGCGCCGGCGACTTGCTGGCCCAAATTCGCGACCCCTACACCGACGAGGTTGTGTCGCAAATCGTAAGCCCCAAGGACGGAACGATTTTTTACATGCAGTCCGACCCCCTGACTTACAGCCATTCTTCGGTGTTCAATTTAATATTGAAGTGATTGCCGCCCGGCTGGATGCTGAAACAAGTTCAGCATGACAAGCGTGGCATGCATGACAAGCGTAAAAAAATTCATTTTACAATTTCGCAAAAGCGCGCTATAATTGTACTGTTATAGTATGAGATTTTTCTGCGGAAAAAAGGCCTTGCTTTTGGCCGTCATATCGCTTTTCTCTGCCGCGCGCCTTTTTGCCTCGCTTTCCGCGGCTGACGACGCTTTTGAAGAGCGCCGCGTTTTGTTCTTCAGTTCTTCCGATGTGAGCGACAGCTATTATCAAAGGCAAATCAGCTGCTTTAAAAAGAACCTTCCTTCAAACTACAAGCTGTTTTACCAGTTTTGCGGCGGAGAGCTTGGCTTGGCGCCGGAAGACTATGAAAGCTTTGACCGCTTTTACGGAAAATTCATAGCGCTTGGAAAATACGACTTTGTCCTGGCCGGCGACATGGTGGCTTTGAGATTTGTGGAGGCAAAGCGGGATTCATTTTTTAAGGGACTTCCGATTGTGGCGCTGGGCCTTAGGCATGGTCCGCAGTACGACGCCGCCTTCAAGATGAGCGGCGTGAACGTTGTTGTCGACGAGCCGTACATCGAAGAGAACATAAAGCTTATCAACTCGCTTTTTCCGCGCCGGCGAAAGATTGTCTTTTTGGGAGCGGCCGACGACCAGCGCGCCTTTATTGACTCAATAAGGGGAAAGTTTGACATTGAGACGGAATACATAAACATAAGGGGCATGGACAAAAGCCGCATGATAGACTACGCGCGGACGCTGGACAAATGCTCGATACTGTTCTTGCCGGCGTCCGCCGAATTGAACGACAACATTATGTCGTCGGAAGAAGTCGTCAAAGTTTTTTCCGGCAATTCGGAAAACCCGATTTTCACTTGCCACGAAGTTTGCTTGGGGCAGGGCGTTTTGGGCGGCTACTTTGTTTCGGCCGAAAAAATGTGCGAGGCGGTCAACTCGATTTTCAAGAACTACGGCGTTTACAGGGCGGTGGTGAACACTTACGGAAACACCAGGCCTTTGGAGCCGGAATATTTCTTTGACGTTCAGCAGATGAGAAAATTCAACATCGTAAAAAGCTCGCTGAACACAAAAACGGTTTACATCAACGACGACCAAACCCTAGTGAACAGGCGCAACTTTTTTATCGCGCTTTTGATAATGGCCTTTTTGGTTTTGCCCGCGCTTGCGATTGTGGCCTTTTTGCTCATCAACAAGATTAAGCTGCTTGGAGGGCAGGTTGACGAAGAGCGGTCAAAGCTGAACGCGATTGTAAGCCAAAGCGACGCTCTCTTTTGGGAATGCTACTTTGACCGCAGCGAAGACGAGATTTTCTTTGACGACAATTTTGAGCAAGACATTGGCGAAGACTTTACGGGCGACATCGCGCAAGGCTGGATAGACAGCGGCATCATCCCCGAAGAATACTTGGACAAGTACAACGAAATAATCGCGGAACTAAAGGGCGGCAAGGAAACTGTCGCTATTGACTTGCCGCTTTTGCAGGAAGACATTCACACCCACTTGACCACAACGCGCTGGAAGCACGTCGTTTACAAAATAATCGAGCAAAAGGGCGGCAAGGTCACAAAGGCCATCGCCACCGCAATCGACATCACCAACCGCAAGCGCGCCGAAGAAGAGTACGAAGGCGAAATGTCGTACCGTTCTTTTGTAAGCACGGAATATCCGGCATACACGCGCCTTAACCTCACCAGCAACGTGATTATGGAGCGAATGGTCAACGTGGCGGAATTGAGCCGCGCGATGATTGACACGACGGCGGACAACGAGTTGGACGCGATTGTGAGCATTTCGACAACGCAAGGCCAAAACCAAAACCTTTCCGGCGCTTTGACCCGCAAAGAATTGCTGACGATGTTCATGAACGGAACGCGCTCAAAGGACTGGGACTTTTTCTACAAGTTCAAGACTGGAATCATCCGCTGGTACCGCCTTAGCGTGGAGCTTACGTCAAACCCGCACACAAACTGCATCGAAGCCAACATTTACCTGCGCGACATCACCAACACAAAGATAATGTCAATTTCAAAAGACTCGGTTTTGGACGAGGAAGTTGAATACATTTTCTGGCTGGATTTGTCAAACGCCAGCTGCCACTTTATCCACCACGCCAAGGACGTTTCTTGGCTGCCCGCCGACCAAGACAACGTTGACTATTATTCGATGATAGAAAAAATGCTGGCGGACGTGGTGAGCAGCAAGGACAAGGCGCAGGTTGACGACTTTTTCGCGCTAAAGTATCTTACCGTAAAGCTTAAGGACAAGCAGGCGGCCAACTGCACGTTTGAGATTATTACTGACAACTTGAGAATCGCGATTAAGCAGGTTCACTCTTACTTCTTGAACGGAAACCAAAACATCATCGTTTTCATTTGCCGCGACATCACCGACATCACTTTGTTCGAAAAGCTGCAGAACGAAAAGCTTTCAAAGGCCATCGAGCAGGCCGAAAAAGCCAACGCCTCAAAGAGCGACTTCCTTTCGCGCATGAGCCACGACTTGCGCACTCCTATGAACGGCGTAATCGGCATCGCGGAATTGGCCGAAGACGAATTGGACAAGCCCGAAGCGATAAAAGAAGACTTGCGTAAAATCAAGTCGTCGTCAAAATACATGGTAAGCCTTTTGAACGACATTCTTGACATGGCCAAAATCGAAAGCGGAAAGCTGGAAATCCGCAAGACTCGTTCCAGCATTGGCGAGATGATAGAATTCATTTGCACGCAAGCCAACGCCCTTTGCGAGACCAAAAAAATAAACTTCTACTGCAACCAAGACCCCAAGCGCTACATGAACTACTTTGTCAACGTTGACAAAATGCACTTGCAGCAAATCGTAATGAACCTTTTGTCCAACGCCTCAAAGTTCACGCCGCCGGACGGCCGCATAGAGTTTTTGCTGAACGCCGTTTCAAAAATCGGCAACAAGCTTGAAGTTGAGATTGTCGTAAGCGACACCGGAAGCGGCATGACAAAGGAATTCCAAAAAGTCATGTTCGAGGCCTTTACGCAGGACGCCAACTCCGTGAACAAGCAGGGAACCGGCCTTGGCCTTTCTATTGTTAACAACCTTGTAAAGCTTATGGAAGGAACGATTAAGTGCGATTCCGCTCCGGGCGAAGGAACCACCTTTACAATCAACCTTGAAATCGAAGTGCTTGAGGCCAACATCGGCGACACGGCCGTTCACGAAGAAAAGAAAGAAAAGGTGCTTATCGACCTTACGGGAAAGAAAATCCTTTTGGTGGAAGACAACGCGCTCAACCAGGAAATTTCAAAGCGCGTCCTGCAAAAGAACGGCATGGAAGTCACGATTGCCGAAAACGGCCTTGTGGCCTTGGACAGATTCAGCGAGAGCGCGGAAGGCGAATACGACCTTGTTTTGATGGACGTTATGATGCCGGTTATGGGCGGAATAGAAAGCGCGAGCCTTTTGCGCAAGATTGAGCGCGGCGACGCAAAGAAAGTGCCTATCGTGGCGCTTACCGCCAACGCTTTCCAAGAAGACATTCAAAAGTGTCTTGACGCCGGCATGAACACGCACCTTTCAAAGCCAATCAACCCGACGCTTTTGATTCAGACGATTTCCGACTTGATAAGCAAGCGACAGGCCGCCGCGCAAGCGGTGTGACGGATTACTCCGCGGCGGGGGCGGCGTCTGCCGCCTTTTTGTTTTTCTTTCCGAACATTTTGTTGAACAGCTTTGACAAGCCCTTCTTTTCTTTTGCGGGCGTTTCTGTGGCGGCGGCCTCTTGCGCCGCGCCGGCTTCCGAAGAAGCGGCGCTTGCGGAAACGTCGCCCGCGTCGCCAATGGGCGCGTCGTCCTTGTTTTTGCGCGGCTTGAGCGCGCGAACATGCTTGGTTTTGGGCGGGCGCGGAACGTAAGGAACAAAGCTCTTGCGGTTCAACTTTCTCTTTGAGTAGCGGAAGCCCAGCTGCGCTTGGTATTGCCAGCAAAAGTCAAAGGGCCGCATTTGGCGGTTGCTGCCAAGGTTGGCGTTGTCCCAAGTGAAAATGCCTCCGACGTTGAAAGACCAGCGGCTTGAGATTGGAAGCTCCGCCTCAAGCGCAAGGCCGGCTCCCAAGTGCACGTAATGCCATTTATCGTGAATCTGGTAGTAAACGTGCATGCCGGGCTTGGCGCTAAAGGTGACCCAGTTCCAAAAGTTCATAGAAAACTTTACGCCGGTAAAAAAGTCGATGCCGTACAAAATCGTTTGCGTGGTCACTTGCTTTACTTTGTTAAAAGTGTAGGCGTAAGGATAGTAAACGGCGTTGCGCGCGAACAAGTCCACGTTGATATAGCGGCCCATGACCAAAAAGTTGTTGGTGGTCATCTCGTAGTAGGCGCCAACAAGCTGGTCGTTCCACACAAAGTTGCTTCTGCCGGACTGCTTTTGAATTCTTGTGATGGAGCTCCAAGACGCGCCCCAGTTGTGCAGCAAGCCAAATTTGCGGCCCTGCTGCTCAATCAATTCCGTGATTGTGGCCCAGTGGCCGGGCGTCTCTTCGTCGGGAATGTGGTTGGCCAATTGCGTTCCTGTTCCCGTGTGAAGGACTGTCATTTCCTTTTGCTTTGCGAACGCCAGCGTTCCGGCTAAAAGAAGGGCGGCCGCCGCGATTTTTGTCTTAGAAAAGGCTTTCATCTAAAGCGCTCCAATTAGGCCGTGTGATAAAGGGTAAGGCTTATAGCCGCGCCGTACGCGTCAAACCAAGTTAGGTAAAGAATGCCGCCGCGAATGTCCCATTCGCTGTTGATGCTGCCGTCTTCCTTGGAGAACGAAATTACGTTTTCTATAACGGCGTAGTCGCCGGAATAGTTTTGAACGTCGCCGTTGGTGTCCACGATTGTGGCGCTAAAGCTGCCGTCGTCGGCAAAGCTTATCGTGTTGCCGGCGTTGTCGGCCCAAGCGCCGTAAAGGGGGCTGGGCGTGTAGCAAGCCGCGCAGAACGCGGCGCAAAAGGCCGCGAGCAGGCTTGCGATTAAAACGGTTGACAAAGCGTTTTTTACATTCTTCATATTATTTTTCTCCCCATGTCCAGTCGCCGTTGACTGACAATGATTCAATTGATCCATCAGATTTTTTAAGCTTGCGGGTAACGGCGTAGAAGCCGCCGCCGGCCTTGCCGCCCTTGATTTGAACGCCGTCGTAGCCCACGCTTCCTTCGTACATGCCCGTTACGTTGACGGTGCCGTCCATTGTGCCGTTGGTGTCCATGCCGGCGCTTGTGTTGGTGTTGCCGTTAAGGACAAAGCTGGGGCCAAGCGTCTTGTCGTTCATAATGTAGAAGTCGGCGTAGTTGGTGTACTGCATGATTACGCGGCCCGACATTCCGCTAACGTGAGCGTCGTAGCTAAGGCTTCCGCTGATTGTTCCCTGCGCGGTTTCCTGGCCCAGCTTTGCGGTGTTGCCGCTCTTGTGCATAAGAGTAAGCTTTTTTTGCGAGGCGAGCGTTGTCTTTATGTATTCGCGCACGTATTGGAAGGCGGTAAGCGCTCCATAGCCGTGGTCGACGTTGGAATAGTTGGCGCCTTGGCCCAGACTGTTCAGCGAAAGAACCTTGTAGTAGTAGTAGTTGCCCGCCTTGGCCTGCTCGTCCAAGTAAGTATAAGTGGTTTCGGTAATGGGGCTTTCGTTGATTTTCTTAAAGCCTGAATTTGCTTTGGCCGAACGGTAAATGTTGTAGCCGCCGTCCGCGCCGCCTGTTGGCGCTTCCCAAGTGAGCGTAAGCGCGTGAACGCCGTTGGCGTTGGCGTTTTTGTCGTCATTGGTGTAGCCGGGGATTGAGCCGTTCTTTGTCACCGAAAGATTTTGCGCGGCGTAAGGCGCGGGCGCTATGGCCGCCGACTTTTCGCTTTCTTCGCTTCCGTTTTTGACTGAAACTTTATAGAACTTGTAGACTGGAACCTTTTCTTCGTAGCAGCCTTTTTCTTCTTCAGACTTTGTTGGAGAATCGAATTCCTTTATTTGGATGAAACTCGCGCTGTCCGCAGTATTGCTGCCATACACGACATAAGTATAAGAATTCCAAGTAAACGAGCCGCTTTCTGCCATTTTGATTGTCGCAGGCGAGTTGTACTCGCTGTTTTGGTCTCCTATGGCGGCGCTGAATACGATTGAGTTGTTGTTGATGTCGTTCTGAAGTTTTTTTACGGCAACGCTTTGCGGCGGGCTAAGAAGGAAGGCTTCCGCAGGGTCTTGGGTTTCCGAATCGTCGCCCGAGTCCGACAAGGCGCCGAAATACTCTTCTTCGCCTATTTTAGAAATTGCCTGAACGCGATAGTAATAGAAAACATTTGGAGCTAGCGTCAATGGGTCATCAGTGCTCAAAGTTCCAGTACCAGTTCCTGATTTATCTATGTCTTTGGTAAACTGTCTTAGCGTGGCGTCGGCGGAAGTGTAGCGGAACAGGCGGTATTTGTCCGCGCCGTTTTCGTCCCACTGAATTGTAACCACTGAGCTTGAGTCGCCGCGGCCTTTAGTTACGCAAACATTCTCAACGGCTGTCGGCGCTCCAGGCTTTAGAGCGTAGCCCAACGCCACGGAAGAAGAAACGCTTTCGTTTCCGCTGGAACCTACCGACACGATTGTAAAGTAATAGTTTACGCCTTTTTGGTCCGCGGCCACAGAAATTGGGTATGAGGCTGTGTTTCCGTAAACGGTGGCGATTTGCGAGCCGCCGCTTCCGTCGCTGTTAATGCTGCGGTAAATGCGGTAGCTTGAAACAGAGCCTGCCGCGCTTGCCCATGAAAGGACTATTTTTTCTTGGTATTTTCCGCAAGTGGCTTTTAATCCAGATGGCGGCGTTAACAGCGCGCCTACCGCTTCAGGGTCGGGCGCGGGGGCGGGCTTGCCTTCTTCCGCTTCCTTGTAATAGTTGGGAAACCATTCGCTTTCGCCGTATTTTTCTATGTTGTTTTCGGCGCTAACGCGGTAAAAGTAGCCGCAATTGTAAGCCTCGTTGTTGTAGTCCAAAACATTTGCGGGCGTGTTGTCGATTATTACATCAGTAAAGCTAGTGCCCTCGATAAAAGTAGAGTGCGGCAAAGTGGTGAATTCGCCTTCGTCGGGGACTTTCCATTTCCAAGAATTGCCGACCTGTATTTTTTCAGTCGCAATGGCGCGCTCAAGCTTGTATGAGCGCGCTCCGCGAACCTTTTCCCAGCTGACGATTATTCTGTCGCTGTATTCGCCGTTAGTCACAAAGACTTGCTTGGGCGCGTCAAGGTTTTCTATTTCTTCTTCCGGCTCAAACATTTTGGCAAGCGTCGCGCCGTTTGTGTACAAGGCCATCGGAACGCGGTCTTGGAACATGTCGGAGCAGCCCGCAAAGATGAGCGCCGAAAGCGCAAGGGCTGTCACCCTGAGATGCTGAAACAAGTTCAGCATGACTTTTTTATTATTCATAAACTTTTTCATTGCGCGCGAACCTCCCACCAGAAGGATTTGTAAGTGTAAAGACTGTCGTCTTTAGCAGTATTTGCAGAATCATGGTTGACGCCAAAATTATACGGGAAAATTTCAGAGCCGCCGCAAGTGCCGCTTACATCCCAAGCGTCTGTTATTGTGTAACTAGGAAGGCCTGTTTTGTGCGTGCAAGTAATGGCTGTAGCAGGGAGTTCTTTTAGTTTTGTTCCAGGGCAATCGCCGCCAAGATTGTCAGAAACGATGCTGACATTCCAACTGCTTGTAAACAGGGTTGATTGCGCGCCTGGAGTTCTAGGGAATACATGATAATAATCGCCTGATGTATAAATTCTACAGCGGCCAGAATCAGAATTCCAAACAGCCCATTCTGTGTGAGCGGTTCTGTGAACAAGAGTGAAATTTCCTAGAGTAGCTGTGCATATGACATTTAATTGAGTTGCGTCAGGCACACCAGTTTGATTCATTGCGTCGGCGCAAATTAGGCCGATACATTTATGTAGTTCGTCCTCGGTAATCTTTCTGTAGGCGTAATCTTCGCTTGTGGCGGTTATCACCTCGTCTTGGCTGTTCGTTCGCTTTGCGCTTATCCTGTAATAGTGCTTGTAGTCGCGCAGAACCTTTAGCAAGCCGTCGTGGTAAGTTGAAGTTGTAAAGTCTCCGTCGGTGAATTTTGGCGTTGCCGTCACTGTGACTTGCTGGCCGCTTGTGTTTGTAGTGAATGTTGTGTCATACCATCCTGGGTCGGAGCCGTCGCTTTGTTTGTCTCCGATTGCATCGTATGTGAAAATTTTATAATAGTGCTCGGAGCAGTTCAGATTTTTTAGCTCAAGCGTGTATTCTGTTATGTCTTTGCCGCCAATGGCGCGGTTTCCTTCTTTGTCGTAGAAGTACCATTGGACTTCTTCTGTAAGGCTTTCAGAACTTGAGTCTTGCTTTTCAGGCGCAATTTGCGGCATTGTGAACATATAGCCAACGCATTTTGGCTCCAGATTCATTCCGTCCTTAACCTTTTCAGCCTGGCTGTTGTTTTTCAAGCCTCTTTGATATTCAACAAAAGCGATGTCTTTTCCGCCAGTAACAGAGGAGTCCATTGAGTCGCTGTAAGTTACAGCGTATTCAAGGGCTTGCACTCTGTCAATGCCGCTAGAAATCGTGGCCTCGCTTGCCGTGGAGCTTGTCAGAGTTTTCCATTTTGTCCATTCAACGCTTGCCGCAGAATTTTTTTTGCGGTAATAAATGGTCGGATACAGCCCTTTGTCTGTGGCGCTTTGGGGCAACTCCCAATTAAGGACGACTTTGTCGCTGTATTCGGCCTTTGTGGCTTCCAACGCGATTCCGTAGCCGGTGGTATAGCCTGTTTTTTGGACAGCGATAAGGTTTTTGTACGGTTCGCCAGTTGGTTTTATGGCCGCTTCGCTATCAACATCTTTTGCGTCAGTGTCTTTAATAACCGGAATTACGGTGTATGTAAAGGGGATTCCCAGCGCCAAGTACTGCTGGTTTTTTTGATATGGGCTTGGGGTTGTTTCAGGCGCTTTTTCGTAAGTGTCAGTAAGGGTAATGGTTCCGTCTGCCGCAGACGACACCGCCGCGCCGGGCTTGTTTACGCTTGTTCCTTCCGCGTTGACAAAATAGCAGTCAACGGAGGGGCTGCCTTTTGGCGCGGTTCCGTCGGATTTTGTGTCGCCGGTCATTCCAGGCCTTGTCCTGTAAACCGCGTAGCCTGCAATCTCGCCTTTTGTCTTTTTCCAAGTGATTTTGACTTGGTCTGTTTTTAAGTCTGTCTTTTCAAAGTCATTTGTGCCCTTTAGGTAGGTGTCTGCGGGGCCGATAGTCCAAACACCCTTTGTTTCGGGGCTTTGGCCTTTTATGTTGCCTTGCGCGTCAACTTCGCTTAGCGCGGTTACGA
>CADCCO010000039.1 GCA_902799965.1 uncultured Spirochaetaceae bacterium
CGCGGCCCAGCTTTTGCACTTTTGAACGTCGTCGCCTTCGGGCGTAAGGTGGACCATAAGGGGCTCGCCCACAAGAACGCCGCCCTGGCTTTTGATTCTGTCCGCCCAGTCGCGCAGCCACTTTCCGTCGCCCCAGTCGTAAGAGCCAAAGATTCCGATTTTCTTGCCGGAAATCGAGCCTTCAATCGCGGCAAAGAATTCCTCCACGCTGTCTTCCAAAACCTCGTCGCCCATCGCGGGGCTTCCCAAAAGCAAAACGTCGCCTGCAAGCGCGGCCGCCTTGTCGGCTCCGTCAGCCGTCGCGCAAAGGACATCCGCTCCCTTTTCTTTAAGCGAATCGCAAATGGCGTTGGCCATCGCTTCCGTGTTGCCTGTAGCGCTTGCGTAAATTACCGAAACTTTCATATATGCCTCCAATTATTTTTAAGCCGCCAAGACGGCCTTTTTGCCAAAAGTTATTATTTCTTGCAAGGTTCGTCCTTGCTGGTAAAGCATCTCGCAGCGGTCGGAACATTCCTTGTAAAGAAGCGAAAGTTTTTTTGCGCGCTCAACGTCGCAGTAGGCCTTCCAGTAGCCGCAGTGCGCGCAGCCCCTGCCCTTTCTTTTGTCGAACTCTATCACGTCCAAAAGCGGATAGCCCAAAAGAATTCCGATTTCGTGCGGAAAGTCCGCGCCGCTTTTTATTTTGGAACAAACATTTTGAACAAAGTCTTGGACAAGAATCGCGCCGCCGCGCGAATATCCTTTGCCCGAAAGGTATTGCGCCGCGCAAGGCGTTGAAAGAATTTTCTGGACCCAAAGCTCGTCGTAAAAAAGCGCGACTATTTTTCCGCGCCGGCCCTGGACAAAAGCGCTTTCGATTCCAAAGGCTTTTAAGACCGCGGCGCTCTCGCAAAATTCGCGCTTGCAAAAATCGCTTTGCCGGACGCTAAAAAGATTTCCCGCCTTTATTCCGCACAAGGTCGGAGCGGCGTACCTGACAAGCGTTTTTGTAAAGAAGGAGCTGCCAGCGGCCGCTTGGTTAGCATAAACTAACTTTTCCATGTCAATAAATTAGCATATGCTAACAATTATGTCAATAGCGTCTTCCCACAACTCCGTACATAAAAGCCATCGTGGCCAAAAGAAGGGCTAGATACACCGGCAAGAGCGCGATGGAAACAGACTTTGCGATAACGCCGAACAAGGGCGGCATCAAAGTGGTTCCGACATAAGCGCTTGCCATTTGAACGCCGACCATCGCCTGCGATTTGTCCGCTCCAAAAGTGGCTGGCGTTGAATGAATGACGCAAGGATAAATCGGAGCGCAGCCAAGACCTATGATGATGAAGGCGGCCAAAGAAAGAAGCTCCGGCCCTGGAACAAAAAGCAAAACGATCCCCGCCGCGATGATTCCCTGCCCTATTCGTATCAAGGCCTTGTCGGAAAGCTTCATCGTGACAAAACCGTTTATCGCGCGGCCCGCCGTGATTCCAATGTAAAAAAGGCTTGCGAAAAACGCGGCGGTTTCCGCGTTCACCCCCTTAAAAATGTTCAGGTAGCTGGCCGCCCAAAGGCCCGCGGTCTGTTCGATTCCGCAATAGCAAAAAAAGCAAAGCATAATCGCCTTGGCGCCCTTGATTGACAAAATCTCTTTTAGGCTAAGAACTTTTGAAGGCGCCTTGCTTTCGCCGGAGTCGGAAGGCGCGCCTTCGTCTTTGCGCGTTTTCCAAATCGGAAGGCTTATAAAAAGAATCGCGGTCAAAACGATTTGGAAAAATCCTACGTAGCGGTAGCCCATGCTCCAGCCGTTCTGCCGGGCAAGCGCGAGCCCCATAAGGTATGGCCCGCCAGCCGCTCCCACGCCCCACATGCAGTGGAGCCAGCTCATGTGCCGGCTTTTGTAATGCAGCGCCACGTAATTGTTCAAGGCCGCGTCAACAGAGCCTCCGCCAAGGCCGTAGGGAACGGCAATCAAGCAAAGAAGCCAAAAGCTATGGCAAAACGAAAAGGCAAAAAGCGACACGCAAGTTGTCGCCACGCTAATCGCCGTGACAAGGCCAGCGCCCAATTTTTTTGTAAGCCGGTCGCTGTTCAAGCTGGAAATCACCGTGCTAAAGGCGATGGTCATAGAAATGATTCCCGCGTAAGAAACTGGAACGCCCAGCTCCTGCCGCAAAACCGGCCACGCCGAGCCAAGCAAGGAGTCGGGAAGTCCAAGGCTGATGAAGGCCAAATAAATTATTGGTAAAAGAAGGGTCGCCATGCCTTTTATTGTATCACGAGCCGCGCGTTTTTGCCAACCATCCCGCGCATCGCCCGCGCCTCTTGGTCAGTAACCAATCCGGGCGTTTGCTTTTTTGGCAAATTGGGTGTATAATAGACGGCATGAAAAACGCAGACAAACTGTTTGAGCGCGCGGTGCTAATCGTCGATGACGAAGCGACAAACCGCGCCATGCTGGCCAACATACTTGAAGGCGAATACAAAATTTTCCAAGCCGCCGACGGACGCGAGGCGCTTGATATAATCCGCGACAAAAACAACGGCGTTTCGCTGGTCCTTTTGGACTTGCTCATGCCCAATATGTCGGGCTTTGACGTTCTTAGGCAAATGAAGGAAGAGGGAATCAGCGCGGAGCTTCCAATCATAGTCCTGACCTCCGAAAAGTCTTCCGAAATCGAAAGCCTAAAACTGGGCGCCGCGGACTTTTTGACAAAGCCCTACGACTTGCCCGAAGTGATTTTGGCCCGCGTCCGCCACGCGATAGAGCTTTTTGAAAATTCAAAAATAATCCGCGCCACCGAATACGACAAGCTTACCGGCCTTTTCACCCCGGAATTTTTCTTTGAGTTCGCGGAACGCTTGGACGAGCGCTCGCCGCAAAAAGCGATGGACGCGCTTGTAATAGACCTTGCCCGCTTCCATCTCTTGAACCAATTGAACGGCCGCGACTTTGGCGACAAGGTTTTGAAGGCGATGGCCGACGGAATAAGGGCGGCGCTCCAAAAGCATGGCGGAATCGCCGCGCGCTACGGCGCGGACGTTTTTTACGTCTACAGCTCTTGCGGCAAAGACTACAGCGCTTTCTTAAAGGAAATCGACGCCGCCCTTTCTTCGCTCTTAAAGAGTACAGAAAAGCGCGTCCGCGTCGGAGCCTTTTTGGACGAAAGCCGCGCTCTCCCGCTTGTCGAACGCTTTGACCGCGCGCTTCACGCCTGCAATTCCTTGCGCTCAAAAAGCGGCGAAGAGCTTTGCGTTTACGACCAAAGCATGGCCGAAAAGGCGCTTTTTGACGCGCGGCTTTTAAAGGACTTTGAAAGCGCGATTGAGCAAAAGCAGTTCAAAGTAAACTACCAGCCCAAGTTTGACATACGCGGCGAAAAGCCCGTTCTTAGAAGCGCGGAGGCTTTGGTTTGCTGGATCCACCCGGAGCTGGGCCGCGTCCGCCCCGACTTGTTCATTCCGCTCTTTGAAGAAAACGGACTTGTCACAATCCTTGACCGCTACGTTTGGGAAGAAAGCGCCAAGCAAATAAAAAAATGGAAGGACGAATTCGGCGTGACCCTTCCAGTATCGGTGAACGTTTCGCGCGTTGACATGGCCGCGCCTGACATGACAAGCTTCATACAAAAAATCGTAAAGGAAAACGGCTTGTCTCCAGCCGACTACATGCTGGAAATCACCGAGTCCGCCTACACCGACGACACAAGCCACATCATCGAAGTGGTAGAAAATTTGCGCGCGCTTGGCCACAAGGTCGAGATGGACGACTTTGGTTCCGGCTACTCTTCGCTCAACATGCTCACCTCGATGCCGATTGACGCGCTCAAAATGGACAAGGCCTTTATCCGAAACATCAAGCCCGGCAACAAGGACATGAAGCTTGTTGAGCTTGTGCTTGAAATCGCGAAGAGCCTTGAAGTTCCCGTAGTGGCCGAAGGCGTTGAGACGGAAGAGGAATACAAAATGCTAAAGGAAGCCGGCTGCGACATAATACAAGGCTATTATTTTTCAAAGCCGATTCCGCCGGAAGAATTCAAAAAATATTGGGGGGCCGCATGATTACGATTCAAGCGCTAAAGGAATTTGGAGCGGACACGGAAACAGGCTTGGCCCGCTGCATGAAAAAAGAAGACTTTTACTTGCGCCTTGTGGGCATGAGCATAAAGGAGCCGCGCTTTGAGCAGCTGCAAGAAGCCATGCGCCAAAAGGATTACAAGCAAGCCTTTGAGTATTGCCATTCGCTAAAAGGCGTTGTGGGGAACCTCGCGCTTGACCCCCTTTACAAAGAAATCTGCGAGCTTACCGAAGCGCTGCGTCCCCTGTCGTCCGACGACCCAAGCGCGGGCGCTGACGGCGCGGCCTTGGATTCGCTTTGCCAAAAAGTCATGCAAACAAGAGACGCGCTTCTTAAAATGTAGTCAAAGAAAAGACCTAAAAAGTCAGGAGCATTAAAAAATGAAAAAAACGCCCGTCCTTATCGCAAACGCGATTATTGTAGTCCTTACTTTGGCCTTTGTCGTTCTTTACATTCAAAAGGACGACCAAAGCAAAATCTTGGAGAACACCGAAAACTTCACTTCGATGACAATCGGAATGGAGCTTGTGACGACAAACTACCTTGAGGGCGAGCAGCGCCTTTGCGACTCTTGGGCGCGCTACATAAACCACGGCTTTTACACAATTCAAGAAGCCACCGACTACATGAAAGTCGTTCAGGCGATTAAGACAAATTCCTCGCACATAATTTTCACCGACACGCTGCACGATTAAGACAAATTCCTCGCACATAATTTTCACCGACACGCTGCAAGGCCTTTCCAACCGGCCCAGCTCCAACGACCCGAACGACTTTTTTGTTTCGTACCAAGGAACCGCGCCTTTTTCTTCGCTTGAAGAGTTGCTAAGCGACAAGCGCGCCGTTCACGTAACGCGCGCCTTTGTAAACCCCAAGAACGGAATCCAGTCCATCGCCTTTTGCAACCCGATAACGCTCAAAGGCCAAGACGGCAGGCCGCGCGACGCCTTGATCATGCGCGTCGTTCCGCTTGAAAACATTTCGGGCCGCTGGACCTTCCCCACCGACCGCTACGAGAACGCCAAAATCGCGATGCGTTTCTTTTGTCGGCTCCAACTTTTTTAAATTCTGCGAAACCAACGCCGACCAAGACTTTGCCAAGGCGCGCGCGGACGGAACGTTTTTGACATGCCCCGGCCACTTTAAAGTGATTGGCGCGAACGGAGTGGAGCGCCTTGTGGCGCGCGTTCCGATAAACTCCGCCTACGACTGGACTTTGCTTGCCTCAATTCCAGTGGGCGACTTGGGCCAAAACGACGTTGACTGGATTTTGATTGGCGGAATAGCCATTGGCCTTTTGATCCTGCTTTTCTTGGATGTAATCGTATTCACATTCTTTAACAGAAGGCTTTCCGTCGCGGCGGCGGAAGCCGAATCGGCCAACAAGGCCAAGACGGACTTCCTTTCCACAATGTCGCACGACATACGCACTCCAATGAACGCGATTATCGGCCTTACGACAATCGCGGAAAAAAATTCCGGCGACCCCAGCCTTGTCCGCGACAACCTAAAGAAAATCCGCTTGGCCAGCAACCACCTTTTGACGCTGATAAACGACATCCTTGACATTTCAAAAGTGGAAAGCGGAAAGGTTTCGCTTTCGCCGCTGGCCTTTTCCATCGTGGACTCGGCCGAAAACTTGGTCAACATTTCGCAGCCGATGGTGCGCCAAAAGAACATCGACTTTAGGTTCAGAAGCCGCGACATAACAAGCGAATGCCTTTACGCCGACCAATTGCGCATAAACCAAATTTTCATAAACATACTTTCCAACGCGCTAAAATACACGCCCGACGGAAAGAGCGTCTACGTTGACCTATGCGAAAAGCCGTCGGAAACGCCGGGCCACGTTCAGCTTGTGTACACGGTGACCGACACAGGCATGGGAATGTCAAAAGAGTTCATGCAAAAAATGTACCAGCCCTTCGCCCGCGAAACCGACAGCCGCATCAACACAATTCAGGGAACCGGCTTGGGACTTGCCATCACAAAGAAAATGGTTGACTTGATGGGAGGAACGATTGACTGCCAAAGCGAGCCGGGAAATGGAACCACCTTTACCGTCACGCTCGACATAATGATTGGCGACACGCCGGAATCTGAAACGCGCCTTCCGCCGCTGGACATACTTGTAATCGACGACGACGAAATTCTTTTGGAAACCGCCCGCGACACAATTGACTCGCTTGGCGCCAAAGCCGACACGGCGGACTCAGGAGAGGCAGCGCTTTCAAAAATCGAACAAAAGCATGGCGACGGAAGCTCTTACAACGTCATCATTCTGGACTGGAGAATGCCCGGCATGGGCGGCCTTGAGCTTACAAAAAAGATTCGCCAAATCGCGGGAGAGGAAATTCCAATCCTGCTTGTTTCGGCCTACGATTGGACCGTGATAGAAGACGCGGCCACCGAGGCCGGCATAAACGGCTTTATTTCAAAGCCCCTCTTCCGCTCGACCTTGCGCCAAAAAATTTCGGACGCTCTGGGGCTTGAAAAAGATTCCGCCGAAGAGGAAAACAATTCCGACGTGGCGGGAATGAAAATCCTTGTGGCCGAGGACATGGACATCAACTGGGAAATCATCAGCGAAATGCTTGGCATGTACGGAATAAAAAGCGACCGCGCCGAAAACGGAAAGGCCGCCGTGGAAGCGCTGGAAACAGCCGAGCCCGGTAAATACGACGCGGTCTTTATGGACATACAAATGCCTGTGATGAACGGCCTTGAAGCGACAAAAAAAATCAGGGCGCTTTCAAACTCCGCCGCGTCGCAAATCCCGATTATCGCGATGACCGCGGACGCTTTTTCGGAAAACGTCGCGGAATGCCTAAAGGCCGGAATGAACGGCCACATCTCAAAGCCGATTGACATCAAGCTTGTGATGAAGGAATTGCGCAAAATCCGCGCGCAATAACAAAAAATTAGATAACGAAATATTAGCAAAAAACCCGATGACCAAAACTCAGTTTTGCGATAAAATGCCGATAATTGAAAAGGCGTTAACAAGTTTTAAAAGCGAACCGATAATTAAAACGGGGAGGAAATTTTTTTATGGAGAGCAAAACTGTGGAAACGAAGAACGTTTTGGTTTCGATGGACAACGAGTATCTCACAGGCTGCATCGACGAGCTTGAAGATTCTTTTGACGAAGGTATTAGTCTACAAAAAGGGCTGTCCGATTGGACAGCCCTTTTTGTTGCGGCACAAATGCCTAAGGATTATTCACCACAGTTTTGTATTTATCCGCGATTTTTACCGCGCCCGCCATTCTGGGGTGCGGGTCAAACCAAATCGGAACAACGCTGCCGCCTTTGCTTATCAAAGCCGTCGAGTTAAATTTAGACGGATCGGCATTAATAAGCTTTGAATGCTCGGCGACGTCATTGACGCTGTTTATTTCAGTCGCAACATCGACATAGTACACGGAGGCGTTAGCGGCGGCCTTGGTACTAATGTAATTGTTCAATTCGGCAAGGGAATCTTGCGCGATGCCGTTCACATCGATAATCTTTTTTACGAAATCGCCCCACGGAGGACCGAATTGCTCCGCGGGAATGTTTGTTTGGTTAAAGAGAATGTAAGGACTGTAAACAGACATTACGTAAACCTTGGTGTTGCTGTTTGCGGCAAAAATCTTAGTTAGAATCGTGTCAAAATTTGTCTGGAAAGTCGCAAGGTCCTGGGTAAATGTATTTCTAAACCAATCCAAGTCCTTCGCCAAAAGGTTCCAGCCGGTGGCGCGCTGCAAAATGTCGTTGGCGCCGATGCAAAGGGTTATGTAGTCCGCTTGCTTTACCGCTTCCAAAATTTCGCCTTTCTTAGTGGCAATTGTTCCGTCGCTGTAGTCCGGCGCAAGCTTTGCTATGAGGTCCTTTGTTTGGTCGCCGGTGTTCGCGTAGCCAAACAGCCTTATGTTTTTACTTGTCGCCAGGTAGTCCTTAAGCTTTGCGGAATAGCAGAATTCGTTTACATAATTGGGATCCGTTCCTCCCTTGCGGCGGTTAAGGTATTTTTCATACGCGTCAAGCATGTCCTGCTCTTTCATGCCATCGTCTTTGGCATCGCCGCCCATAGGTTTTGGAGCGTAGCCCGCCGCGATGCTGTCGCCCAGCGCGAGCATAGTGTACGGAACGACAATTACCGTGGCTTTTGCAGTGTAAGTTCCAGACGCGGTTGTCAAAGTGGCCGTAACTTCGCCAAGTCCATTAGCGCTGTTTTTGTACTTTAATTTGGCTTTTTTTGTGTCGGTTGAGATTTCTTCCACAGTGAACAAGTTAGTGTTGCTGGAAGTCCACGCAACCGTACCGCCGTCAATTCCGACAGCTTTTGCCTCTACGTCGTCATCCACATCTTTGTTGCAAAGAACGAAAAATGTGTCGCTCAAGAAAAAGCCCTTTACTTCAACGTCAACATATCCCGTTACGGGAGCGGTTCTGCCAACGTCGTTGTCGACTGCGGTGGCGGTGATTGTCGCCACGCCCGCGCTCTTTGCCGTGACAAGGCCGTTTTGGTCAACCGTGGCTACATTCGTGTCGGAAGACGCCCATTGGATTGTCGAAGTCGTAGGGTTCGGAGTTGTTACTGACGTAAGCCTTAAGGTCGAATTTTTTTCGATGGGGCTCTCGTATCCTTTTATTTCAATCTTGCTTGCGCGCGCGGATACTTTTATTTTAATCGAAGTTGTCTGCAAGCCGGACTGGGCGCTAATCGTAAATTCGCCCAACTTGTTCGGCGTGAACCTAACGACCCAAGTGTCGTCTATTTTTTCAGCGTCTCCCTTGAATGTGGCGACGTCGGTGTCCATGCTGACCGTAACTTTGGCGTTGGCGGGCGAAAAGCTTACGCCCACAGCGGCTTCAGTTTCAGCAATGCTTATGTTCGTGTCCGAAGCGTAAACGCTTAGCGATGTGGCTGTGTCGCCGGAACTTGCTTGTATCGCTCTTTGCTGGTAATGCGAGGCGGCGGGTATAATGTAAGGCGTGTCAGAGCCTGAATCGCAGCTTACAAACAAAAATCCGCCGCACAAGATGGCGGCCGCGACTAACGCGGCAAATAGTTTTTTCATAAAACCTCCATAAAAAACATTATAATTATAAGGTCATTTTGGCAAAAAGTCAAATTTTTTGACTTCCGCGCGGCTTGCGCAAGGAGCGCAATTTTACTATAATTCTTCATTATGAGTAAAATTCAAATGAAAAATCCCATCGCCGAACTTGACGGCGACGAAATGACCCGCGTTCTTTGGACAGTAATCAAAGACAAGCTTCTTCTTCCTTTTGTTGACTTAAAGACTGAATACTACGACTTGGGCCTTAAAAGCCGCGACGACAGCGACGACAAAATCACTTACGAAGCCGCCGCCGCCATCAAGCGCTTGGGCGTTGGCGTAAAGTGCGCCACAATCACTTCCAACGCCGCCCGCGTAAAAGAATACAACTTAAAGCAGCTTACGCCCAGCCCCAACGGAATCATCCGCGGCGAGTTGGACGGAACGGTTTTCCGCGCCCCGATTTTTGTCAAGAACGTTCACTGCAACGTGAACAGCTGGAAAAAGCCCATCGTGCTTGGCCGCCACGCCTACGGCGACGTTTACAAAAACTGCGAAATAAAGACGCCCTGCGCGGGCAAGGCTGAACTTGTATTCACAGGCGCGGACGGAAAGGAAATCCGAAAGCTGATCAAGGATATGCCCGGCCCCGGAATCATTCAGGGAATTCACAACCTTGACTCTTCAATCCAAAACTTCGCCCGCTGCTGCTTTACCTACGCGCTTGACCAAAAAATCAGCGTGTGGTTCGCCACAAAGGACACAATCAGCAAAACCTACGACGGAAACTTCAAGGAAATTTTCCAGCAAATTTTCGACGCGGAATACAAGGACAAGTTTGAGGCCGCCGGAATCGAATATTTCTACACCTTGATTGACGACGCTGTGGCGCGCGTTATGAAAAGCGAAGGCGGCATTTTGTGGGCTTGCAAGAACTACGACGGCGACGTGATGAGCGATATGATAGCCAGCGCCTGCGGAAGCCTTGCGATGATGACAAGCGTTTTGGTAAGCCCCACAGGCGAATTCGAATACGAGGCCAGCCACGGAACGGTTCAAAAGCACTACTACCGCTGGCAAAAGGGAGAGAAGACTTCTACCAATCCCGTCGCCTTGATTTTTGCCTGGACCGGCGCGCTCGCAAAACGAGCCGAAAAAGACAACACGCCGGAGCTCGCGGCCTTTGCCCGCAAGCTGGAAAAGGCCACTCTCGATGTAATTGAAGACGGCGTTATGACCGGCGACCTTGCCCGACTTGCCTCCCCCGCCGCCAAAGAAATCGTTGACAGCTGGCAGTTCATCGACAAGATTGCGGAGCGACTCAACTAGACTTGGAACTGGTCGATTTGGCTGCCAATCTTTGTTATGCTTTCGCCGACCTTTGACGAAATTTCGGAAAGGGCGGCGCTAGTGTTGTTCATCTCCTTGGCGCCAACGGTCATTTCTTCCATGCCGCCTTTGATGACAGAGGTGGCGTTTTGCAAGTTGTTCACTTCGTCCAGAATCTGCTGGTTTCCAATCGCCATTTCGTGCGATGCGTTCTTAACTTCCGACGTGCTGTCGTTCATTATTTTTAGCGCGTCAACGATTTGCTTTGAGCCTTCCTGCTGCTCTTCCATGGCCGCCTTGATTTGGTTCACAAGCTGGTCTGTCTGTTGAATTTTATCGCCAACGCCGGCAAAGCTTTCGGCGCTTTCTTTTGCGGCCACAACCACAGAGCCGATTGACTCGCTGATTTTCTTCAACTCTTCGCTGATTTTCTTTGACTCCGACGCGGAAGTTTCGGAAAGCTTTCTGATTTCGTCGGCGACAACGCTAAAGCCTTTTCCCGCTTCGCCGGCGTGCGCCGCCTCAATCGCCGCGTTCATCGCAAGCAAGTTGGTTTGGTTGGCCACGTTGTGGATGGCCACGTTCGCGTCTTGCAAAGCCTTTGACTGCTCTTCGATTTCGGAAATTTTTTGCGAAACGACTTGCTGCTTTTGAATGCCCTCGCTTGTGTTCTCTTCAAGCGCGTTGAACGACTCCGACATTTTTTCAACGCTGGAATTTACGCTGGAAATGTTTCCGAGCATTTGCTCGACGGCGGAAGAAGCCTGGCTAACTCCGTGCGACTGCGATTCAATCATCTTTTCAAGGCTATTTATGTTTTCGGCAATCTCGGTCACGGCGGCGGAAGTTTGCGACACGGACCTTGACTGGCTTTCCACTTGGTGGCCTACGCTTTCGATGTTTGAAAGAATTTCCGTAATAGAGCTGGCGGCGCTGTCAATGCTGGCCTGCAAGTCAATCTTAACGTCTGAAAGGTTGCTCTTGGAATTTTTCACGTCGCTTACGATGCCTTGCAGCTTTTCCATAAATTTGTTGAAGCCGTTCACCAGCTGGCCGACCTCGTCCTTGCTCATAATCTTAAGCCGCTGGGCAAGGTTGGCGTTTCCTTCCGCGATTCCGTTGACGGCGGAATTGACCGTGTTTATTGGGCTTGCTATGGCGTGGGCTATTAAGAAAGAAATA
Source organism: uncultured Spirochaetaceae bacterium (assembly GCA_902799965.1). Lineage (GTDB taxonomy): Bacteria > Spirochaetota > Spirochaetia > Treponematales > Treponemataceae > Treponema_D. The sequence goes on from CADCCO010000039.1 coordinate 11,619, forward strand.
AGAACGGCCGCGGCAAGAACCAATATTCCTATCAAAACGGAAACGCGCAATATTCCGCGCGCGCTCGCGTAAAGCTCCTTGGAAGGGCCGACCGTAACCAAAGTCCAGCCAATGTCGTCGTTTATTTTTTGCGAGGCAACGTAAAAGCCCGCGGCCGCGCTCGCGTTGACATAAGGTTCGTTCCGAGCCGAAAGAATTTTTTCCCTAACGGAAGCGAGCGCCGAATAGTCGTCAAAAAAGTTTCTTTTTAAAACCTTGCTAAAGTCGTCGTTCGTAAGGAACATTCCGTTCGCGTCCAGCAAAAAGGACAAGCCGCTTTTTGAAAGCTTCACCGATTCCACCATAGTGTTCAACTCTTCAAGCGTGATGTCGATTCCTATTACGCCGGTGGCCTTTGAATTTTCAACGACCGCGCAGGCGACTGTGCTGACAAGCTTTTTAGTGTCTTCGTCAACGTAAGGTTCAGTGGTAATCGCGTCGGAAGACTTCACCGCGCTGGCGTACCATTCTTGGGCAAACTTGTCGTAGTCGGGGTCGGGAACCCAGCCGTCGGAAGAATAGAATTTTCCGCCTTGATTGATGGCGACGGCATCCGTCCAATAGAGACACGAAAGCGAAGGATAGTCTTTTACGACCGCCTCAAAATCCCTTTGCGCGTCCTCTTGGTTAAAAGAAGGAGAGCAGACGTAAGGCGCCATCGCTTTAACCAAAGTGGCCGGCGTGGCAAAAAAACTTTGGACGGATTTTTTTCCGGAATCGAGCATCGCGCCGGCGCTGGCCTCTATGTCTTTTTCCAACTGCGCGATTTGCGTCTTGACGACGGGAACGCTGACAAGGACTGTGGCCGCAAAAGCGATTGCGGCGTGGCTAAGCAAAAGTTTTGTTTTAATCTTCATAGCAACCTCTAAAGTCGTATTGGCAATAAGTTTTAGAAGATTATTATAACACGGAATTTGAACTTTTTGCAAAAAATCGGTAACAATTTACAATTCGCGGGCGACGCCGTTTTCAAAATAGTAAATGTTTTCCAGCTTAAAGCCCCAGCGTCCACCCGCCTTTCTAATATGAGGCTCAAAGGTAAAAAGCGAGTCCTGTCCCAGCGCGGCGGCGTTCCCCTTTTCAAAGTAAAGCCTGTCGTTTTTGTCAACCTCAATCGTATGGCCGACGTTTCCCAAGAAATCCAGGTTTTCAAAACCGAGCGACTTTATCAGCGCGTTCATCTCCATAAAGATTTCTTCAAATGTTTTTCCGGGAGCGGCCGCCTTTATAAAGCTGTCGTGCAAAAGCCGCTCGGCTTTTAGGCCTTGCAAAAAGTCCGCGCTTTTTATTTCGGCCTCTTCCCGCGCGCGGCCTTCTTCCACGACAAAGGAGCGCGAGCAGTCGCCCCAAATCTTTCCGACCAGCGGCGACAGGTCTATCGTCACAAGGTTTTCGCTTCCCACTTTTTCGTCGGAGGGAACGTAGTCCTTGCCTGAAATCGAAAGGCAGCTGCGGCTTCCAAGCAAGACCAAGGCCGGGCAATCGTAGTACCAAGTTTTTTCCGCCCCCCTCTCCTTCATAAGAGAGGCGCAGCGCTCCGCGATTTCCTTTTCCGACCGTTCCGCCGTGATGAAAGGCTTAATGTCCTGCAAAACGTTTTTGGCTATCGATTGAACTTTTTTGTATTCGTCAAGATTCGCTTTCACACTCACTCCTTTGAAAAATCCTCTACTTCAAAAATTTCAATTTGTTGAATAAAATTCATAAAATCTTTTTCACATCTTCTATTTTTGTTTTTTTTAGCAAAGTTGTTTTTTTATATTCTACATAATATTTTGAATTAAATGAAAATGAATTATAATCTGTTGCATAAAACTCAATTTTTCCATCTTCTTCAGAAATTGCATATATTTTATAAACAGGAGGATATTTTATAGTCGTCGCATAAGTCCCTCCCCTCTTGCTAAAACGATAATATGTATTTTCGCCTCCCTCTGAAACCAACACTTTATTTGTTACTGTAATATTCGTAATGATTTTTTCTTTTTTAACAAAAAACAAATTGAATGATAAAAAAATAGACAAAGACACTAACAAACAAAGCAAAAATAATTTGCTAAAAGAAAGTTTTCTTTTTTCCACCGCATTGCGGCGCGCGCATAAAAAGCCTTTCCCGAACAATTTAATTCGCCGCGTCTTTCAACACGCCGCCAAAAGATTTTAGATAGTCGACAAAGCTTGCGTAAGAAAGCAAAACGCACAGCGCAAAGACGACGTTCCCCGCGACCTTAAAGGCGGCCATGTCCATTCCCAAGCGGGCGGCTAGTCCCGACGCTGACAAAAAGTTTTGGACAAGCGCCACAAAGCAGCTGACTACGTAAAAAACAGTTTTTATCTTGCCGCCTTTTTTGGCCGCGATCGCCGTTCCGCTTTTTGCCGCGACCATTCGCAAAAAGTTTTGGCTGAACTCGCGGTACAAAATCAAGACAAACAAGGCGGGATGCATATAGCCCGTAAAGACAAAGCAAGTGAACATCGACAAGTGCAAGAACACGTCGGCGAAGGGGTCGAACATTTTTCCAAAGTCGCTCACCTCGCCGTGGGCGCGCGCGAAGTGTCCGTCAAAGTAGTCGGTAATCTCCGCCGCCGCCAAAAGGGGAATCATCGCCGCTGACAAAACTATGGCCGCGACGGAGCCTTCCGCAAGGCCCAGCCAGCGCGGCAAAAAGTAAAGGACAAAAAGCATCGGCGCGGCGATTATGCGCGCGAGCGTAAACTTGTTCGACGTTTTCATACTATAAGAATAGCGCTAACAAAGAATTTTCGCAAGACCAAAAAGCGGCGGCTTCTTAGGCTTGCGTCCGTTTCGCGCTATAGTTTTACGTACGTTTTGCCCTCGCCGCCGTCTTCAGCGGGCGCGAACGAAAAGTCTTGGACGGCGGGCGCGGCCTTTAGGTACTTTTGGACGGCTTCCTTTAGCGCGCCTGTTCCCTTTCCGTGAATGACGCTAAAGTGGTCCAAGCCGTTAAGGACGCACAAATCGATTTGGCGCTCAAGCGCCTTTACAGCCTCGTCGGCGCGCATTCCTAGCAAGCGCAACTCGTAGGCGGGCCTTTCCATCGATCCGGCCGCGCCCGCGCCTCTATAGCCGCCGCCGTTTTTGGAAGCGCTTTCCGCTCCGCCAGCGACGTATTGCCAAGAAGGAATTTTCTTTGCGGCGGCGGTATTTTGGTCCAGGCGCAGCTCCTTTTCCTTTGCCTTGATTTTCAGCGCGCCAAACTGAACGAGCCATTCGCCGCCCTTTTCCTTGCGGAGCAAAACGCCTTCCGCTCCGGTGGCCAAAGAATGAACCTTCGCGCCTTCCTCAAAAACTTGGGCGGCTTCCTCCAAAACTTTTCGCGCGGCGAGCGTTGGAGTGGCGGTCTTTAGCGCCTCGGAATTTTTTGTCTTGGGCTTTGTGGCCTTGTTGCTCTTATGCGAATTCTTTTTCTTCTCAAACTTTTCTTCGTCGCGCAAAAGGTTCGCTTCTTCCGCCTCTAAAATTTCAGAGTGAATCTTTTCCGCCGCGGAAAGCTCTTCCTTAAACTGCTTGGCCGCCAAAGTTTTTTCGCGGGTAATCTCCCCTTCCTTCAGCTCGCGGATAAGGTTTTCCAGCTTGCGGCGGGACTCGCGCAAAAAGGCGGCCTCTTCCTTTGACTGGGCGGCCTTAAAGTCGTGCTCGCGGCGGCGCAGCTTTATTTCCTTTTCTTCGTTCTTTAGCGCGGCCGCCTCAATTCTTTCCTCGCGCGCCTTTTGTTCCTGCATAAGACGGTCAAGCTCCAAGTGCTTTTGGTTCAAGCCCTTGATCAAGGCGCTGACGTCCGCCGCCTGGCTTTGAATGTAACCCCGCGCCTTTTGAACGACGGCCTTGTTCATCCCGGAACGGTCGGCGATTTCAAGCGCGTGGCTTTCGCCGGGAATTCCCATAACCAAACGATAAGTCGGCCGCAAGGATTCCGCGTCAAACTCAACGCTGGCGTTGGAGCAAACGGGATTTGTCCAGCCGTAATTTTTTAAAACGCCGTGGTGGGTCGTGACCAAGACAAAAGAGCCGCGCTCAATCAAAGCGTCCAAGGCGGCCATCGCGATCGCGCTTCCTTCAAGCGGGTCGGTTCCGCTTCCAAGCTCGTCAAGCAAGACCAAGCTTTTTTCAGTCGCCTCGTTCACCGCCCGCGCGATGTTTTTCATATGGGCGCTAAAGGTAGAAAGAGAGGCGTCAATCGACTGCTCGTCGCCGATGTCCGCGTAAATCGAGTCAAAGCAAGGAAGGCGGCTCCCCTCGGCGGCGGGAATCGGAAAGCCCGCCTGGTTCAAGGCGCAAAAAAGCGCGAATGTTTTTATGGCGACGGTTTTGCCGCCGGTGTTGGCGCCGGTGATTATAAGAACGCGCTTGGCGTCCATAAAGCGAATGTCAATCGGAACGGCCTTGTCCTTTAGCAAGGGATGGCGGGCCTGCAAGAGAAGCGGCGGCTCTCCGCCATTCGCGCGCAAGGCGTATGAAGAATTCGTTTCCATTCCCCAGCGCGCGGCCGCCTGCGTCGCGTCCAGGCGAACCATTGCCGGAAGCGCTTGCTCAAAATCGCCGGCGCTTTCCGCAAGGCGGGCGGTCGTTTCTTCCAAAATTTTTCGAACGGCGCTTTCAAGCTCAAATTCCTTTTGCAGCAATTCGTTGTTCAAAAGCACCGCCTCTTCCGGCTCGATAAAAACAGTCTGGCCGCTGTTGGAAAGCTCGTGAATGATTCCCTTTACCTTGCTCCGCTCGCTTGCCTTTACCGCCAAAACCTGCCTGTCGTTTCTTATAACCGGAAGCGTCGACTCAAGCGAGCGCGAAAGCGTCGGGTCTGAAATTATTTTTTTAAACGAGCCTTCGATGTCGCGGCGGATTTTTTGCATCGCGCCTTTTATTTCGCGCAAGACCGGCAAGTCCTTTAGCGAGCCGTCTTTGTCAACCACTTTAAAAATCTCCGCTTCGGCGGCGGAAAGACTGGGAATTTTTTGCGCGTTCTTGTCCAGGTTTTTCAAGCCAAGCTCGTCCTTTGACGCGGAGATTTTTTCTTTTATCTCGCGCGCGTGTTGGCAAAAAAGCCCCAGCGCGTAAAGGCCGTCCAGCTCAAGGCGAGCGCCCGCCGTTCTAAGGATAGCGAAAAGCGGCGCGACAGGCGGCCAGGCCTTTAGGCTAATGTCGCGCGCGGAAGAAAAGCAAACGCTCCACTCGCGGCTAAGGTTTTTGAGCGCCTCGCATTCGTCCTCGCGCGAAAAAGGCTCGCGCGACAAAAGGCTGGCTTTGCCTTCCTCGCTTTTGCAAAGGCCCGCGATTTTTTCGCGGATTCGATAATAGTCAAGTTCTGTTAAAGTTTTTTCGTCCATAGTTTTTGGCATTGCGAACAATCAGCGCAAATAATACGTCTTCATAAGGCCCTTGCCTTTGACTTCCGTTTCAACCAGCTCGCCATATTCAAAAGAATCTTTTGTCCGCTCCCACACGCTTTGGCTTACATGAATCTTCATCGGCTGGCCGGAACTTTCCATGCGGCTGGCCACGTTCACCGTGTCGCCCCAAATGTCGTAAATGAATTTTGTCTTTCCAATCACGCCGGCCACAAGGTTTCCGCTGTTCACGCCAATCCTGATTTGGATTTTGACGGGCGAACTTTCGTTGTAGCGCTCTATGTCCTGCAAAAGCCCTTGCGCAAAGCGGACGATTTTTTGGGCGCCGTCATTTTCCGCGCTCTCCACAAGGCCGGCCGCCGCCATGTAGGAGTCGCCGATAGTCTTAATCTTTTCTATTTTTTCCCGCGTGGCGCGCTCGTCAAAAAGGCTGGTGATTTTATTGAGCATTTCTACAACGTCATGCGCCGTCATTCCGCCGCTCATTTTTGTAAAGCCCACGATGTCGGTAAAAAGAACGGTGGCATTTGGATAGTCGCGCGCGATTGTCATTCCAGGATTGCGCGAAAGCTCGTCGGCGATTTCCTTGGGAAGAATGTTCAGCAAAAGGCTCTCGGACTTTTTCTTTTCAACCTTAAGGGCTTCGGTGTAGCGCCAGCGCTCCGTTGTGTCCTCGATGACGTATGCCATTCCGGCGGAGCGGCGGTCTTTGCGCAAAAGGTCAGCCTTGAGCGCGTAAATTCTTCCGCTGCAAAAAAGCGGCTTGTCCTTGGCCAAAAGCTCCTTGACCCGCTCAAGCCCCTGCTCGTTGGAAAGAGAAAGCTCGGCGAAAATTTTTTGCGCCTTGTCGTTCACAAAGCTCAACGCTCCGCTTTCGTTCGTCGCCAAAACGCCTTCCGAAAATTTTTCCACCACAAAGTCGCGCGCAAGCTCCTTTGTGTCCATAATGTCGCAGTGAATGACCGCTATGTAAAAGAAAAACGCCGACAAAGCAAAGCCCAGGTTGTTCACGTCGTAGCCTGGAACAAGGCGGCTAATTTGGAGAACGAAAAAAAGGGAATTCATAAAAAAGGCGCTGAGCACAAAGTTCAACTGCCTTTTTTTCTTCTTTTCTTTTTCCCTGCGAAGGGAATGGAACAAGAGATAGCTCCCCACAACTATATAAAAGATTACCAGCGCGTCAAAAACATAATGCATTATTCCAGGCGCGCGGACAAGGTGCGGAAAAATTCCTTCTTCGGTAAAATAAAAGGACTTGTAGTAGAGCGCGTTCTTGTCCATCGTAAGAACAAGAATGTAGATGAAAGCGTGAAAAGACGCTAATATGTTCAGAATCCAAACAGGACATTTTGTCTTTGTAAAAAAAAGCGTGAACACAAACATGGCGAAAGGAATCCATGGCCGACCCAAATAGCAAAGCTTCCACGCCAAAACAGACTCGCCCATGGTTTTTGCCAGCATGACGGCCAAGTAGCCGGCGGCGTTCATAAGGGCGCACGAACAGTAAAAGTAAAGATAACCGTGCGCCGGCTTTGACCATGACTTTATGACAACGGCGGACATAAAAAGAAAAAAAACTATGACTGAATATTGAACCGCCAAAAGCGCTTGGTATAAACTCACGTTCTAGTCCCGCCAGTCGCCGGTCTTTAGCTCTTCGGTGATGTTCTTGTAGCTTTCATAGCGGTCTTCGCTAATCGCGCCGCTGTAGACCGCCTCCAAAATTTTGCAGCCCGGCTCGGTCGTATGCGAGCACGACGCGCCGAACTTGCACTTTCCCAAAAGCGGCTTGAATTCCCTAAAGTAAAGCGCCACGTTGTCGGCGGGAATTTCGTTGAGCATAAAGCGGCGGATTCCGGGCGTGTCGATTATTTCCGCGGTCACGCCTTGCAGGCCGCCGGTAAAGGCTTCGTTCAAGTTGACGCGCAAGAGCGTTCCCTTTGTGGTCGTGTGCGCGCCGCGTCCGTATTTTTTTGAAAGGCTTCCGGTCTTTAGAATCACGTCGTTGTTCAGGCGGTTTATCAGGCTGGACTTTCCCACGCCCGACTGGCCAACAAAGGCGCTTCGCTTTTCGCGCAAAAGCTCCACCAAGTCCATAAGGCCTTCGCCAGTCTTGGCCGAAACCTTTTGGACGGCGTAGCCCAAGTCCTCCCAGTTTTGGACGCGCGAAACAAAGTCCGGGTCGCTCGCTCCGGGCAGGTCGAATTTGTTGATTAAAATTATCGGAGTGATTTTTTGCTCTTCAGCCTGAATCAAGCAGCGGTCGATGAAGCGCGGGCGGAATGGCGGCTCTTCCGGCGTGGTGACCAAAATCAAATAGTCCAAGTTGGCCGCCAAAATCTGCGGCTTTTGCCCCTTGACGTTCCAGCGCAAAAAGAGGTTCTTCCGTTCGCCAAGCGCCGTGATTTGCCCCTTGTCTTCGGAAAGGGAATCTTCCTCAATCTCAACCGTGTCGCCGGGCGCGAGCGGGTTGTAAAAGTCGATGTCGGTCTTGATTTTTTTTCCTTTGATTGAGCAGGAACGAAGAACGCCGTCTTGGCATTCCACAGAAAAGAAATTGTTTGTTCCCGCGATGACTGTTCCAATCATAAGTGGTTATAGTCGGTACGGGAGTCGAACCCGTCTTTAGAGATTGAGAATCTCTCGTCCTAAACCGATAGACGAACCAACCAAAAAAAAGCCGGTCATTGGCCGGCTCTCGTTCCCCAAGGAGGACTCGAACCCCCACAGGCAGAACCAGAATCTGCAGTGCTACCATTACACAATCGGGGAATGTGCAAGGGTTAATTTAGCGCAAAACGAAAAAAGTGTCAATAGTTAAACCCAAATCAGCTTTCGAGCTCGACTGTGCCGTTGTTTTTGATTATGTAGCCCTTGCTGTTGAAAGTGTTGGTGATGAAAAGGCGGTTGTAGTTGTCGGAGACGTTTGTGGTGTCGTCGCTAAACACTTTCACAGGATGCTCAGCGTCGGTGACGTAGTTTTTTATCGCATCTTTTTCGGGATATTCGCTAGTGTGCAAACTGACGGGCAGCTTTTTTCCGCCGGAAGCCGTGGAAAAATTTGAAAGGACGCCGGGCGTTTTGATGTGAGCGTCTGTCACACTCACAGTCGAGCTGCCAGTCCGCCTCAAAGCCACGCCAATGTCGTTCTTTCCAAACCCCGCGATGCTGTCCACGTCTGTAATTTCAAATGACTCTGTCAATGTAAGGACGCAATCTGAGCAGACGAAAACGGCGCCGCCGTCACTGCTAGAGGCTTCGCGGACTTGATTGTTCTTCATCTTGGAAGAAACCGTCAAGTCATTGCAATAAATCCCGCCGCCGTTCTCGTAGGCGGAATTGTATTGTATCGGCCCGGCCACTTCAACATCCGCTTTTACAATACACATGCCGCCGCCATAGCCTCCGGTGCTTAAAGATTGTCCCGCGTAATTCCAAATTATCATAGTTCCGTCAGCGGGATGGCTAAAGTTGTTCGCATCGGCAGAAAAATAGACGCCGCCGCCTGCGTAGGACGCGTAATTTCCGCAAATAGTTTCGCTTGCGACAGAGCCGGCGTTTTTCTTTCCAATAACGCCGCCGGCCAAATTCAAACTGCCGCCCTTGCCTACATATATTCCGCCGCCACAGCCGCCTGTGGTTTTCGTGGCGGCGTTATAATTTATCACTGTGGAGCCGGTTATATTTAAAGTGGCGGAGCCAGGATTGCTTATAGTGGAGCCTAATACGTACACGCCGCCGCCATGGCCGTTAGAATAAGAGCCCTTGTCCGCCAAGTTGTAAAGGATTTTTCCGCCGGCAAGGTTCATTTGATAGGAGCCGCCGTTCGTCACTATAAAAGCGACTCCGCCGCCGAACATCGCCTTGTTTGAACGGTCCGTACTGTAGTCTGTGTTTTTGGCGACAGTCGTCGCGTCCGGCTTTCCTATGACTCCGCCTGTCATCGTAAAGTTGCTGTTCAGGCATAACACGCCGCCGCCCCTGTCGTAGGCGTAATTTGACGATATTTCCCCGCCGCTCATTACAAGGCTTGCGCCAGACACGCAAACGCCGCCGCCGCCGTATTCTTCCATAGTGGAGTTTTTATTGTTAGTGTTTTTGGTAATCACGGCTCCGTCTTTTATTCTTAACACTCCGCCTTGTTTGCAAACGCCGGCGCCTAAGTATCCGTAGGTGCTTATGGTGTTCTCTGTCACATAGGTTCCACTGTCAAGGATAAGCTCGCCATCGCTGTTCGACTGGATTCCGGCGCCGTAGCCGTAATTGCAGTATCCGCCCGTAATCTTTAAATTCCTTATCGTAACGTCAATCGGGCTTGTAATCTTTATTACATTTCCCTCAGAACCCGATCTGCGCTTTATGCAGTCTTGCGGGATTCCCTTTTGTTCTCCTGACGTGGGAAGGGGCGTTGCGCCGCAAAGGGTAAGGCTTTTGGCGTTTGTCGTTCCAGTTCCGTCGTTTTTAAGCGTGTCGGGAATGTTTACGTAAGTGTTTAGTTCCAGCGTTCCCTTTATGTAAATCGTGTAGTCCTCGTTTTCGTCGCGCAGCATCGCAAGCGCGGCGGCAATCGTTTTTTTGGGATTCAAAAAGCTTCCGCTTCCCGTGTCGTCGTCAACGCTTGAGTCAACGTAGATGTGCTTAAGGCCGTAGCCTTTGATTACCGCGTCCGACACGCGGCAGACGGTTTCTTTTGACGAGCCGGTTCCCGTAGTCTCAAACCAAGGCTCGGCGCCGTTTTGAATCCACTTGTCGGTTTGCATGTTTTTGAACACGCTGGCCGACTCTTTAAAGGCGCACAAAAGGTCTCCGCCATAGCTTGCGGCGGAATAAAATTGGAAGGTAATTAAATAAGTCCCCGAGGGAACGCCGTCCGACAAAACGCCGTCCGTTATAGAGCCTTTTGAAAATGTCCACACAGTGTCGGCGCCGCTTCCGCTTTTTACGCCGGCTATGGTCACAGGAACCGGAGTCTCGTCTTCTACTTCTATTGTGAACGTGGCGCGCGCGGACGCGATTTTTTGGTCCGGGTCGCCCACAACAAGCGCCACAAGGCCGTCGCCTTCGCTTTGGGCCTTAAGCGCAACGTCTTTTCCAGTCTGATAGGGAATGTTGGCGCTAAGGAGGTATTCGGCGCTCTCCCCTTTTAGGATTTCCGCTCCGTTAAAAAGAACGCGCGCGACGGTCTTGTATTTTTTTGTCGGATTTGTCGCGGGATGAATCGCGGGAACGGGAACGGTGTAAGTCATTGTTCCGTCGTCGGCGGTGATTACTGTTCCAGTAAAGGTCAGCGTCGCGTCCGCCGTGTTGACGGCTTGGACAACATATTCAACGCCTGTCGTTCCCTGCGCGGGGATTTGCGGAAAGGCGGTGCGCGCGACATCAAAGGATTGTCGGGTCGCGCCCGACAATGACACAGCCGAAAGAACCTCGCTGGGAATGGCGCCGCCCAAGTCGAGCGAGCCTGAAATCGCGATTGTATTTTCCGCGCCGCTTTCAGCCCCCGCGCCGCCCGCGTTCGTTCCTAAAGCCAATGCGGAAGAAGAGCCTCCCATATCGGAACAGCCCGCAAGCGCCGCCGCAAAGAGCGCTACAAAAAGAGAGGCGGCGATTATCGTCAAAGCAAAAGTTTTTTTCAATTTCATTTTCTTCCCCCCGCTCCTTATTCAATTGTCAAGCTTATCGCGGGAACAATGCCCAAGTTTTTGTTTGGCATGACATAAAGTCCGCTGCCATGAATTGAACCGCCCTCCCCAACGTCCTTTACACAGCCTGCGTCGTTTTTATAAGGAGAGCGCAGCCACCACGTGCCAAACCTAGAACTGTCCATAAGCGCTCCGTTGGCAATCGCCCAGTCTGTCGGGCCGCGCTTGCGCTGGACGTCTCCTGTAAAATACGCGGACTTTGTGGCTTCTTGGCGGCTCAATACAAAGATTTTGTTCCAGCAAAAGCCGCTCGCGTAAGGATTGTCCTCAATGGTTCCGCCGTCAACGCTGGCAGACTCCGCGTCGTTTTTAACTTTTGTGAGCGGAATTTTCATCTTGGCCACGTCGGTGAACGCTGAATAATAAAAGCCTTTGTTGGCATATGTAGAGTCAGATGTTGTAGAGTCCGTTTTATATGACTCGCCGTTCAAATAGGCGGAAAGCTTGCTGTGCTCCCAGTTGCTTGGATAAATCATATTGCCTGACAATTCTCTTGTTCTGGAACTGCTGTCAAAATACCACAAGCCCGCCGTCAAGGAATTTTCGGCAAGCAAAAGCCATTTTGGCGCGGAGGTCGCGGAGCCGTCATGGTCATAACTGGTCGAAAGGACGCGCCACTTTATAGGCTCCACCTTGAACCACTTGTAGCTGTCGGCGTCCTCCTCCGCGGCGGGGCTTCCGTCGCTGTAAGTGTAAGTCGCGGCAAAAGCGTTTTCCTTGCACTTAACGTACCAAGCGCCGTCGCTTCCGCGGCAGTATTCAAAGTCGCCGTGGATTGTCGGGTCCTTGTCGTTTTCGTTAACCGTTACGCCTTCCGCCTTTACGGTTTGCGGCCAGTCGCCAAAGTAAACGTATGTGGCGCCGGTTCCGGCAGTGCCGTCCGTACCCGCGGGAGCCACTTGCAGCTTTTGGGTTGGCTGGCGCCGCTTGGCGACGGCCACCTTAAAGCTTGCGTTGTAGATTCTTTCCTTGTACTTTCCGCTAACTCTCACAATGTAGTCGCCCACCGGCACCACTTTTGCAGCGCCGGCCTCGGTTCCGTAAAACTGTATCCGGGCGCAACTGCCTATGACTGTGGATGTCATGTAATAATTTGTAGAAAGCGCGTCGCCGCCGCATTCAACCTCAACCTTAAAATCCTGAATGTCGTTAGCGCCTCCGGTAAAGAGTATGCCCTCTTTAGCCGTGCCGTCCTCTTTAAGAAGGTCAGCGTAAATTTCCAGCTGCCGTTTGGTTTTGTCGGTTTGGTCAGCGTCTATCCAATTTCTGTCAATCCTAAAGCGCATGTCGGCGTACATGCCGTCAACAGTGATGCCGCCGCCGTTAAGGCCAAAGCAGCCTTCCGCGCTCGCGCCGGATCCGTAGTCTCCAACGCCATATTTGTCGCCGTAAAAATAGTTGCACGCATAGTACGATCCATTTTTAGAGTAAAGGCCCGATGTGAATACAATTCGGTCGTCTGTCGCGGCAGGCTCGTCTTGGGCGCCCACTCCTATTTTTGCCGTCGCGCCGTTAAAGCCGCTTTGGCCTCTTAGCGCGCCGGTCACGTTGATTTTTCTTCCGCTAGTAAGCCAAACGTTGGACTGGCCTTTGTCTTCGCCGTTGGGGTGGCCCGCGTCAACCGCTATGTTGTAGTTGCCGTAAACATAAGCGTTTGACAGGACGTTCAAGGTCGCTTTCTCGCTAACGTAAACGCCGGCTCCGTTTCCCACGGCACGGTTTCCTTCCACGCGGGCGTCCTTTGCTAGCGTAAGTGTGGCGCCGCCGCTTGCGACGCTGTTCAAGCATATTCCGCCGCCGTCGCTGGCGCTTTTTCCGCCGGTGACTTTTAGGCTTGTTATCGTGGCAGTCAAGCTGGTCGATTACCGACGGAGCCGTTGTGAACGTCGTGGCGCCGCTGATGGTAAGGCTTTTTGCGTAGCCCCAAGCGCCGGTTTCCGAAGCGTCGTTCGACAAGCCGGAAACTGTCGTACAGCCTTTTACCGTTCCGTCTATGTAAACAGTGAAGTCCTTTCCCGCGTCCTTAAGGTTGAACACCGCAGTGGAAAGCGAGGCGTAAGGCTTGCTCTTTGTTCCGGGATTTGAGTTGTCGCCTGCGGTTTTGCAAACGCGGTAGCCCTGGGGGTTAGTCGTCGCATTATAAGCCGCGTCGGCGGCAACGTAAATCGGCGCGAAAAGCCTGACCGCCTTTTTGTCGCCGGAGCGCTCGGCCGCCCAGCCGTCAACGCTGTTGGGCGGAGTAAGCGCGAATTTACTTTCTATGTTGTCGGGAAGAAATTTTCCGTCGGGAGCCTTGATTATTTCCTGCCAGCGCTTCCACATATCATCGGGAATGGACAGGCCCACTTTTACGGAGCTTGAGTGCTTGCTCAGGTCGCTTGAAAGATACATATAGGTAGCATGGGACATGAAGTCGGTACCCACGATGGCTACGTCGTTCAAGGGGCTGGCTGCCGTTCCGATTCCGCGCGGAATGTAGGCGGAGCCGCCCAGCGTAAGGAAAATTCTTGTAGTCGATATCGCGCCGCCCATTTTGGCCGGCGCCTTGTTTTTGGAAATAGTTCCGCCGGTTATGGAAGTGTAAGCGGACACACTAACGCCGCCGCCCTGCGCCGTCGCCTCGTTTTCCGTTATCGTTCCGCCGCTTATCGCGCCCGAGGCGCTGTTCGAAATGAAAACGCCGCCGCCGCTGGCAGCCTTGTTTTTGCTTATCGTTCCGCCCGTCATTTTGAACGTTCCCAAAACGTAAACGCCGCCGCCCAAGCCCGTGGCGGAATTGTCGCCGTCTCTAACGGCAGTGTTCCCGCTTATCGTTCCGGACCTCATCAAGAACGTTCCGCCGCCAGAAACGTTCACGCCGGCTCCGTTGCCATACGAAATGCTGTCCGGATCTGTGACGTTGCCGCTAATCGTTCCGCCGTCAAGCGTGAGCGTTCCGCTAGAAATCGAGACTCCGCGCTTGTTTTGCGTCACAAGCGAGCCGCCCGAAAGCTTTACTTCCGAGCCGGAGCCTGCCATGGAAAGGCCGTTTCTTGCGTTCTTTAAGGCGACGTTTTTTATCGTCACGGGAACGGACGCAACCACCATAAGGGCGCTGTCCGCGCCGCCAGCGTCAATCGCAGCCCCAGGCGTTCCGTCCGAGCCAATCGCGTCCAAGCCCACAATCAAAATGGCGCTGGATTTTAATGCGACTGTCGGAATGATTTGGGCGCCGCCGGTAAGGCCGGCCGCAGGGTCGCTTCCCCTCACGCTTCCGCTGACGCATATTTTGTAGGGGCTGCTGGGGTTTCCGTAGGCGGCGATTTTGTCAAAGGCCTTTTGCAGAGTGGCCAATGGCGCGAACATGCTTCCAGGGTTTTCGTCGCTCGCCGCCTTTGTTATCGGGTTGCTGGCAATCGAAGCGGAGGCCACGTTTCCAACGTAAAGCGTTGTGTCAAGCCGATTTTGGACAAGGCTGTCGTCCGCGGTAAAGGCGCCGCCGCTTATGCCGTCGGAGCCGTCGCTTGTGTCAGACACCCACTTGTCGGTATTTAAGCCGGCAAAAATATTTATCGTCTGCGCGGTAGAATGAAGGACGGCTCCGTCCGTGTCCAAAAACGCTATCGTAAGCTCGTGGTTTCCGCAGGGAATGTTTGACGCGCTGATTGTCTTTGTTCCGTTACCCGGAGCGACGGGCGTCACCGTTATCGGGCAGGCCGCCGCAAGCTCGTCGTCAAGCCAGGCCGCCTGCAAGTCAACCACGTTGCCCGCC
>CADCCO010000040.1 GCA_902799965.1 uncultured Spirochaetaceae bacterium
AAGCCGCATAAACGATAACAAGCAGCGTCTGAAAGACGCGGTGAAACAACTCGAAACAACTATTATGGTCTTGCGTTCAACGGCACGAGTTGCTCACATCATGTCGAATTTTTTGTTGAGCTTGGAACGGAGGGCTTTGCACTCTTCGTTGTCAAGGCCAAGGCGGGCGGCGGACGCAAGGTCGTCCAAGGCTTGCTTGTATTCCGCCAAGTTGTAGTGGCTCAAGGCGCGGCGGTAATGGGCGTGCGCTTGGAAGGAATTCATTTCAAGCGACCTGGTAAAGGCTTCCACCGCCTTGTCTTCGTTCCCCATAACGCTGTGAACGATTCCCATGTAATAGACGGAGCGGAAATTTTTATTGTCGCAGCCGGCGCTTTTTTCAAAATCCGCCAGCGCTTCCTTGTACTTGTTTTGCGCGAAGTAAGCCATGCCCCTGTGCTTTAGGATTACCGAAAGCACCGTGTCGTTCATTTTTTCGCCGGAAGAAATAATTTCAGAATAAACGCTTACGGCCAAATCCAAGTTGCCGCTGTTGTGCGCTTGCAAGGCGCGCAAAATCATGTCGTCTATCGTGCCGCGCACATAAGGGCTTTTGCGGCCGATTTCCTTTTTTTCGACCTCTTCTCTTTTTGCTGGAGCCGAAGCCTCCAAGCCGTTTTCTTTGTCGGTGATTATGTCGGCCTGCTTGTAAAAAGATTCACGCCGCTCGTCAACCGCCCGCTGGAAATTCTTTTGGTAGTCGCGGATTTCTTGGAAGATTGTGTCGGCCAACGAAAGCGAAGCGTTCACGCAGGCAAGCTTGCGCCTAAGAGGTTCGTCAAAGGGCGTGAACTCAGTCTTGTAAATAAGCTCGTGCTCCACTTCCGCCCACGCGTCCTGCAAAATAGTCCGCACTTGAATTTCGCAGCAAAGCTCTTTTGGTATCGGGTGGCTTTGAACAAAGGCCGCGTCCAGCATTGAAAGGTCAAGGCATTCCGAAGGTATGTCTATCAAAACGTGAACCGACTCGTAGCCGAATTCCTTAAAGTTGAGGTCGCTTCCCTTGCGCTCGATTTCGCGCACGGAATAGTTTTGGGATATTTGCTTTACGACAAGCGAAATGTCTTCCAAAAAGGCGCAGACCACGCGCACGCCAATCATGTCGGTAAGGCAAACGAGTCCGTCAGAAGAATAGATTTCGTCGGCCTTTTGGCGCAAGACTTTTTTGTAATAGCTTTTAAAGGATTTTATCCGCGACTTTAAAACGGGCCGTGGATTCAAGTCAATGCTTTCCGCAAGCGCGTTTTGAACGTTGTTCAATATGCACGAAAAAATCGGATAGTAGGAATTGTAAAGCTCTTCTATTTTTCCCTTGCTGGGCATTTCTGAATTCATCTTGCTCCTGTCGCGCCGCAATCCATAAAAGAAAAAGGGCTGCCCCAAAAATCGGACAGCCCCTTTTTGCTGAAGGCTTATAAATTACTCAGCGGCCTGTCCCTGATTGGACTGGGCGTTTGAAGAAGAACCCTCGTTCAAGCTGCTTGAGAATTCAACTTCTGTAGCCAACTTGGCCTTCTCGAGGAAGCGGTTAACCTGCTTGTTTCCAAAGCGCTGCATTTCGGCAGTCTGGCGCTCGCTTTCTTTCTTTGTGATGATTCCCCACAAATCTTCGTCGGCGATGTCGCGGTCAGATGTGAGCAAGGCTTTGTCGTAGATAACCTTTACGTCCTTGAAGTATCCGATGTAGTTTCCGCCGATGTGCGCGCCGTCGCGGCAAACCTGGAAGCCTGTGAACTTCACGAAGGGAAGTCCGCGGGGATAAATCGGGTATACGCGAATCTCGCGGTTGCGGATTTCTGTGATGTACTGGGGGTTGTTCCAAATCAAGGTCTTCCAGCCGTCAAATCCGAGGTAGCCCATGAAGTAGCGGCGCTCGATGTTGTCGTTGTCCTTGAGGAGAACGTACAAAGCGTGGGGATAGTTCATGCCCATCGTTGTAACGGCGATTGACTTGAGGGTTCCGACGTTCTTTACCACGCCGTAGCCGTCTTCGAACAATGTCTTTCCCGAAGCCTTCTGCTCGTCTGTGGGCTCCTGGCGGACGCCGTTGTCGTCAGCGTCTGAAAGAGGCTCGTAGGCGGGAATGTCGAAAGCGGGAACAATCTTAGCGTTGGCGTTGCTGGCCCAATCGGGGAAAATCACGCGAACGCCCATAACCTGCTTTCCGGCGAAAGGAACGTTGGCGCTGTCCTTAACGGGGGCGGCGACTACGCGAGAGTCGGCCAAGCTGCCTACGTTGCGGGCTGAAGAATTCAACTTAACTTCCCATTCGGGCAAAGCCAAAGATGTCTTCATCAAGTCCTTTTGGTCGTCGGTGAATGTGGCGCCGGCGGCGACAGAAAAGTCCATCACTGTGCGCTTGTTCTGCGACGGATTGCCGTTAGCGTCGTTGCAGCAGTCAGCCTGAAGCTGGGTAAAGTCAATGAGCATTGACTCGTCTGCGAAAGCGAGCGAACCCGCGAGCAAAAGCGCTGTGGCAATAAAACAGAAAGTTCTCTTCATTTGAAAAACTCCTTTAATATTTTTATAGATGTAGCCTTGTCTATTTTTTATATTATCTACCAAGATGGCGATTTTGTCAAGGTTTTAATCAAAAAAAAATCAAAATTCCTTTAGAAGCCCTTTGCCGTCGATATAGATTTCCACCTGCTTCAAGCGGGGAAACGCGAAAAGAACGTTCTTTTTAAAGATTTCGATTCCTTCCATAATGCCGCTGGCGTTTCCGCTTTGGTCCAGCAGCTTTCCGGTAAAATTGACGTAAAGGACCCGGTCGCGCTCAAAGCAAAAAAGAGCCTTTGTTCCCGGCGAAAACACCGGCCGGCAGCGCTCGGTTTTGGGGCCAAGCAAAAGCTCGTCGACGTAAAGCGAAATTTTCTCGCTCCCCTTCCTGCTTGGAAGAAGGCGCCACTCGACGTTGTTGCGGCCTGAGTCAACCGACTGGAAGCGGAAGACGCGGCGGTCTCCGAAATTCTTGGCAAAGAAAAGCGTCGCGGACAAGACGAGCAAGGCCGCCGCCGCCGCAAGAAAAATCCATTGAGTCTTTTTTACTGTTTTAGTCAAATCGCGAAAATTCATTTTGCGCCCGTAAAGCCGCGCGAACGCTCAAAGTGAGTCACGAACGCGGCGATTCCATTATATATTCCAAAGGCCGTCTTTTGCAAGTAGTTTTCGTCGTTTAAAAGCTTGGCCTCTTCGTAGTTGGAGACAAAGCCGACTTCCACCAAAACGCTGGGCATGTTGGAGTTGCGGACGACAAACCATTCCTCCGCCTTGATTCCGCGGGGGGAACTTAAATTTCCAATTTGAGCGGCAAGGCCGTCCATGATGAACTTGGCTATCAAAATGCTTTCGGTCGTGTACTCTTCTTCCATCATAGAATTTAGAATCGGGAAAAGCTTGGGGTCGTCGGCCTTGCCTTTTTCCAAAACCGTGCGGCGGTAGCCGGGAGAAAGATACCATACTTCGTAGCCCTTGGCCTTTTTGTCAAGGGAAGAATTGACGTGAATCGAAATGTAGAGGACGGCCTCGTGGTCCTTGAGCTTTACCGCGTTGGCGATTTCGGTTCGCTGCTGAAGGCTGATGAACACGTCCTTGTCGCGGGTCATTATGATTTGCTTTTGCGGATAGGCGGCCTTGAGGCGCGCGGCCAGCATTTTGGCCACGGAAAGGTTCACGTCCTTTTCCTTTACGGTGACGTTCTTTCCGTTGATTTTGTGGGTCATCGAAGCGCCGGGGTCCTTGCCGCCGTGGCCGGGGTCGATGAGAATCGCGCCGACCTTGAAGTTTTCGCCAGAGGCCGGCCGCGCGTTGAACCATTCTTCAGCGTCTTGAATGAATTTTGGCGTTACGACAATTTGGCCGCCTTGAATTTGCGGCGCGTCGGAGAATGAAAATTTTTCGTTGTCCAAAAGAATAACGTTGGAGGCGGCGCGGAAGGAAACTTGCTTTCCGTTTTTTTCCAAAACGCCGCTTTGCGACAAAGTGTCCCAATAAAGCGTTTGGCCTTTTTGGACGCTTTGGTCCAACAAAGAAAGGCTTTGCGCAAAAAGCGGCCCGGCCGCCAAAAGAAGCGCCGCCGCAAAAAGCGTCCGCAAACCTATAAAACGCGCCGCGTTCGATTTATTTTGAAACATACAAAGCCCCCTGTATTCCGCCGCGAATCAGCGCGAGCCAAAATTTCTTGTAATTCAGCTCGCCGTGGTTCAAGCTCATCTTGTCATATTTTTCTATTGTTTCCGCCAGCGTCAAATGGTTCCAGTCCTTTATGTCCATGCAGTTTGAAAGCGACGACGGAACGTTGTTGGCTATCAAATCGAACTCGCTTATCTTGCGCTCCGACTCGCAGTCAAGCTCAAAGTCAAAGGCGCGGCTAACGTCTTTTGGAAGCTGAAAGGCTTCGGGCGGAAAGGCGCCTTCTTCTTTGGCGCGCTTCATTCTAAGAAAGTCGTCGGTTTCGGGATTGCCTTTTTCCAGCGCGACCACAATCCGCTTGACGGACTCTTCGGCGGCCTTGACGGCGGCCTCCCTTGTGGCGGCGACGGCGACAACGTTTCCGCACTTTTCAACATTGTTGCGGGGAAAGACCACCCTGTCGCCGGCCTTGGCGCGGCAAAAAATGTCGCGGGAGCCGGGCACCTTGGCCGCCTCGTCCAAGCCCATGACTTCCTTTACGCGGCCCGGCATGGAAATCCAGGCGCGTTCGGCGGACGTGCGCTCGCACTTGCAAGCGAAAATCTTAAAGCCCGCGTCGTCAATTTCCAACGGAAATCGGACGGCCTCAAGGCCGGCCGGCCGGCGGCCAAGCGCGATTTCAATGGCCTGCTCTGTAAGGTTTAGGTCGCTGGCGTAAGGAAAGGTCCAGCCCGACATGTAGCCGCCGGAAAGACGCGCGGCGATTTCTCCGATGACCGGGCCGTTTTTGGTCCACTTGATGTCGGCCTTGGCGGCTCCGCGAGAAAGGCCCAAAGACTTGGCGCCAAGAGCGAAAGTCTTGATTAAGTCGGCGTATTGCCTGTAAGGAATTTGCGTTGGCATCGTGTGGCCTAATTCCACAAAGTAAGGCTCAAAAGTTATGTGGCGGTCGGCAAAGCCGGTGACGGTAAAGGTTCCGTCGTATAT
The DNA here is from genome assembly GCA_902799965.1 of uncultured Spirochaetaceae bacterium. Classification (GTDB taxonomy): domain Bacteria; phylum Spirochaetota; class Spirochaetia; order Treponematales; family Treponemataceae; genus Treponema_D. Next base: position 5,158 of record CADCCO010000040.1, read on the forward strand.
CAAAGCGTCGATTGAATATTCCGGGCCGTCCATGTATTCTTCCAGCAAGGCGCGGCCGCTGCGTGAAAATTTAAGCGCGTCGTCCACCGCGGCAAAAAGCTCGTCGCTGGTTCGGACCATGCGGCAGCCGCGGGCGCCCATGTTGTCAACCGGCTTTACCACGTAGGGAAATTTTAGGCTTTGAACCACGGACGAGGTAAGCGTGTTCTTTATGTATTTTTTTTCAAGCAGCATGAAGTGCGGACTGGGAACGCGGGCGTTCCTAAAGCATTGGCGCATAAGGGCCTTGTCGCTGGCGTTTACGCAAGCCTCATAGCTGTGACTGGCAAAGCCCAATTGGCAGGCGGCGTAGGCGGCGTTGGCGCTAAAGTCGGTGCCGGCGGTAAAGACGGCCTTTAGGTTCATGCGCTCCGAAAGGCCGCGCGCGCATTCGGCGATTCCGTCGCGGTCCTTGAGGTCGATTTTGGCAAAGTGGTCCGCGTCTTGAACGCAAGGCGCGTCGGGATTTCCGTCAATGACGTATGTCTCAAGGCCTAGTTTTTTTGCCGCCAATATCGCGGGCCGCTGCATAACGCCGGCGCCCAAAATTAAAATCGAATCCTTCATCGCGCGTCCTTAATTTTTTTGCAATAAATCTCAAAGGTGTCGCCCAAAACGAGCCGCTTACAGAATACCGAAAGAAGGCCAAAAATAAAAGGCTTTGACTCAAATTTTTTTAAGAATTTAACGCGCTCTGGGTGAACGCCGGTCGAAACGATTTTTACCGTCTTAAAGCCGAAACACCGCAATATTTTGGCGGCGCGGCCCGGTTGCCAAAGCGTGTAATGGTCGCGGGGGCTTTGCTCGAAAAATTTTTGCCGGTTGAATCGCGCGGAAAGGCCCGAAGCGCTGGGCGTTGAAAAGGCCAAAACGCCGCCTTCTTTTAAAAGCGCGTTGGCGCGGCGCAAAAGGCCGTTCAAGTCTTGGCAGTGCTCGATTACGTACCACATAGTCACCGCGTCGAATTTTTCAAAGCCAAAAAGCGCGGCCGGGTCAAAGTCCGCGAAAGAAGAGAGAACCGCCTTATAGCCCAGCGTTTTTTGAACGTATTCCAAGGCGCTTTTTGAAATGTCGGTTCCGAACGGCTCAAAGCCCGCGGCTTTTGCCGCCGCCAAAAAAGGCCCGTATGCGCAGCCGATGTCTAACACGCGCGGACAAGAAGCGTTGGCAAGGCCAGAAGGCGCGGAGCCGGAATTGTTTGCAAGGCCAAGAAGGCGGCGAATCTCGGCCGCGCGCCGCAAGCCTTGCGCCTTAATCGAATCGAAGTCTTCCAAATAAGAGCGGCCGTACTGCGCCTTGTATTCGCTTCCAAAATAATCCTCTTCGTACTGAACGCGGCTGTCGGCGGAAAAGGCCAAGTAGGCCATGCCGCATTTTGGGCAGCGGCGGAAGGTATGCCAGAAGGTCCGCGCCAAGACTTTTCCCGCAAAACGTGAACTTGCGGCAAGACCGGGATTCGCCGCCGCGCCGCAGACCGGGCAGGAAAATTTTTGCGCGGCTGAAAGCTTTTGGACAAAAGAAGCAAGGCTTTCTTGGGCGAAAGGCGCGGAACTGGAATTGTTGGAAAGCCCAAGAAGCGCGGAACTGGAATTGTTGGCAAGGCCAAGAAGCGCGGCCTTGAAGCGCGGGTTTTCCAGCGCGGCGGGATTTTCCAAAAGGCGCGCGAGACTTTCCGCGTTCAAAGAGCCTTGTCCGACGCAAGCGAAGCCGTATCTTTTTGAAAGGCGCTTGTGGAGGGCGCTCGTGGCGACTAACAAGACGGCGCAATTGGCGGCCAATGCCTCAAAGGCGGTAAAGCCGTAATGGGTCAAAACCAAGTCGTAGTCGGCAAGGCGCTCGCGCAAATTTGCGACAGGATTTTTTGAATCGATTTCGTCAACTTTTACGCCAAGCCTTTCGAGCGCCGCCGCCGCCTTTTTTGAAAGTTCAAGGCGCGTTTCGCCGCTAACGCATACGAGCGCCCGCCTTATTTTTTGCGGAAAGGCCGCGCGCCGATTTTTGGGCAGGCTTATGAGCGTGGGATTGAAGCAATTTGCGTTTAAGGCCGCGCTATTAAAAAGGCCGCGCGCTCTTGGCATTGAAGGAATCACGTCAAGCAAGTAGTCCGCGCCTGCGCAAAAGCGGCCTCCTTCGTCAATGGCGCAAAGGGGCCCGATTTTTTCAAACGCCTCGATTTCTTTTTTTGAAGAGCGGAAGTTGTCCAAGACAAGCAAGTCCCAGCCCGCGCCCAGTTTTTCAAGCGGTTCCCGGATTATTTGAAATTCCTTTAGGCCGCAGCCAAGCGCGTCCTTTAAAAGAGAGTCAGTTTCTTTTAAAGAAGAGCCGTTTGGAAGCAAGACAAAGGCGCCCGTTTCCCGCGCCAAAGAAAGCGCGCGGCGCAAGTGGCCGGTTCCCCTGCCCGCCTTAGCGGACGGAATGAACAGAACTGTTTTTTGAAGAGCGGGATTTTTTAGCGCGGACATAATTTGCGCGCAAGAAAAAGGCGGCTCGGCGTTTTGGCCGCGCAAAAAACCTTGCAGGCGAACCGCGCGCTTGTAATCGGAAAAAGTGTCGATTGTGGTTCGTAATTCGGGCGCGAAAAATTCAGGCGGCGCTTTTTTAAAGACGCAAGAATACTTTTCCTTATGCAAGTAAAGCGCGGGGCCGACGTGCTCGCGCTCATAGGCTGACGCGCCCGCCTTGTTCGCGGACAGAATCGAAGCGGCCTTAAAAAGCTCCACCCCGCTTCCGTGCGGAAGGCCGGCAAAGGTAAAGTAGTCCGCGTCAAAATAGTTCTTTTGAAATTCTTCAATCGAAAGTTCCGCCGCTTCCCAAAACAAAAAGGGATTGTCGCCCGTGGCGCGGACAATCAAGTCGCAGGCTGGCATTTTGGATTCGACCAAGGCGCAAAAACGGCCAAGAACGTCGTCGCGTTCGCCCGCAAAAATTTCCCAACCGCATTTTTTTGCAAGCGGCTCAAGGGCGGACGCGGAGTCGTAGTCGCAAGCCAAAAAATAGTGGGCGGCCTTGACTTTTTTCATCGCGCGCAAAGTCCAGCAAAGGCACTCTTGTCCGCCCAAATCCTTCAACGCTTTTTGCGGAAGCCGCGTCGACGAAAGCCGGCACTGGACGACGACCGCAATGTCTTTAAAAACGCCTGCCGCCATATTATTCGCCGCCCCATTCAGAAATAAGCTTGAACGCGTCCATCTTAAAGCGCCAGCGGTTTTGCCTTGCCCAAGAGCGGGCGGCTCCAAACTGCCTCAAGCTTTCAAAAAAGCCGCATGAAGAGCGCGACTTGTACGACCAAAAGGCGGAGCCTGGAATTTCGGCCCGCTCGTTTTTGTAGACCGGCGCCATGTTCTTTAAAAAGAAGCGCAAGTAAGACAAGTCCGGCGTTGAGTCAGGCGCCAAAATCTCTTGCGCGTAAGTTACTGAAAACAAGGCCGAAAGCTCAATGCGTTCGCCCCAAAGCCAAGCTCTAAAGGACAAGTCCAAATTTTGCCAATAAGAATTTTTTATCTCGCCGTCGTAGCCGCCCAAGTCCTTGAATTTTTGCGTGTCGTAAAAGCCCAAAAAGTCAAAGGGATAAAGGGTCGAAAGGCCTTCGCTAAACTGCGACGAAGAGTCAATTTTTAGAGAGCGTTTTTTGGCGCCCGGCGAAAAGCGAACGGGAAACGGAGAGCCTTCGCGCGAAAAGACTCGCGGCGCGACGCAAAAAAGCTTTTGGCTTGCAAGCCGGTCGGCCAAGGCCGGAGTCAAAAGGTTTTGCGGAATGTTCAGGCTGTCGCGCAAAATCAAAAAATGCTCGGACTCGATTTCAGAGGCCGCCAAATTTATCAAGTCGCCGTCGGCGGCTTTTTCCAACGGAATGATGAATTTTACGCTTGGAAATTTTTGCGCGAAGTCTTCGATGTTGTAGTTTTGCGCGTCGTTTTCTATCGAAATTATTTTTTCAAAGCCGCGCTCGCTTAAGGCTTGCAAATTTTGAAGTCGCAAGTGGCTTTTTCCCTGGTTCAACAAAATGGCGGACGCTTTTAAAAGCGGCTCGCTGTCAGGATGCCGGCCTCCCAAAATCGCGCAGTCCAACTGCTTGTCGTTAAAAATTGAACGTGTACCACTCATCGCAGTTCCCGCACAAAGCATTGAACTTGTTTTGAACATGTTCGCCCAAAAGAGAATTTTTCTTTTGCCATATTTCCGAAAGCGAGTCGGAAAAGGCGTTTCCCAATATTTCGGAATCAAAGCGGTCTCGGCAAAGAGGAACTGAGCCGTCAAGCAAAACGTCAAAGTCGCGGCGCAAATGCCAGCAGGGAGTCCGCTCAAGCGGCGACAAGTCCGCCGGCTTTTTTTGGGGCAAGCGGCCGCAAAAATGATCGTATTTTTGAACGATTATCTTTCCGCCCGACGGAGAATTTTTGTCCGACCAAAAACGGTAAAAGGCCTCCAAATCGCCTTCGTTTTCGGCAACGCGGACGAGCTGCGGATACGTTTGGGGAAAGGCGGCGGACAAAGACTGAACGGCGGCGAGCGCGGCTTGCAGCGAGCCTTGGTGGAAAAGCGAAAAAGTTTCCTGGCTTTGCGCGTCAAGGCATACGGCAAAATAAATTTTGGAGCGCGCCTCGCCGTCCAAAAGCGCGGAGGCGTTCAAACGCTCGAACGCACCGCCCTTTATAAATTCCGGCAAAGAGCCGCCGTCGACTTCCACAAAAATTTTGTGGCCCGCTTGCAGCGCGCAAAGGACAAATTTGTCAAAGTCAGGATGCAGCGCCGCCTCGCCAAAAAGCGAAAGGCCTATCGTCGCGGCGCCTGAAAAGTCCGAAATCTTTTTGACCAGCGCCTCGAATTTTTCAAAAGGCATCCGCTCATCTTTTGGCTCGCAAGGAGAAAAGCGGAATTTTCCGGCGGCGCGGCCTTCTATCTGAACGTTGTAAAAGGCGGGAACGGTTTTCAAAACTTGGATTTCAGCCGCCGCCTCCTTGCAAATTTCCAAAACGTTTTTGTCGCCAAGCGACTGGCCGTCCAATTCCAAAAGGCCTTGCTTTCCGGCCGCCGCAAGCTTTTCGGCCAACGCTTGGGCGGCGAGCGCGCTTTGCCTTGAAGCGCAAAGAAAGTCAAGCCGCAAAAGCCTGTAGTCAACGCTTGCTATTTCGGTTTCTATTTCAAAGGAATTTACGTCGCCCTTAATGATGTTGAAAACGCTTTGCGCGCAAACAGGCTTTTGCGCTTCGGCGGCGCTGGCCGACTGGCAAAGGCTGGCCATAATCGCCGCCGCCCCGCTGTCGATTATCTCCGGCGCGAAGCCAGCCGGGTATCCGTCGGCGAAAGTGTATTCGGCCTTGTATTCCACGTGGTCTTGAATCAGTTTTTTAGAAAGGGGCAAGTCCAAAAAGGCGGCTGAAGCGTCGGCGTAGACAACAAAGTCGGCGGCGGCGTTTTTGGCGGCGGCTGAAATTTCATTAATCAAGCGGCCGCTGGTCCAGCCCTTTCCTTCCAAAACGGCGACTTCTTTTTGCGCGCCTTCAAATTCAAGCGCGGCCGCCCATTCCATAGAGCGCTCGCGGGCGGACTTTTTTTGGCCGCCGCCGGCTGGAAAGATTTTTTGGCTTTGGAACTCGTTGGAGTCGGAAAACAAAAGGACAAGAAATTTCACGTTCTTCCCTACCTTTGCCACCAAGGCTTTTTCTTTTTCTTTTCGGCCTCTTTTTTGGCCCGCTTGTCTTCGTATTGAGAGCTGTCGGCGGAATTCAAAAGCTCTTCGATGTCATCTTTTGCCGCGCTGAATTCCGAGCAGCCCACGCTGACAGAAAGAGTGAACGGCTCAAGGCTGCCTGAATTTATTTTGTCGCATTCGGCCTGCATTGCCTTTTTTACGCGGGGAAAGTCCTTCAGCTTCATGTCGCAGGCAAGGATGGCGAACTCGTCTCCGCCCAAGCGGCCAGCGATGTCCGTTGAGCGGAAAACGCCGCGCAAAACCTGCGCCTCGTATTTTATCGCGCGGTCGCCAACGTCGTGGCCGTAAGTGTCGTTGATTTTCTTTAGGCCGTCCATGTCGCAGTAAATGACAAGGCCGTTGCGGCCGGCCGCAAGCGCCGCCGAAATTTGCCGCTTGGCGTATTCGTAAAAGCCGCGGCGGTTCAAAAGGCCGGTCATTTCGTCGGTGAACGAAAGGCGGTGCATTTTTTCGGAATACTGCTCAAGGGTGACGTTTTGGTTTTTGAGAGAATTCTTTTCAGCCTGCTCGCCGGTGATTTTTATCGAAGTGACGATTTCCTTTGAAATCAACTCAAAGACCAGCTGGTAGAAAATGCGCTCGTAGCGGCCCATCTTTATGAAAATGTAGCCGTATTGGAAACATTCGGCAAAGACGGGAAAAAGAATGTAGCCGCCGTCCATCTTGTCGCCAATTTCTTGCGGAACCATCGCGGCGTTGGGATTAAAGGTTATGTCGGGCCGTTCGAAAGTGCGCTCATTGAAGAAAGTCATCGCGACGCGCGCTTCGTGGGGCCGCTTGAATTCAGTTCCCTTTTCATAATAAACCGAATGGTTGTAAAGGACCAGGACAAGGCCCTGCACGTCAAAAAGGCAAAGGCTGTAGTGAAGCCTGGTGAACAAATTGTCAAGCGGAACAGGCGTTTGCGTTTCCATCAAAAAGTAATGGAGCATATAGAGCTGGTTTCCGCCCAAGCGGAAAAGCTTGTACCTGAACTTTAGGTTGGCGGCAAAGTCAAGCTGGGTTTGGTCGGGCGCGGATTCGCAGCCGCAAGAGCCTCTTATGACTTTGGCGGCGGGAATCAATTGCAGCGGCATTACCTTTTGGCCTTCAATCATCGCGCAAACGGTACGCATTGCGGCGTAAGAAAAATCCTCGATGCGCTGGTCAATCGTCGTTATGTTCAGCTCGCTTGGCTCTGTTTCAAAAACATTGTCAAAGCCCGTGATTTTCACTTGCTCCGGAACTTTATAGCCCCTGTCAACAAGGCAGTTCATAACGCCGACGGCCATAGAGTCGTTAAGGCAGACGACCGCGTCAAATTCGGCGCCCTCGTTCTTCTTTAAGAAATTGGCCATCGCCGAATAGGCGTTGTCAAAAATGAAGTTGCCGCTTAAAATCCATTGAGGGTTCACGCTGATGCCGCGTTCCTTTAGCGCCGCCAAAACGCAGTTCTCGCGCTCGACGCTTTCGTAGTTGGCCGCGTCGCATCTCATTATCACAAACTTTTTGCAGTTGTGCTTGTCGACCAAGTGAAGGACCAAGTCTTTCATCGACTTGTTGGAATCGATTTTGATTGTCGGGATTCCTTCGATTTCCAAGCCGACGGAAACCTTGGGTATGGGCGGAAGCATCTTGATGGTCTCAATCAAGCGGGGAAGCTCGGACTTGTAGTTGTTGGCCAAAGTGGCCGACGCGAACACTACGCCGTCCAAGTTGTTCTTGCCCAAAAAGTCCATCAGCGTGTCGCAGTGGTAGTCGTATATGCCGGAATTTTTTCCGTGCTCCAGCGGGAACAAAAAGTACGAGCAGTTGTTTTCGTCGCAGTATCTGTCGACTCCTTTCATGAAGGAAATCGAATATTCAGAGTAAATCGTGTTGACAAGAACTCCCACTCGCTTTCTTTCTGTCATTTGAACGCCGCTTCGTTTATCTGCATTATTTGGTCGTAAATCGCCTTTCCGCCGGGAACCATCGGAAGAACAAGCTCGTCGATGTCAACCTTTGCGTCGATGACGGCGGGCTTTTTGGACTTGAAGGCTTTTGCGAAAACGTCCGCGAATTCCTTGGCGTTCTTGGCCTTGTAAGCGTCGATGCCGTAGGCGGCGGCCAGCTTTGACCAGTCGGGGCCAAAGTCAAGCGTCGTCGCGCTGTAACGCTTTCCGTAGAACAGCTTTTGCCACAAGCGCACGTTTCCGAGCGTTCCGTTGTTGATTACTACGATTACAATCGGAAGGTTGTAGTGCTGGATTGTCGCAAGCTCGTTGCAGTTCATTCGGAACGAGCCGTCGCCAGCGATCGCGACGACGCGGCCTTTTGGGTTTGCGAACTGCGTTCCAATCGCCGCGCCGGTGCCAAAGCCCATCGTTCCAAGTCCGCCGGAGCTGATGAAAGTCCTGGGCTTAGAGAATGGATAGAATTGCGCGGTCCACATTTGGTGCTCGCCCACTTCCGTCGTGACAAAGGCGGAGTCTCCGGCGACGCGGTGAATTTCTTCGCAAATGAATTTGGGATTGATTGAATCCTTGGGTTCTTTTAAATAGCTGGGCGGAATTTCTTTTTTCCACGCGGCGATTTTCTTGAGCCAATCCTTGCGCGGCTTTTCTTCGACGAGCGGAAGGAGGCGCGCCAAAACGGCCTTAAGGTCGCCGACCAAGCTTGAGGCGGCGGAAACGTTCTTTCCTATTTCCGCGGGGTCGATGTCAATATGAAGAATTTTCGCGTTGGGCGCGAATTTTGAAACGTCGGAAATGACGCGGTCGCTAAAGCGCGCGCCAAGCGCGATGAGCAAGTCGCTTTCGGTGACGGCCATGTTGCTGGCCTTTGTTCCGTGCATGCCGACCATCCATGTGCAAAGCGGATTGTTGGCGGGAAAGGCCGCGCGCGCCATAAAGCTTTCGCTTACGGGAATGTTAGCCTTAGTGGCCAAGTCGAAAAGCTCCTTGCAAGCGTTGGAAATGACAACGCCGCCGCCAGCGTAAATGACGGGCCGCGCGCTTGAGTTTATCAATTTTGCGGCCGCCTTTATTTCTGCGTCGGAGGGCTTTGCCACGTTAAAGACGCGCTTAAGGTTGGGCGCGATTTTTTCCAAAAGCTTTTTTGAGTCGTCCAAATTTTTAAGCGGCTTGAAGTCAATCAAATTTTTGGGGTCGGTCACTTCTTTGGGAATGTCGATGAGAACCGGGCCCGGGCGGCCGCTCTTGGCTATAAGGAAGGCGGCGCGGATTGTGTCGGCCAAGTCTTCGATTTTTTTGACCATAAAGTTGTGCTTGGTTATCGGCATGGTCACGCCGCAAATGTCGATTTCCTGGAATGAGTCTTTTCCCAAAAGGCTTGTGGCCACGTTGCATGTGATGGCGACAATCGGGCTTGAGTCCATGTAGGCCGTCGCGATGCCGGTGACAAGGTTTGTGGCGCCCGGTCCGCTTGTGGCTATGCAAACGCCGACTTTTCCGGTGGAACGCGCGTAGCCGTCGGCCGCGTGCGCGGCGCCCTGCTCGTGAGCCGTCAAAATGTGGCGGATGCGCTTTGAGTTTTTGTACAATTCGTCGTAAATGTTAAGAATCGCGCCGCCGGGATATCCGAATATTGTGTCAACGCCCTGCTCTACGAGGCATTCGATTACTACTTGAGAACCTGAGATTTTCATTTCCACACCCTTTTAGAAAGTTACGCAATTTTAGCGCAACTTTCCAATAAATTCAATAGCAATACGACAAAACAAAAAAACACGCTCCCAGCGGAAACCCGCCGCGAAAAAAGGCTTCCGCGCTTCGCTTGTGCAGAATTTTTTTCGCGACGGAACTCCGCTTCCGCGTGTTTTTTTTATAGGTTTACTATAATAGTATCTCCTTACTAAAAGCGCTACTCCAGTATCGCGCCTTTGTCGGCGGAGCTTACCAGCTTTGCGTAGCGGGCAAGGTAGCCGGTCGTGACTTTGGGCTTGGGGGCTTTCCAGGCGGCGCGGCGCTTTTCCAATTCCGCGTCGCTCACCTCAAGGCGGATCTTGTAATTGTTGATGTCAAGCGTGATCATGTCGCCCTCTTGGACAAGCGCGATTGGGCCGCCTTCCGCAGCTTCAGGCGAACAGTGGCCCAGCGAGGCTCCGCGAGTCGCGCCGGAGAAGCGGCCGTCGGTGATGAGCGCCACTTGCTTGTCCATTCCCTGCCCCGCGAGCGCCGCCGTGACGGCGAGCATTTCGCGCATGCCGGGACCTCCCTTTGGGCCTTCGTAGCGGATCACGACGACGTCGCCGGCCTTGATCTTTCTGGCTTGGACGGCCTTCATCGCCTCGCTTTCGTCGTCAAAGACGCGTGCGGGGCCGGTGTGCTTCATCAATTCCTTGGCGCAGGCGCTTCTCTTTACGACAGTTCCGCGCGGGGCAAGGTTTCCGAACAATATCGCGATTCCGCCGTTGTCGGAATAAGGGTTGTCGATCGGGCGCAAGATTTCAGGGTTGCGGTTGACAACGCCCTTGATGTTTTGCGCGATAGTCTTTCCCGTGGCGGTGATGAGGCTGGTCTTGATGAGGTTCTTCTTGGCCAATTCTGCAAGAACGGCTTGGACTCCGCCCGCGTCGTCAAGCTCGCACATAAATGTGTGGCCGGCCGGCGCCAAGTGGCAAAGGTTGGGCGTTCGCTCGCTGATTTCGTTAATCATGTGAAGGTCAAGCGGAACGCCGGCTTCGTGCGCGATGGCGGGAACGTGCAAAATCGTGTTGGACGAGCAGCCCAGCGCCATGTCGGCTGTCAAGGCGTTCCTAAAGGAATCCTTTGTCATCATCGATCGGGCGGTGATTCCCCTTCTATACAATTCCATAACCTGCATGCCGGCGTGTTTTGCCAGCGTCAGGCGGCGGCCCTGCACGGCGGGAATGGTTCCGTTTCCCGGAAGGCCCAAGCCCAAAACTTCGGTCAAGCAGTTCATGCTGTTGGCGGTGAACATGCCGGAGCAAGCGCCGCATCCTGGGCAAGCCACTTGTTCAAGCTCGCGCAACTGGGCCGCGTTGATTTTTCCGGCAGCCAAGCCGCCGACCGCCTCGAACATGTCGGTGAGCGAAAGGTTCTTGTCTGAATATGGATTCTTTGAATCGTGTCCCGGAAGGTGGCCGGGCATCATCGGGCCGCCCGAACAGAAAACGGTGGGCAAATCCAAGCGCGCGGCGGCGATCAACATTCCCGGAACGATTTTGTCGCAGTTGGGAATCATTACGAGCGCGTCAAACTGGTGGGCCTTTGCCACGCACTCGACGCTGTCGGCGATAAGCTCGCGGGTTACGAGCGAGTACTTCATTCCCTCGTGGCCCATCGCGATTCCGTCGCAAACGCCGATCGCGGGGAACTCGATTGGGGTGCCGCCGGCCATACGGATACCGGCCTTTACGGCCTCGGCGATTCTGTCCAGCTCAAAGTGGCCGGGGATGATTTCGTTCTTGGCGCAGCAAACGCCTACGAGCGGGCGCTCAAGCTCTTCGTCGGTGTAGCCCATCGCGTAAAAGAGGCTGCGGTGGGGGGCGCGGGCGGCGCCTTTTGTGGCGCTGTCGCTCTTCTTTCCTTTGGGGGCGGCTGTCTTGGCCGCGGCTTTCTTTGTCGTTTTTGTTGTTGCCATTTTAGTTCTCCTTATGACATGTTTTATTTGCTGAATTTCTTTCTCAACGCTTCTTCCACGACAGGCGGAACCATCTTGGACAAGTCGCCGCCAAAACCCGCCAGCTCCTTGATGGCGCTTGAGCGGACGGAAAAGAATTTCGGCTCCGTCGGAATGAAGACGGTTTCAACGCCGTCGTTGAGCGAACGGTTCACCAGCGCCAAGTCAAACTCGTACGAAAAGTCGGCGGCGTTCCTGATTCCGCGCAAAAGAGCCTTGGCGCCTATCTTGCGCGCGTATTCCACGACCAGCGTGTCGCAAGAATGAACCTCGACGTTCTTCAAGCCTTTGGTCATTTCCTTTAAAAGCGAAACCCGCTCTTCGGCAGAAAAAAGCGAAGACTTTCCGGGATTTACGGAAACCAGCACATCGATTTTGTCAAAAAGAGCGGAGGCTCTTTGTATTACGTTCAAATGTCCGTATGTGGGCGGATCAAACGAGCCCGGAAATACTGCGGCGACCATTTAATTATAGTAGCGCTTTTGGGGCAAAAACGCAAGCAGAACGCGCTTTTGCTAGCGGAAATATCGACTGCGCTCTCACGAGCGCGACTGGCAATAGCGGATTTTTGCCAAAAAAGCAAGAAATTTGCAAAAAACAAAAAACTGTTGTATAATAGAAAAATGCCTAAAAGTTTTCGCGAACGCGGCCGCCGCC
>CADCCO010000041.1 GCA_902799965.1 uncultured Spirochaetaceae bacterium
AACTTCACGAAGCCAGTTTGAAGTGCAATCGGTCGCGCTGATGTTTGTGGCAAGGCAAGTGACGCTTGCAAGTTGGCTGCATCCATAAAACATATTCTTATAACAATAATTATCCAGCGTTGGCGCGGGAAGAACCGGCGTCGCTCTAAGCGTTGCGCAACCAACGAACATTTCATTATAACAATATGGTTCAAGCGTTGTCGCAGGAAGTTCCGGCGCCACTGTAAGCCCGGTGCAGCCTTGGAACATTTTGCAATAACAATAATCTTTTAGCGTAGTTGCCGGCAGCAGCAAATCAAAACCTGTTTTATTCCAAATATGTGTATTATTAGCAAAAAGTCCGGCAAACGTATAGTAACCTGTCAGCGTGACAGCGCTCGCATATCCTGTACTGCTGACAAGGCTCATAATATTGCCGTAAACATAGCAGACGTCCGAACAATCAATATGAGTGCAGGAAGAATCGCTTATGCCAGAACCATCCGTATTTCCATACTGCGCGTTGTCGCCAAAGAACTGAACCGTGTCGCCAACGGCATAAAGCGTTATGCTCTTACTCTCACCGTTTGCGATTGTTCCTACCGTTCCGTCCTTTAACTTGTATGTTACGGAGCCTGTAGCCTTGTTGTTAAAGGTCACCACCGCGCCGGAGTAAACAGCCTCTAACGTAAGCGGAGTGCCTTCAGGCCCCTGCGCTATAGCGTAGCTTGTCGCCGTGTCCTCGGAGCGGACGACGCGCAGGCCGTTGGAAACGCTTCTATAGCTCGGGCCTTGGTTGCCCCGTCCATAGACCGTAAGCAGATCTTGGGTTTGATTGTTGCCATAACTGCCGCCGCGGCAGGCCCGATTGTCGCCTGATTCAGGCCCCGTCATCGGCGTGTCTGTGGCAACGGTTCCAATCCACCTGTCCCAGCACCACTCAAAAACGTTTCCGCTCATATCGTAAAGCTGCAGCGAGTTGGGGGCTTTTGTCCTAACCTCTTGCGGCGACATTGGCGTAATCGTAATGTTGTTGGTGCACCAGCATACTTCGTTTATATTGTCGCTTCCGCTGTATTTTGTTTGACCTGTGGAAGAAAGGTTTCCGCCGCGCGCAAGGTATTCCCATTCCGCCTCTGTCGGAAGGCGCCAGCCGTTGGCGTTCCAATCGCAGGTTACAGCGCTGTACGCGGCGTAGGTTGGCTTTGAGCTGCTTGTCGGAATGTCTCCCCAGTCGTTCGGGTTTTTGCTGTCGCTTATCGTGTAACAGGGAGTCAGGCCGTCGGCCAGGCTCTTTTTGTTGCAATACACAAGCGCGTCAAACCAGTTCACATAATTAATCGCAATGTCGTCGCCCTCGCGGTAACCTATGGTGGAAGATCCCGCCTGGTCCCGCAAGGTTTTTCCTGTCGCCTCGAACCATTCTTTTTGGGTAACCTGATGGTCGCAGGCGATGAGGCTCTTTATGTTCAGACTTCTTCCCGAGATGAACACTCCGGAATTTGGAACGGCGGCAGCTCCGCTAACGCTGGCGCCGTCAACGCTGACAAGCGGGTTCTTTACCTTGTATTCATAGTTCTTTTCCACGCTTACGCCCATGAACGTCGCCGTCACGCTAAGAGTGAATGAAGTTTCGTGCGCGATTGCGGGAACGGTCACTGTTATGCCGCCGTCCGACGCGCCCACGGTCAAGTCAGGATAAATCGGGGCCGAGCCACTAACCAATTCGGCCTTCCATTCTACCGTCCAGTCGTCCGCCGCCTTTTGCGTGTGGGCGCTCGCAAGGTAGAATTTCTTGTCGGCGCTGTTGTACCACAAGTCTGTCGGGTCGCCGACCGGCTCTTTGCGCGTGGCGGACACGGCGATTGTCGCGGTCTTTTCTTTGCCAGGCTCCGCGGTTATGGCGCTTCCGCCAAGCGTTATCGTGTAGTCCTCCGCGCCGTACATGCCGCCAGAGCTTACGCCAAAGGCCGCCTCGCCCGCGCTTGTTCCGCTTGGCATCGCGGTCACGCCGTAGCCGTTTTGCGCGATGAATACGCTTCCGGGCGTGGCCGGGTTCGCGAAAGCGGGCGTGGCGTAGCCACTGGTAAAGGGCACGGGAGCGTCCGCCGTGGGCAGAACCGCGCCGGCGCCGTCAAATGGAGTGTAAACACCAATCTTTGAATCCGTTATGTTTCCGCCAATCGTTATCGTCTTTCCGTACGGCAAGTACAAGTCGCGCTGCGTTCCGTCGGCCATCTTGTTGTCGTAAATCGTGTTCTTGCCCTTTAAGGTCAGGCTTGCAAAAGAAGCTGCGCCAATTCTAACGCCAGCCACGCCGGTGTTGCCTGTAATCGTACAGCCGTCAAGAATTGTGGGGCTTGTGTTGATTCCCACAGCGGCATCGCTTGCGGCATCGTTTCCGTTTATTTCAACGCCAGTAAGCGTTACGTTTGAAGTGTTAGATCCGCTAGTGCTGAACGCGACGCCCGTGTTTCCAGTTATTGAGCCGCCCGTCATAGCGAAGTCTACGGTTATGTTTTCATTAGCGTCTACGGCTGTCACAACCCCGTCCGTATGGCCAGAAATCGGCTTGTGGCCGGAAATCTCCGTATTTGTCAGCGCCGTCGAACCGCCGTATTGGAACAAGGCCCAGAATTTGACATTCGAACGATCCGACGGGTTGTCCAAAGTGTTGTCTTGAATCTGCGAGTCGTTCGCCACAAGCGTTCCTTCGGATTTAATGACATAGAAGAAGCTGTTATTGGCGGCTACGGTAAAGGCGTTTTGGTAAATCTTAGAGCTGTTTAGGTTCAGCTCCGCGCCGCTTGCCACAGTCAGCAAATTGGAGTAACTCACGTTTGATCCGCCGCCTGTCAAATTCAAGTTTTGAATGACAGTCTTTCCAACGGCGGCGTTGACAAATTTGCGGACGGCTGTATCGCCCTGCGCGGCGTTCACGGTTCTTGTTCCGCCGTAGCCAGAAACTTTTACCGTGGCGGACGAAAGCGTCGTGTCGGACACGTCAATCAAGCAGTCGTTGTTAAGGCCGTAGTCGTAGCTGGCGGGCGTCGTCAAGTCGGTCATCACGCAAATGTCGCAGGCGCTGTCCGCGTCGTAGTCGTGGTTGTTTATGCCGTCGATAAAGGCGTCAACGGCGCGCTGTATCGTTCTAAAGGGCAGCTTTTTGGAGCCTTCCGCGTTGTCGTCGCCTTCTTCCGAAACATAGAACCTTGTGAAGACCGCGCGGCACTTCCACTTAATCACTTCGCTGTCTGAATACAAGGGCTTTCGCACAAAGGCGCGCACAAAGCTTGTTCCGGCGGGGATAGAAATCGTTCCCTGCAAGCCGTTTATCTTTCCCGCGCTCACAAAGCTTGAGCAAGCCTCGTCGCGGTAGACTTCCCACATCACGCAAGCGTCGCCCTTGTCGTAGTCGTAGGCTTCAACGTGTTTTGTCTCGCCGCTCACAGGGTCGGTGTAGTCAAAGCTTGCGGTCTTGGGCTCGGCCTTTATCGTCACGTAAACGCTTTCGTCTTCGTCCTGCTCCACGCTGTTCTTTGTTCCGTCGGGGTCGGCGGGGTCGTATATCTTGAATTTATTGGCGAACTGAGTGTCGGCCTTGGCGTAGCTGTCGGGAGCGCCCAGCTTAAAGCCGCGCGTGCTTACCGCCAAGCTTGAAGAAAGGCCGGCCTTGTCGGTCACGACGACCGTGTAAATCTTTTCCTTTTCGTCGGCCTCGTCGCCGGTCGAAAAATAAACGCAGTTTTCGTCGGCCGTAAAGCTAAGGCCGGTGTTTTGGTTTGCAACGATGTTGCTGGGCGCGGTGTTGGAAATGTCGGAGCCGCCCGAAACGGAAATGCTTCCGTCGTCCGAGACCGTCGCGTCAAAAGTCTTTCCGTTTACCGAAACAGAAACGATGTCGCTGTGGTAGGCCTTGACCATTGACTTTGTGGGAAGGTTAAAGCAAAGAACCCAGCGCGACGGAGTTTCCGTTGTCTGCATCGTAAGGGCGCCGCTAACCTTTGGCGGCGGCGAGTCGCTGGAAAGCTTGAGCTTGTCGTAAGCGCCAAAGCTTGCAAAGGAGATTGGGTGCATCATCGAGATGCGCGGAGAAATGTTCGCTCCGGCTGCGTTCTGCATAAGGAAGTCGGCGGGAAAGGTCATGCGCAGCTTTGTCGTGTCGCTAGAGTCTTGCTTTATGGAAACCTGCTCGCTTCCGGGAAGTCCGCTTTGCGCAAGGGAGAAATTCAAGTTGCGGCCGGAAATGAACGAATAGTGCTGCGGGTTTCGCAATGTGAATTCAACTGTGTATGTGTCCTCGTATGAAAGGCAGATGTTTCCGTTCTTGTCGGTGGGCGCGTTGTCCGGGCTGATTTTGTAAGACTCGATTGAGGCGGTGCTGGTCATTTCCTTAAAGTAAGCGCCCGCCTTGTTTTGGAAAGAGTCGCCGTCAAAGCCAAAGTCGCAGGAAGCGAACAGCGCCGTTCCCGCCAAAACCGAGGCCGCAAGAACCTTTTTCCAAAAACAATTAGCCATAATAAATCGCTTAATTATAGCGCGTATATAGAATAATTGCAAGCAAAACGCGCTTGAAAAAAGGCGGACTTTGTTGTAAAGTCAGCGTATGGAAACGGCGGAAAAGACACAGGAACAGGCGCAGCTTTTAAAAAATCGAATCGCGAAGAACCACAAGGCGCTCAGAAAGTGGGCGCGCAAAAACCTTGTGACGGCCTACAGGCTTTACGACCGCGACATTCCCGAAATCCCGCTCGCCGTCGACCTTTACGAATTTCTTCCCGACGGCGTTCAAAATCCCGCCGACGCCTCCGCCTTTTTGCAGGAACAGGCCGCCGCCGAAAGCGAAAACCAGCCGGGAGCCGCCGCCCGCCGTTTGGAGCGGACATTCCTTAAAGTGTTTTTGTTCGAGCGGCCCTACGAAAAGCCGGAAGAAGAAGAGCGCGCGTGGCTAGCCGCGATGACGGACGCGCTTTCAGAATGTCTTGGCGTTGACAAGGGCCGCATAGCCGCAAAGACCCGCGCGCGCGAAAAAGGCGGCTCCCAGTACGCAAAAGACCAAAAAGCGTTCCAAGACCATAAAGCGCCGCAAGCCCAAAAGTTTTGCGGCCGCGTTTACGAAAACGGCTCGATTTTTTTCGTCGACCTAGACAGCTACCTTGACACGGGCTTGTTTCTTGACATGAGAAAAGCGCGCGCGATGATAAAAGAAAGGGCCGCCCAAAAGCGCGTCCTGAATTTGTTTTGCTACACCTCAAGCTTTTCCGTGGCGGCGGCTTTGGGCGGCGCGGCTTTTGTCCAAAGCGTCGACCTTTCCAACACTTACCTTGACTGGTCAAAAGAAAATTTCCGCCTTAACGGCTTGGACCCGAACGGCTATGAATGGACAAAGGCGGACGCGATAAAATTTTTGGACGAACGCGCAAAAAGCGCAAGCCAAAGATCCGCGCAAGGCCGCGACGATTCAGCCGCGCCCTTCGACATAATAATCTTGGACCCGCCCACGTTCAGCAACTCAAAGTCCGCCCAAAACGACTTGGACACAAAGCGCGACTGGCCCATTCTTTGCAAAAACTGCCTTGCGCTTTTGAAATCGGGCGGCTCCCTTTATTTTTCGACAAACGCAAAAACGCTAAAATTTGATCCCGCGCGCTTGCCCGGCGCGCGCTGCTCCGACATCACCGAACAGACAATTGACGAAGACTTTAAACAAAAAAAGAGCCACAGAATGTGGCTCCTTCAAAACGCGGAATAAGCGCCGATTAGTTGGCGGCCTTGATTCCGTAGCGCTTGTTAAAGCGGTCGATGCGTCCGGCTGTGTCAACGAGCTTCTGCTTTCCTGTGTAGAAGGGGTGGCAGGCCGAGCAAATTTCAACGTGAATGTCCTTCACTGTTGAGCGCGTTTCGATAACGTTTCCGCAAACGCAAGTGATTTTTGTGAGCGTGTACTCAGGATGAATGTCTTTCTTCATCGTTTCCTCCAAAATATATTTGAAAAGCCTTGCCCTGCGGCGCGGAGCCGGAAATTCCCGCTCAAGCCGCCGCCACAAAACTTGCCAAATTAAATTTAAGTGCGACAATTATAACGAAAGCCGCGCCTTTTAGTCAAGTACCGCTCGTATTATTGAACGCAAGACCATAATGGTTGTTTCGAGCGGTTCAACCGCGTCCTTTCGGACGCTACATGCTGTTACATTCCCGCGGAGCCGGTGTTCATCGAGGCCAGGAAGGCCGCGTTGTCCTTGCTCTTTCTCATGCGGTCAAGAATAAGCTCGGTGATTTCCGCGTCTTCCATCGGGTTGATGACCTTGCGCAAAACCCAAAGCTTTTGAAGCTCTTCTTCCGTAAGCAAAAGCTCTTCCTTGCGGGTGCCTGACTTCTTGATGTTGATGGCGGGGAAAAGGCGGCGCTCGGCCAGCTTTCTGTCCAAGTCGATTTCGCTGTTTCCCGTTCCCTTGAACTCTTCAAAGATAACTTCGTCCATGCGGCTTCCGGTTTCTATCAAGGCCGTGGAGATAATCGTAAGCGAGCCGCCCTCTTCGATGTTTCGGGCCGCGCCAAAGAATCTCTTGGGCTTGTGGAGCGCGTTGGAGTCAACGCCGCCCGACAATACCTTGCCGCTGGTGGGAACCGTCTGGTTGTAGGCGCGCGCCAAGCGCGTGATTGAGTCAAGGAAAATGACTACGTCGCGCTTGTGCTCGACAAGGCGCTTGGCCTTTTCCAAAACCATTTCGGCCACGTTGACGTGGCGCTGGGCCTGCTCGTCAAAGGTGGAAGAAATTACTTCCGCCTTGATAGAGCGTTCCATCTCGGTCACTTCCTCGGGGCGTTCGTCAATCAAAAGAACGATAAGGTAAACTTCGGGATTGTTGGCGGTAATCGCGTTGGCCACCTTTTGCATGAGCGTGGTCTTTCCGGCTTTGGGCGGCGCCACAATCAAAAGGCGCTGGCCCTTTCCTATCGGACTGAACAAGTCGACGATTCTGGTTGAAAGCTCGGTTGAAACAGTCTCAAGCTTGAACTTTTCGTTTGGATAAAGCGGCGTAAGGTTCTCAAAGGGAACGCGGGTTTGCGCCACGCGCGGCTCGTCAAAGTTGACGCTCTCGATGCGCAAAAGCGCGAAGAAGCGCTCGCCTTCCTTGGGGCTGCGGGTTTGGCCGTAAACGGTGTCGCCCGTCTTAAGGTTGAACAAGCGGATTTGGCTGGGCGAAATGTAAATGTCGTCCGGGCCGGGAAGGTAAGAGTTTTGCGGGCTGCGCAAAAAGCCGTAGCCGTCCGGCAAAATTTCCAAGGCGCCGCTTGCAAAGATGATTCCGCCGCGCTCAACGTGAGCCTTAAGGATGACGAAAATCAAGTCCTGCTTTTTCATCGGAGCCAAGTCGTCCGCGCTAAAGCCGTATTCGGAGGCCATCTCGCGCAACTCTATCATTGATTTTTTTGTAAGTTCGTTGATTTCAAGGCGGGGCTTTTGGTCGTAGTCAGGGCAGTTTTCGGGCGTGGGCGTGTTGTCCGGCGCCATGTTTTCGCGGTTGGGGCGAAAGTTGGGGCGGCGGCCGGCGGGATTGAAGCGGCCGCCAGGCCTGCCTTCGCGGCCCTTGTAGCCCTGGCCAAAATGTCCGCGAGATTCGCCTTCTTGCGTTGGAGTTTCCGCCGCGGAAGCCGGACTTTCGGAGGGCGTTTCGGCGCTCGCGGGGCTTTCGGCCGCCGCCTGTTTTTCTTCCGCCGCTTTTTCTTCGGTCTTGGCCGTCTTTCTTACAATGCGGCGGCGCTTTGGCTTTTCTTCAGCGTTCTCTTGGCTTGTGTTCTCGTTCTCTGCGTCCATAAAAAATGGTCTCCAGTAAAAAATAAAGATTTTATAAAAAAAGCAAAAATTATTTGGTGATTTTCAAAGTTTATAAAAAGAAAAGACTTCCCACAAAATCTTTCCTACATTTTACAATATTTTATTTTTTTTGTCAAACAAAATCATTCGGCGTCCGAATCGGACTTTAAAAGCAGGGACTGCTTGTATTCGTCGCTGGCCACGCTGAACAAGTCGATTTCCGGCTCGTTTTCAAGCATCGTTACCTGCCCTTCAAATTCAACGTTGTCGGCTATTCGCAAGCGGGCTGTCTCAACGTTGCCCTTGACCTTGCTTCCGTTGCACATCTCGACGCGCTCGCTGGCGGAAATGTTTCCCGTCACCGTTCCCGAAACGACAATCGAAGCCGCCGACATTTTGTCAACAGAGCAAACGGCGGCCTTGTCGATGTCAAGGTTTCCGTTTGACTTTATCGTGCCGTTGAATTTGCCGTTGATTTTCAAGTTGTCGGTAAATTCCAAAAGACCGTCAAACGAAGTGTCAGAGCCTAAAATCGTGTAATTTTTAGCCGTTTGTTCCATGCTGATTCTCTTGAACGGGAAGTTCGGAAAGGGCTTTTTTCAGCTCCTGCCCGGAACGGAAGGCGGCCACATAGTGCGCCGGCATCGACGACTTTTGGCCGGTCTTGGGATTGCGGACAACGGCGCGTCCTTTTCTAAGCCGCGGCTCAAATGTTCCGAATCCCCGCAGTTCAATCGCGCAGCCTTTGGACATGGCTTTTTTCAACTCGTCCATAAAGGCTTCGACGATTTCTTTTATCTGCCCTTTTTCGTATTTTGAATTTTGGTAGACCGCTTCAACCAAGTCGTATTTCGTAACTTTTTTAGAAAGCATAGGCCCGACCAAAATTCAAAGCGTTTAGTTGGCTGCAGCCTGCTTGACGAACGTGTTGTTGTAAAGGCGTGTCATGCGGCTCTTCTTGCGAGAGGCGGCGTTAAGGCTGACCACTCCCTTAAGGCGGGCCGAGTCCAAAGCGCTCTGAAGCTGCTTGAGTTTAGCGGCCGCGGCTTCCTGGTCCTTCTTAAGAACCAACGCGACAAACTGCTTTGCGTATGTGCGGCACTCCGATTTGATCGCCTTGTTGCGCAATCTGCGCTTTTCGCTCTGAGCGTGGCGTTTTTCAGCTGAAGTTTGATTTCTAGCCAAGGTATTCCCCCAAAAATGAATTAAGAAAAATGTAGAGAGTATATTAGCGGTTTAAGCGAATTATGTCAATATGGGAAGAACAAAAACGCGCGAGGGAGACGGGCGGTTGGCGGAACCCTGTCAGCGGGGCGGTTGCAACGTTCGTTTGTTTATAGTATACTCTCATACTATGATTTGGGTCATTGGCTCCACGGGAATGCTGGGCGCGGAATTTTCGCGCCTTCTGCAAAAGAACAAAATCCAGTTCGCGGGAACGTCCAGCGACGTTGACGCGCGCGACTACAAGGCGCTCAAGGCCTTTGCCGAAAAATTCGAGCGCGAAAACTACATTTCAGCCCACAAAAAAGGCGAAGCGGGACGCATCCAGTGGATTGTCAACTGTTCGGCCTACACCGCCGTTGAAAAGGCCCAAAGCGACAAAGCCGCCGCCCAGGCCCTAAACGTGGACGCGGCCCGCAACATCGCGCGCGTGGCCCGCGAAATCGGCGCCAAGCTGATTCATATTTCCACCGACTATGTTTTTGACGGAAAGGCGTCTTCCCCCTACAAGGAAAGCGACGCGAAAAGCCCGCTTGGCGTTTACGGCCAGACCAAAAGCGACGGCGAAGACGAAATCCAAAAAACGATGACGCAATACTTCATACTAAGAACGTCGTGGCTGTACGGCTTTGGCCGCCCCAACTTTGTCTACACGATGGCCAAGCTGATGAACTCAAAGGAAGAAATAAAAGTTGTCAACGACCAGCGCGGAAGCCCCACATTCGCCGCCGACTTGGCCGAAGCGATTTTGGACATAATAAAAATTTGCGACAAGGCGGGAACAAACATTTTCAGCAAGGAGACCGTTCCCTACGGCGTTTACCATTTTACCGACGCGGGCGAAACCACTTGGTTCGACTTTGCCGTCGAGATCCAGCGCCTGCTCAAAAAGCGAAAGCTTCTTTCAAACGAATGCAAGGTTTTGCCCTGCACTACGGCGGAATTTGGCGCCAAGGTCGAGCGGCCCGCCTACTCCGTCTTGGACAAGGAAAAAATTTGCAAGGCGCTGAAAATAAAAATTCCCAAGTGGCAGGACAGCTTGGATAGATTCATAAAGGATAGCGGCTTTTCAATTCCGCAATAGGAGAACGTTATGAGAAAACTTAAGAATGTTTTGGTGACAGGCGGAGCGGGCTTTATCGGAAGCAACTTCATCCGCTGCCTTTTTGGAATGAGCGCTTCCGGCAAAAAAGAATTCAACTTTGAGGAATTTTCAGGCCGCGTGGTGAACCTTGACGCGCTCACCTACGCCGGCAATTTGGAAAACCTGGCTGACGTTGACCAAAAATTCGGAAGCGGCGCGAACGGCGAGAAGCGCTACTTTTTTGAAAAGGCCGACGTTTCCGACCGCGCGGCCGTGGAGCGGATTTTCAAGCAATACGACATAGACACCGTCGTTCACTTTGCCGCCGAAAGCCACGTCGACCGCTCCGTTTTGGACCCGGAGGCCTTTGTGCGAACAAACGTTTTGGGCACATACACCTTGCTCGACGTCGCCAAAAATTATTGGGGCTGCTCGCTGGACAATCCGCGCGACGACGTTTTGTTCCACCACATATCGACCGACGAAGTTTACGGCTCGCTAGGCCCCACGGGCTACTTTACCGAGACGACGCTCTACGACCCCCGCAGCCCCTACTCGGCTTCAAAGGCCTCCAGCGACCACTTGGTTTTCGCCTACCACCACACCTTTGGCTTGCCGGTCACTCTTTCAAACTGCACAAACAACTACGGCCCCTACCAGTTCCCCGAAAAATTAATTCCCCTCATGATACTGAACATTTCGCAGGAAAAGAACCTTCCGGTTTACGGAGAAGGAAAGAACATCCGCGACTGGATTTACGTGGAAGACCACAACCGGGCGGTTTGGCTGATTTTGAAAAACGGCAAGAACGGCCAAAAATACAACATCGGCGGCGAAAACGAATGGCAGAACGTCCAGCTTTTGGACAAGCTGATTGAAATCGCCTCCGCCAAGCTTGGAAAGGACGCGGCCGCCGTCCGCCAAACGATTGTCCACGTAAAGGACCGCCCCGGCCACGACCAGCGATACGCGATTGACTGTTCTAAAATCAAGGCGGAACTGGGCTGGAAGCGCGAGATGACTTTTGAGCAGGGCCTTGAGCTTACGGTTGACTGGAACCTAAAGAACACGGAATGGATAGAGCGCATAAAAAGCGGCGACTACTTAAAATGGGTCGAAAAGAATTATTCTTCGCGCTGACTTTATGAAAAAGACCGCCGCAATTTTCGCCGCCTTTTTCTTGGCTTCCTCACTTCTTTTCGCGCAAGAAGAAAGCGCGCAAGAAAAATTCGTCATAAAAAGCGTCCAAATCGAAGCAAAGGGCGGCACAAAAGAAAGCGCCTTGCGCAAAAAAATCACCGCCAAAGAAGGCATGGAATTTGAAAGCCGCGCGGCGCTCGACGCGTTCGTCGTCTCCGAAAAGCAATCATTGATAAATTCCCGCCTTTTTGAAAGCGCAGAAATCGCAGTCCAAGAATCCGGCGAAGGCGCAAACGGAGAGCGCTTGGTTGACATCAGCGTTCAAACCGTAGACACCGGCCACTTGATGCTGCTTCCCTACTACAAGTACAGCTCCAACGACGGCCACACCGTAAAGGTCAAGCTTAAGGACGACAATTTTATGGGCTTGATGAGCGAATTTTCGGCCGACGCGTTCGTTCAGTATGAAAAAAAAGAAGGCAGGAGCGACGACTTTGTGTCAGGCGCAAGCCTGAAATATCGCCTGCCCTTTTCGCTTGGCCGCGTTCAAGCCACCTGGAACAACGACCACTTTTTTAAATACGCCTTCATTCGCAAAGAGCCCGAATGGAATTTGAACACCGGCTTTTCGTTCGCGCTGCCCTTTGAAAATTTTTCGCTTTGCCTGGACTTGACGCAAGGCTTTGTCCGCGACGCTGACTACAAGGTTTTTGGCGACGAGCTTTATTGGGTTGAAAACGCAAAGGCTTACGCCCCCATAATCTTGGAGCGCTTTAACAAGATTGGAAACCTTGTCTACACGCCGGCGGTTGAATTTGACTACAAGTGGAATTTGGACGGAATAAACGACATTGACGAGGACTTGATTTCTCCGCGCCTGATTTTTTCGCACGGCTTGGGGCTTGGCAAAGTGAATTGGATCGGAAATTTTAGAAAGGGCTTTGCGGCCGAAATCAGCCAAAGCGCGGCCTACAACTTTCAGGCAAAAATGTTCCAGCCCGGCGTAAAGGTTTCGCTCCAGACGTTCGCCGCTTGGAAACACGCGGGAATCAACTCGCGCTTGACTTTCTTTGCCGAGCGCCAGCATTATGTCCGCTACGGAGAATGCCTGCGCGGCGTTCCCGACGACCAGTATTTTGCCGGCGTTCCCCATACGCCCAACGGCTACGCGGCCAAGAGCGCGGCGGCGGTGATTTTTAATTTGGACATACCGATAAAAATCATGTCGATTTACTTTGAAAACTGGGGCATGCGCTTCTTAAAGCCATTCAACATGGAAGTTCAAATAGTTCCCTTTGTGGACATAGCCTTGGCCGCAAACAGGATTACCGGGCGAACCTTTGACCCGCGCGACGGCTTTTACTGCGCCGGCGTTGAAGTCCTGCTTTTTCCCCACAAGTGGAAGAGCGTTCAAATACGCGCGAGCGCGGGCTTGGACATAGGCCGCCTTTTGCTGAAGAATTGGATAGACACAAGCTGGCGCGACGAAGACTCCAGCAAGTTTGAGGTGTCGTTCGGAATCGGCTTGTTCTATTGAGCGGAGGAAGCAGGCGCGGCGGAAGAATCGCCCGCGCTCTTGGCCGGCAAAGAATTCTTTGCGGCCGCGGCCCAGTATTGGTCGGGGCAAGAAGAGGCCATTATCTCCAGCATTGACGATCCGAATTTTTCAAAGCCGTTTTCTTTGGCCAGCAAGGCCATGTCGTAAAAGCCTTTCCAAACTTGCTTGCTGCCCGCCCAAGCCATAACGTCTTCGTAGCGGCCGCATTCGGCGAAAAAGCCTTTTAGGCTTCCAAAAGAATATTCGGGGCTGCGGTCGCGCAAAATCTCAAGCGTCCAAGTGAAGGCGCAGACCACGCCGTTTGCGGTCATGTTCCAAGCGTCGCGAAGGCGCTTTTGGCCTTTGTAAATCTGGCCAAGCTCAAAATAGGCCTTGATTGAATTTAAGGCCGAATGCCTGTGCAGCATGAAAAAATAGTCCACAACGTCTTTTCGTTTTAGGGCGGCGCTTCTGGCCATCGCCCGCTTGGACGCGTCGTCCTTGTACAAGCCGTCGTCGGCCACAACCAAAAGCAGGCAGCCCTCTAGCTCGCTCTTGTCGCCCATCGCCTTTGCCAAGGCGGCGCTTTCGTACAAAATGTCGAATTTTTGCGCGGGAACGTCTAGCAAGTCGCTTTGGGCGCGGGCGCTTTTCAAAAAGCGCAGGGCCAAGTCGTATTCGCCTTCAAGCCGGTAAATTTTGGCCAGCAAAAAATCGCATTCGGGATATTCGTCAAGGCGCTTGAGCCATTCGGCCAATTTTGGGAGCGAATTGCCAAAATAGTCCGCGCCCTTTTTTCCAAGCCAATAATCGATTATCTCAAGCGCGTCAAAATCCTCGCGGCCTTTCAAGACCGAAATCAAGTCGGAAATAAAGGGGCCTTTCTTTTTGACTTCGGGCGAATTAAGCGTGTTTTGCATTACATAGGCGTTCCACTTTAACTCTTTTGCCCGCGACTCGCGCGCCGCCTCGCACAAAGAAATAGCCTCGCCATAATCGCCGCGCTCAAAGTTCACCTGGGCCTTTGCCAAAACGCGCCAGCTTTGCTCGCTGACCTTGGGCTTAACGGGATGCTGCGCGGACAAGGCGCCCAGCGCGAATAATATCAATGCGGTTAAAACAAATGTCTTTTTCAAAGCGAATTAAATTCCTCTTCAAAGGCATTATCGGCGTTTTTTTCGTCAATTGTTTGGATTATTTTTCCTTTTTTGAACAAAATCACTTTGCCGCCCGCACCCGCGATTCCCAAGTCGGCGTGTTTTCCCTCTCCGGGGCCGTTGACCGCGCAGCCCATTATGGCCACCGTGACGTTTTTGGGGCTGGACAAAAGGCGGCTCTGCCAGCGCTCCACAAAAGAATGAACGTCAAAGCCCTGCCTGCCGCATCTTGGGCAGGAAACGATTTGAACGCCGCCGCTTCTCTTTCCGCATTCGCGCAAGATTTCGCGGCCGGCTATGACTTCGTTCTTGGGCGAGGAAGAAAGGCTCACGCGGATTGTGTTTCCGATGCCTTTTTCAAAAAGCCGCGAAAAGGCAAGCGTTGACTTTACCACGCCGCCGATAAGCGGGCCGGCTTCGGTGACCCCTATGTGCAAGGGAATGTCGAATTTTTTGGCGAACTCTTCGTTGCATTCGACCGTCTCCTGGACGCTCGAAGCCTTCATGCTGACCACAACTTGGTCAAATTCAAGTTCGCCAAAAACTTCGCATTCGCGGGCGGCGGCGGCGGCCAAAGCCTCGGCGCGGCCCATAGTTCCTGCTTCCACCTGGCTTCGCAAGTCTTGCGGAAGGCTTCCGCTGTTCACTCCGATGCGAATCGCCGCGCCTTTTTGCTTGCAGGCGTTTACGACGGTCTCCACGCGCTCGCGGCTTCCTATGTTGCCGGGATTGATGCGGATTGCCGCCACGTCGCCCTTAAGGCACTCCAAGGCAAGCTTGTAGTCAAAGTGGATGTCGGCCACAAGAGGAACGGATGTGTTGGCGGCTATTTTGCAAAGGCCGCGGGCGCTGGGCTCGTCAGGAACGGCAAAGCGGATTATGTCGCAGCCAAGGCCTTGAAGCTCTTGAATCTCCGACAAAATCCGCTCAAGCTTTTTTGGATTGGAATCAAGGTCGGCAATGCCTTCTTTCCACATCGTTTGAAGGGAAACAGGCTCCGCGCCACCGATTCCAATCCTTTTGACTTTTCCAGAACCGCCTAGATAAACGGTTTTGGTCATTTAACAAACGATCATGCCAAAAACCATGCTGAACAAAGCGATGGTTTCGCAAAGACCTACTACCATGATGTAGTTGGTGAAGCCTTTTCCTGTTTCGCCAAGAGCGTCAGAACCGGCGGCGCCGGCCTTTCCCTGAGCGATGGCTGACATGCACATTGACAAGCCGCAAGCGAATCCCATGCCGAGCAAGAAGCACTGCTTTGAGATGTCAGCGGCTTGGGCAGAAGCCAACATTGTCTGCATCAACAAGAAGCCGTAGATTGTCTGCGTCAACGGAGCGCCGGCGAAAACAACCAAAAGGAAGGGCGCGGGCTTGTTGTTCAAGTAGCAGCGCTTCCAAGAGCCGATGGCTCCCTGTCCGGCAATTCCGATTCCAATCGCGCTTCCCAAAGCGGCGATACCCATAACAACACCGGCACCAATCATACCCCAGTTCATAATTTCTCCTTAACCGCAATTGCGGTTTAACCACTTTTTGTGGCGTTAATTCTATTTTTTTTAGGCGGAACAAGCCCGCCTGTTTTCCAATTTACGACGCGGAATCGGCGAAAGGCCGATACTTGGTTCCGCTCCAAGCCATTCCCAAGTGCTGCGAGAATTCCAAAGTGTTCAAGCGAACGCCGTGAACGATTACCGAAAGCAAGTTCAGTATCATGTTCAAGCCGTGGCCGAAGACCAAGAGAATCACGCCGAATATCATCATCGTCAGTTTTCCGAACATCGGGCCCGCCATAGCGTTGACCGTTCCGCTTATCGCCGCGCCGGCCAAAGCGACCGCCCACAAGCGAATGTAGGAAACGATGTCCGAGAAGACGTTGACGATTCCCAGGAACACGCTGATGATGTTCTTTAGGCTTTCCAAAATGGACTTGCCCACGCTTCCCTCGTAGTTTGAGAAGATGAAGTTCAGCATAAAGCCAAAGCCCAAAAGTCCCAAACAAGCGGTGGGGAAATAATGCGGCGCCATCCAGCCAAAGACGTTGACCGGCTGGCCGTTGTCCATAAGCGGGAACACGTAGTTGACGCCGTCGGCCACGACCATGCTGAGCACAACGTAGAAAGTTCCCCACAATTGCAAGAGCGAGCCAAAGTCGCCCAAGCATTTGAGGCTCTTCCTGTGCGCGGCGGTGCAAGTGATGTGCGCCACGCTAAGCTGGATCAAGGCAAGAATGAAGCAGAATACCTGCTGGTTCTTGTCGGCCAAGCTCTTTGCCGCTTCCGGCGCCATTCCAAGCAAAACCAGCTTGGGCTGCGAGAAGAGGCGGCTTGAGATTTGGACCAAAACCGGCGGCAGTTTTTCCGCGGGAATGCCAAACCAAGAGCAAGTCAAAATGCCCCACGCCGCCGTACAAAGGCCGAGCAGCGTGACCAATACCGGAAGGCTCCTCTTTCCCTTCTTGGCCTTTGCCAAAAGCAAAAGCCCCGCAAGCGCTATGATGGCGCCGTAGCCTGTGTCCGCGAAAATCATCGCGAAGAAGACGCAGAAGAAAAGCAAGAACCAAGACGAAATGTCGTACTCGTGGTAGCCCGGCGTTACGTCCAAGAAGTCGGTCAACGGGTAAATTAGGCTGACCAGCTTGTTGTTCTTTAGCTTTGTGGGAACGTTGTCCTCGTCAGACGGATCGTCAATCGCGAGCGCCCAATTGTTTTGGGCGGCGCATGTCTTGAGCGTCTGCAGGGAGTCCACGGGAACGTAGCCTGTAAGCCAAGAAAGCGAAGTCTTCTTTTCCTCCGCGTCCTTTTCCATTCCCGAATAGACGTTCTCAAACTCAATGTCTTTTTCAAGGCTCTTTTGCGCCGCCTCGATTGCCTTTAGGGCCGGAGCCAGCGCCGTCAAGTCCTTTTCTATTTGAGCCGTTTCCGCCTCAAAGGCCTTTATGTCCGCCGCGATTTCTTCGGTGGACTTTTCGGGCATTACGACCGCGTAGGCTTCTGGCGGAAGCCCCGCCGGACGTTCGGCATCGGCGCTTTCTTGTATCAGCAAAAAGCGCTTTCCGCTCTTTGACGAATTTACAAGCAGGGCCTTTACGTCGTCGCCAATCAAGCGCCACTTGTCGCCGGGAACTTCGTACATCGCAAGGTGAATTCCTTTTTGCGACAAATACGCGAAGTCGGCGGGGTT
>CADCCO010000042.1 GCA_902799965.1 uncultured Spirochaetaceae bacterium
CCTGCTATACTGCACGGCGGTAACGGTGGCCACGTTTCCGTAGGATTCAAACAAGCCGCCAATGTTATAATCAAAATAATTGTCAAAACTGTCGCAAGAAAAGAATGTCGCGGCGGCAAAAAACGCGAATATAGAGAAAGCGATTTTTTTTAGCTGAACGAATGTTCTTTGAGCGCAAGTTCTTTCTCTAATCAAAACATTCCTCCAATGGAAACAGACGGATAGAACATTCCCAAATTCATGCCGCCAAATTTTGCGTTTATAAAGTCAACCGCCGCTTCCATATAAAAATGCTTGGCCGGATGATATTGTACTCCCAAACCGCCGCCAAAGGCAAGCGCCATGCTGTTAAGCTCACGGCTTCTCACAATATAGTTGCCCATATAAGTGTATTTTTTGTTGTAAAAGCGCGTTCCCAAAATAAGCGCAACGCCCGCGCCCGCGTGAACGTCGATGCAAAGCTTTTGCGGAATCAAATACTTTTGCCAAATCAAGCCGGCCAGTCCGTTTACGTAATGGCCGCTCATAGAGTATGTGTCCGTGTCGTTTGAAAAGCCCGAATAGTTTCCGGTCATGCCAAAGCCAAAGTCGCCGTATTTTGTATGGAAAGAAATCACGCCCATGCGCGCCGTGCCTGAAAGCGGATAAAAATTATGCTCTGTGTAATCGCTGAAAGTTCCGTCAAAAAATGTCAACGGCAACGTGTAGCCGCCGCTGATCACAAAGCGCCAATGACGCTCTTTCTTTTTCTTTATCTGAATCGTCTTTGAAATTACGCTAAGGCCGCCGGGGTTTGTGGCGTAGATTTCGCACTTGCCTTCTTGCATTTCTTTTATGTCAAACTGAACTTGCGCGCTCTTTCCTTCCGGGTCAACGCTCAGCACTCTTCCTTGAAGAATCTTCGGCGGGTCGTAATCTTTTTGTTCCATCGTAAAGACGGTTCCGCTCGTCAAGTTCTCTCCTTCAATCGTGAAAATTCCGTTGGCCTTTTTTGAATTCAAATAAATTGAATCCGCTTGCGCCGCGTCAATTTTTGGCTGCGTCGCCTTAAGGACTTCAAAATATTTCCAATCGGAAGACTTTTCCAATTGGTCGAACAAGTTTATGACAGAAACATGGAAGCGGTATTTTCCAGGCTCCAGCGAAACTTCGATTTTGTTTTCGAGCAAGTCCTTGTCCAAAACTTGCATCCAAGTTCCGTCGTCCATAGAGCGCTCAATCGATATGCGGTAGCTCTTAATGTCCTCGATTTTGTTCCAGCTTAATTTTTGGACAAAGCGAAGGTTTTGGTTTTCGTCTTTGGTGATGTAATAATTTTGTCCGGGGGCTTGCTCTTCCATCGCGCTGATTGAGTAGCTTGAATCAGGCGCGGCCAAAGCGGAAGTCGCGGCTTCTGAATCGTTCGCAAGCTCGGAAGACGCGGCGGCTTCGGCTTCCTTGGCGGGCTTTTTCTTTGCCCAAACATTCAGCGAGAAAACTGCGATTAAAAGCGCGGCGGCAAGGAGTTTTTTACATTCCATAAAGAACTCCCATGTCGTCAATCACAATGTCGCCCGCCGCCGGCAAGTCGATGGCAAAAGACGCGCTTGACGCTTCGCTGCGCCGCGCCAAAGTTCCGTCCGGCAAGTTTTGCGCCGCCTGCACGCTATAGGTAAAGCGGCCGTTTTTCAACTCAGCCATGTCGTTGAACGTGTAATGGGTCTCGGACGTTTGCTTGTTAAGCAAAACCTGGCCGCGCTCGTTGCGCAAAGTTATAGTGTAAACCGTGGCGCCCGCCACCGGCTGCCAAACAAAATTTATTTTTCGCGAAGAACGAATTTGCGCCACTCCGTAAACGGTGTTGTTCGCGGGCGCGGAAAGCCTGGGCGGCGCCAGCGCGGCCACTTTGTTTACGGTAAACGAATGGGCTCGCGGCGCCGAAACATTCATGCCGGCCTCGTTGGTTCCGCGCGCGGTCCAATAATAAACGCCCGGCTCCAAGCGCGGAAGCGGAACAAAGCGCGCGGGATTGCGCGTTGTCATTATCGGGTTTGAATAGCCGTTCGGATTTTTGGAGAGCGTCAAGACGACTTGCTTGACTTCCTGCTCGCAAGTCCACCTTAAAGTGTCGGGATGCGCCAGCGCTTCCAAGCCGCTCATTTGAGCGCCGTCCGCCGGATACTGCAGCTGAATTCTTCTAAGCTGCGCGACTTTAAACGTTCCCTCAGCCTTTGGGCTAAATCGGCGCGCGGTGTAGGCGCTTTCTTCGACCCCAGCTTGTATTGACCAAGAATATTCGCCGTTCGCGAATTTTGACAAGTCGACGGAGCGGACGCTTGAAGAAAGGCGCTCCGAAACAATCGGCTCGTCTTCGCTTCCGCTCTTGTATAAATAGAATTGATAGAAGTCCGCGTCCGCGACCGGCTTCCAAGCAAAGCGCGCAAGACGCTCGCCTTCGATTACCAGCGTTTCGTTCTGGGCGGGATAGGTCAAGACAGGCTTTATCAATTGCGCGGCGACCCGCAGCGCGCGCGGTTCCGTTGAGTATTGGCTTGGAGAGGTAGCGGAGCTGATTCTCCAATAATACTGGCCGCCCGCGAGCGACAGGCCTTGGGCAAACTTATCATTGTTAACCTGGTCAACCACAAGGTTCTTAAAAGCCCTGTCGCGCGCGATTTGGAATTTGTTGTCGCCTGGAATATTGGTCTTCCAAGTAAAGCGAAGCTCCGCAAGGCTTGAGTCAACCGTTACAAAGTTGTCCGGCGGATAAAGCGCGCGCTGCTCGTAGGTCACTTGGTCGGTCGTGAATTTTCGTATTTCGGATTGCTCGGAAATGTCGCCGTCCGCGTCGTATTGAGTCACGCGCCAGTACCAAGTTCCGGTTTGCATTTCCGCTTCCGAAGGCTTTACGCTAAAGAAATTGCTCTTGGACTTTTGCGTTATTTTCGCGTCGTAGCACTGCGGGTCTTGCGCGATTGTTATTTCATAGCCCACGGCTTCGGGATTGTTCTTCCAAGAAAAAGCGATTGAGTCTTTTAGCGCCGTGTTTATGCGCTCGTCCGCCGCCGGCAAAATCAATTCCGGCGGGCTCATTGTTTGCCGCTGGCTTATCGTAAAGGCGCGCGTTTCGCTGGGAGCGGTCAGGCCGATGTTATTCAAGCTGTAGAATGGAGTGACGCGCCAATACCAAGTTCCGGTTCCCAATGTGGAAACGATGCTTGAAGGCGTTGTTGTCCGCTGCTTGAAAACAGGATTTTCCATTTGCGGATTGTCCGCTATTTCAAAGTCAAAGGCGCTCACAACGTCGTTGCTTGTCCAAGAAAAGCGCAGCTCCGGCAATTTTGCCTTGTAGGAATAATTGGAACGGCTTTCAGGCGCGACAAGCTGCGGCGGCGGCGCGGCAAAAACCTTTATCTTTGAGGCGGCGCAATAATCGGGGCCGGCCTTTTTGGGATAGATTCTCCAGTAAGAAACGCCTTCCTCAAAGTCTACGGCAATGTCCTCAACGCCTTTCAAGTCAAGCGTCCGATCGACGCTCTCAAATTTTTTGTCGCGCGACGTTTGCAAGATTAGGCCGTCGTCATCGCCAAGATTTTGGACAGTCCACTTGAACTGAACGCTTTCCTTGGCGCCGCCAAAAGCCAAAACTTTCGCGTTGGGCGCGGGGCTAAAGACAGTTATAATCGGAATGATTTGC
Organism: uncultured Spirochaetaceae bacterium; assembly: GCA_902799965.1. Lineage (GTDB taxonomy): Bacteria > Spirochaetota > Spirochaetia > Treponematales > Treponemataceae > Treponema_D. Next base: position 3,677 of record CADCCO010000042.1, read on the forward strand.
TCGTCGCCGCTTGCGTCCAGCGCGATGGCCTGGCCTTCTTCAATCGCGCGGGTCAAGCCGGACTCGTCGGAGAAAACGACTTTTCCGTTGGCGACTTTTACGCTGGTTCCGCTTTCATTGGAAACGCTTCCGCCGATTGAAGAGCCCGCGCTCACGATGACGGTTGAAGTTCCGGCCTTTACCAAAGCGCCGTTCTTTGCGCCGTTGGAATTGACCACAAAGCTTCCGCCCGTAACGCTTGTCTCAACTTGGCCGTCGTGAAAGAAGACTTGCGCCATTGTGTTTTCGCCCAAGTCCATTATGTTTCCGTCTTCAAAATAAATCGTCGCTTCCGAGCCGGCCGCGGTGCGGATTGTGTCGCCGTCGTATACGGGAGAATGCTGGCGCAGGCGGTCCCAAATCATTCGCTCTTGGAATTTTCTTTGCGCAGTTCTGTGCTTAAAGGTAATCGTCGCGATGGGCTTTTCGTTAACTTTTGTCAACGACGCGTTGAGGCTTTCATAAAACTTGTTTATGCTCCAAGCCGCGCCCGCCGCGCAAGTGAGAAGAAATATTAATGTCACAAAAAATCCAAGAACGCTACTTTTGGATCTTGTATTTCTTTTCTTCTTCATCAAGATTTACCGTTGACAAATCGGGCGCGTCTATTCCCAGCAATGCCCGAACCTCGTCCATAGTTTTTGGGCCGTCTTTTCCGGCTCCCGGAATGTCTTCCGCGTATGGCATGTTTATAACCGCGTACATGTGGACAGGCTTTTCCTTTCCCTTAACGGTGACGGAAGGCATTTGTTCCACAAGAACGTAATCCTTTATCAATTCGTAAGTGTTCTCTGTCAAAAGAATGTCTGTGTGGAGCGGCTTGTTGAGCGACTCCGTGCGCGACGCGAAGTTTACCGTGTCGCCGATTACCGTGTATTCCATTCTTTCGTTTGAACCGATTTGTCCCGCGATGACCGGCCCCGTGTTGATGCCGCAACCGATTCTAATAATAGGCTTTTTGACGCCGCCCCGGCCTTTGTTGAACTCGCGCAAAGAGGCGCGCATCATAAGAGCCGCGCGGACACAGCGCAAAGCGTCAAGCGCCGGATCCCCGCTAGTGACAGGCGCGCCCCAAACGGCCATAACCGCGTCGCCGATAAATTTGTCAACGACGCCTTTGGTTTGGTTGACGCAAGCGACCATGCGCGTCATGTACTGGTTCAAAAACTCAACGACCTCAAACGGCTCAAGCTTTTCGCTGATGGCCGTGAACGAACGGATGTCGCTAAAGAAAACCGTGCAAGTCTTTGTTTCGCCGCCCAAAGCCAATTCGCCGCGCGCCGCCTTTTCGGCGATGTCCTTGTTGATAAAGCGGCCAAAGGTGTCCTTCAATCTTTCGCGCTCGGCAAGTCCCGCGCTCATTCTTCCGAACGATTGCGTCAACACGCTTATTTCGTCGTGGCCGCGCGGCTTTAGATGAACGTCGTAGTCGCCCGCTTCGATTTGAGCGCTGGCCGCGGCCAATTTTTTTAGAGGCCGGCTCAAGCTCAAAGACCAGAACCAAACAAAAATTATCGAGACAAACAAGACGGCCAGCGTCAAGTAAATGTTTCGCTTTGTGGTGGCCCGAACGTTTTCAAAAATCAGTTCAGATTGGACAGTGGTGATTACGCCCAAGTCGCCCAGCTCCAATTTTTGGTAGGCGCCAAAATATTCTTTTCCGTCCAAGTCCTTGTAAAGAATCTGGCGGTTTTCGTCGTTGTTCTTTCTCATCTGGATGATGAGCGGAGAGTCGGAAAAATTCGCGTTAAGGCGCATCGTCTCAAAGTCCGGGTGAATCAAAACGTCGCCGCGGCTGTTGATGACGTAAGACACGCTTGCGGAGCCTCCGCCAAAAGAAGAAGTCAAAGATTCGCAGGAGGAAATGATTATGACCGCCTCGTTCTTTCCGCGCCCGTTCCAAGGAAGCGCGAGCGCGATTGTTCCAAAGTCAAAAAACGGAGTCGCGTTCAGAACCGTGATTTCCTGGCCAAAGCAGCGCTCCACGGCTTCGCGCTCGGTGGAAATGAAAACCTCGATTTGGTCTTCGTCCAATTCGTTCTGCGCGAAAAACTTGTTGTTGACCAGGCGCAAGTCATAGTCGCCGCGCGCGAAATTTTCTTTTGACAAAAGAACGACGGCCGCCGTGTCCGGGTTGCGGTCAAAGTAAAGCGAAGACGACGAGCGCGCGACGTAGTCGGAGCCGCTTGAGTTGGCGATAACGTCCAGCAAAAGCAGGGCGTTGGACTTCATTTGCGTGATTGTGTTTTTTACGGCGCTGGCCGACCTTGTGTTCGCGTCAAGGTTTGTGTTTTCGGCGGTGATGCGAACGTCGTCGCTTACAAAAAAGTTGACCAAATACGTGATGGCGCCAAGCGAAACAATTATCAATATCGAAACAATCAGAACAAGCTTGATTCCGATTGAAAAGCGCGCGGTTATGGTCTTTTCCGCGCCAGCGTTTTTTTCATTTTCTTCTGCCAAAATACGCCCCTATTTTAAACTAAACAATTATACTGTATTTTGCGCTTTTGTTCTATATATGCGCAGAACAAGGCGCAAGGAAGCCGCGCGGGCGTGGCTATCCCTATCATTATATTTTCGGCAGAATTTAGGGGAAACTTAAATTAGTGATGGATGTCAGCCCAAGAACGGGCGGCCTACATTTCCTTGTGCTCCAAGCGCCAGTTGATGGCGCGGCGCAAGTAGTCGATGTAGGCGGGGTCCTTGCACATATTCTTGCCTTCCACGTCGGAAAGCTTGGCCACAGGGCCATCGTTGCATTCGGTCACTTTCATCACGATGTTCAGCGGCTCCACGTCGGTGTCGTTGGCAAGGTAAGTTCCGATTCCAAAAGCCACGCGCGCCTTGTCCTTAAAATGCGCGTAAATCGCGGACGCGCGCTCAAAGTCCAGGCTGTCGCTGAACATAAGCGACTTGGTCTTTGGGTCGATGCCCAGCGACTTGTAGTGCTCGATAAGCTTTTCGCCCCAAGCGTAAGGGTCGCCCGAATCGTGCCGCACGCCGCTAAAGAGCGTGGCGTAAGTTTTTCTAAAGTCGCGCAAGAACACGTCTGTGCCAACGGTGTCGGTCAGCGCGATGCCGTTCAACACGCCGTATTCCTTGACCCAGGCTTCAAGCATAAACCAGTTTGAGTAGGCGGGATTTTGCTTGCGGTTTCCCTGCCCCACGCATTGAACAAATTCGTGCGCCATCGTGCCGATCGGCTTTACGTCCAGCTTTTTGGCCAGGAACACGTTGCTCGTTCCCACAAAAGACGAGTCCTTAAAGCCGGGATTCTTTTGCGCGGCGATAATCTTTTTAATGACGTATTCCTGCGCCTCGGAACTAAGACGGCGGCGCATTCCAAATTCAGAAAAGCCTCCGACGCTAAATGTTCCGTCAACAAGAGCCTGAACTTTTTTGTCCGCGCGCTCCTTAAAGCTGGCCAGCAATTTGTCGTAGTCGTTGGCCATTCTAAAATAAACTTCGTTGACAATCGCAAGCGTCGGGATTTCGTAAAAGGAAGTGTTGGCCCAAGTGCCGAACGTTTCTATTTCAAGCCCGCAGCCTTCGTCCGTCTCGCGAATCGTGAATTCCTCAAAGCGCGGATGCCACAAGCGCAAGTAGTCAACGTAATCGCGCTTAATCCATTCGATGCTTTTTAAGTAAGCCAGCTCGTCCTCGTTGAACGCAAGCGCGCAGTAAGCCTTTATTTGGGCGCGGATTTCTTCCACCATCTCATGCGTGAACCTAACGCCCTTGTTGCGGCACTTAAAGTCCCACATCGTCATATAGCTGGGGAACTGGTGGAATATCGCCTGCCCCATGCTGAACTTGTACATGTCCGTTTCTAAAAGACTTGTGATTATTTGTTGCATTACCATCCTCCTGAGGCGCCGCCGCCGCCAAAGCTGCCGCCGTGGCCGCTGAATCCACTGCCGCCAAAGCCGCTTCTGCCAAAACCGGTTGAGCGTAAATGGCCGCCGTAATATTCATCCCAAAATTTTTGACTGCCCGTGCGCGGGCCGTTGGATTTGCGAATAAACCAAGACGCCCACGGAAGCCAATGCAAAAAGCTGAACTTAGTGGCAAGACAGCCTGAGAACATAAAAAAGTAAAGCGAGAAGAAAATCAAAAGCGCCGCCGCCGTTTGGATTGGGCTGTCCTCTTCTTCCTCAAGCGAAACGGCTTCAGTTTCAACTTCGGGAACGACCGAGGCGGCTATGGCCTTTGCGCCGCGAATGATGCCGCGCGAATAGTCGCCGTCTTGAAAGTCCGGCGCGATTATGTTCCTGATTATCAAGCCGCAGCGAGTGTCGGTAAGGTCGCCTTCCGCGCCGTAGCCGGTTTCAATGCGGATTTTCTTTTCTTTGTAGGCGACCAAAAGCAAGACGCCCTTGTTGTCCTCCGCGTTTCCAAGCCGCCATTCGCGCGCCGCCTTTAAAGAATATTCTTCCAAGCCTTCGCCTTGCAAAGACGGAATCGTAAGCACCACAATTTGCGCGCTGGAATTTTGGTCAATCCGCAAAAGGTAGCCTTCCAACTCGGCGCGCTTTTCGTCTGACATAATGCCGGCGGTGTCCATCACCGGGCCTGTAAGCGGCGGAACTTCAAGGCAAAAAACATTTTGGGCGAGCGGCGCGGACAAAAGCGCCGCTAAAAAAATCAAGGCAAGTCTTTTCATTTTTCTAAAATCACAACTCCGTCGCTCAATTCATTTGGATTGTCGCTTTTGTCGGCGGGAAAATACTGCGCCAAAAGCTCGCCGCATTTTTGGACCGCCCCGCAAAGCGCGGACTCGGCGTTCTTCTTTGCGATTTCCTCCGAAAGCTCCGTCACAATCAGGCGCCACAAATCGCCGCCGATTTTTTGGGCAATTCCCGCGTCCGCCAAAATCACAGCGCGCTTTTCCAAATAGGAAACAAAAATCAAAATGCCCGTGCGCTCGCGCGTGTTGGAAACTCCGCATTCCAAAAAAGCGCGCGCGGCCCGCTCGCCGACGGCTTTTTCTTTTATTAATTTTGGAATAACGATTCTGTCAAGCGCAAGGATAAGATTGAACAAAAAGAAAAGCAGCAAAATCAAAAAGAAAGCGCCAAAAGCGTAAACAGCCGGCAAAACCCATTCCGCCGCGCTCCAATTGCTCGACTCGTAAAGGGCGCGAATTTTTCCCGCAAAGGGAAGCGCGCAAAGAGCCGCCGCAAGCGAAAGGATTACCGCCGCGAACAATTCCCAAAAAGAATAGTCGCTCGATTCCGCCGCGAGCGCCACAACGATTTCGCCGGAAGTTTTTTCTTCCGCCGCATGGACGCTTTGGCTGACGCGCTCAAGCGCTTCTTTTGAAAGCCTTAATTTTTTGACAAGAGATTTTGCGTTCACTAAAATTCAACCTTGGGAGCGGACTGCGCTTCCTGGCTCGCGGCGAACTGCGGGCGCTTTTCAAAGCCGCGCCGGCTTGCGATTACGCTCTGCGGAAAAGTCCTGATGAAAGTGTTGTATTTTTGAACCGCCTTGTTGTAGTCCTGCCGCGCGACGGCGATGCGGTTTTCCGTTCCTTCAAGCTGGTCTTGCAAGGCCAAGAAATTTTGGTTTGCCTTTAGCTCCGGGTAGTTTTCCGCCACGGCCAAAAGGCTGCGGACGCCCATCGTCAGAGAATTTTGCGCGGCCTGAACGCTTTCCATTTCTTGCGCGTTTTTAGGAACGCCGGCTCCGGCAACGCCTTCCGCCGCGGCCCTGGCCTGCGTGACTTGAACAAAGGTGTCATGCTCGTGCGTCGCGTAGCCCTTTACCGTGGCCACAAGGTTTGGAATCAAGTCCAAGCGGCGCTGATACTGGTTCTGCACTTGCGCCCAAGAAGCCTCAACGGCCTCGTCATACGCGACGATGGAATTGTAGTTCCCCACAAAAAATCGGTAAGCGCCAAAAATCAATACGACAATAACGGCGCCGGCAATAAGCAAATTCTTGTTCTTCATAATTACAGTCTATCGCGCAAAAGATTGTCGGGTCAAGCCCGACAATGACATTTCTGTTGAAAACTGATTTCCGTTGCGGCCTACGCTCCGCGGGCGCAGTTGCGGCCGTGCGACTTTGCGCTGTAAAGCGCCGCGTCGGTGATTTTTATCATGCTTTCAAAATCGTAGTCCATCGCGTTTCTGTCAAAGGCCGCGTAGCCCAAACTGATGGTCACAACGCCGCTTTGGTTTTCTTCAATGTTAAAAGGCACTTGCAAATCGCGGACATTCTGAAGCAAAAGCTCCGCGTCGGCGGCCAATTCCATATAATTCTTGGACCAGCAAAGCGCGCAAAATTCCTCTCCGCCATAACGGAAAAACTTGTACCTATGCGTCTTTTCAAATTCCGAAAAGCAGCGGCCAATCGCTCCAAGGCAAGCGTCGCCCGCGCGGTGGCCGTAATGGTCGTTGAACTGCTTAAAATGGTCAATGTCAATCATGAACATTCCGGTGGGGCGCAGCAAAAGGCTTTCGTTTCCAAGCCGCAAATGCTCGAACAATTTTCGCCGGTTGGCCAGCTGGGTCAGCGAGTCCGTGTTCCGCTCGACCGTAAGGACGCGCTCAGCCTCAAAGGCCTTGAGCCTGTTCAGCCTAAAGCTTTTCCCCAGCATAATGCCCGCAATAGTGTAAACGACTATGTTGACCGTGTCAGAGCTGAAAACCGGCTTGGGCTTGAATTTATACGAAAGAAAAAGGCCCGCGGCCATTCCCGCCAAAACAAAAGCGTTGACCCGCCAAGTTTTGTCAAAAAGCAAAAGCGGAATCATAAAAAGCGCCACGATTATCGAAACGTAGACTTGCGATTCCTTGTTGGAAAAGTTGGCGGCATAGGCAAAGCACAAATACAAGACAAAAAACGTGTAAACCAACAAAAGGGGGTGTTTTTCCGAGCAGCGCTTGCAAAAAACGCTGGCGGCAAAAAGAAGCGCGTCAAGAAAAAAGAAGACCAAGTAGACTTTTTTGTAGGAATAGGCGTAGTCAAATTTGAACGAAACGGCGGCCATAACGGCCATAAAAACTCCCAAAATCACAGTGACGACCCGCATCACCGACCTTAGGAAGCCGTTCACCGACTCGCGGTTGCTCTTTAAAAGCTCCTTTTCGTTTGAGCTAAAAAACAGTTCCTTTAATTCCATACAAAAAGCCTATTTTGCAACTATGCATAGTAACAAAAAAAAGCGCTTTTGGTCAATTAAAGCGCCAAAACATAACAAAAAATTAAGATTTGCGCCTTTTCCGGCCGCCCGCACGGAATCCGCGCAAAAAAGTTTTTCTAAAAATCGCTTGTTTTTATGCCGAAAATGGTGTAAAATGGGAATTAGCGACTAATGGAAGAGAACGAATCCAACATCTTCAAGCAAAAGGCTTTTTCGGCCTCTGTTAAAAGCGAAGGGCTTGACGATTTTATATTTTTAATTGACCTCACCAAAGACACGGCGACCATAAGCGACGATTCCGTTAAATTCATAAAAATTCCGGCGGCGAATTTTTCAAACGCGCTTCAAGCCGTAATGGCAATCGTCCATTCAGACGACCGGCCCATTTTGTCAGAATGCTTTTCAAAGCTAAAAAGCAAGCAAAATTCTTCAAATGACTTTGTGGTTGAGTGCAGAATGCAGGCTCCGGGCGGAAATTACGTTCCCGTGGCCATCCGCGCAAAACACATTCCGGCCGCCAACATTCTTACGGGAACGCTTTCGCTTTTGACAAGCCAAAAGGACGACGTGACCGGCCTTCCGATGGAATCGCAAATGGTGGCCGACTACAACGAAATCCGCAGAACGCACGGCAGCGTTTCGGGCTTTATACTGGCCATCCGCATAGAAGGCTTGGAGCACATCAACCAAAGCCTTGGACTGGAAGCAGGCGACAAAATATTCAGCGTCGTGGCCAAGACCTGCATGGAAGAGCAGAACGACCAAACGCGCGCCTACAGAATCAGCGGAAACAAAATAGCGCTTTTGAACATCGGCGGCGGAACCGCGACCGACGCGCAGACGCTTTACCAAAACCTAAAGCGCCGCATAAGCGACATAGAATTTGACTTGGACTATTCGGTCGTCTTCACCATTTCCGCCGGAATCGTGGCCTTTATCAACGACCTAAGCGAGCTGCGGGACTTGATTAAAAAGGCGGACTTTTCGCTTTCAATGGGAAAGAAAAGCGGCAAGAACAACTTGTACTTTTTCAACAATTCCGAATATTCAAAGCACGTCAACAAGCTGGACTTGCGCGACAAGCTGCGCGACTCGGTCAAGAACAACTTTTCGGGCTTTGAGATTTACTACCAGCCGGTTATCGACGCGACCCAGTTCAATCCCAAGACTGGAGCGCAGCAAGTCCACGTAATCGGAGCGGAAGCCCTTTTGCGCTGGGGTCCGCCGGGCGAAGAAAAGCTTCCCGCCGACCAAGTGATTCCGGTTTTGGAAGAGACGGGCCTTATGGCGCCGGTTGGCCGCTGGATTTTGATGAAGGCTTTCAACCAGTGCCATGTTTGGAACCAGTACGACAAGAATTTCCATATGAGCGTGAACCTTTCTTACGTTCAGATTGAACGGAGCGACATTCTTTTTGACGTGGAATGCGCGCTTGAAAAGACAAAGGTGAACCCTGAAAACATCACTCTTGAGATTACCGAAAGCGGCTACATCGACCACGACGAGCTGCAGCGCCTTTTTGACGAACTGCACAAGCTTAGAATAAACGTTGACATCGACGACTTTGGCACCGGCTACTCCAACTTGCGCTACTTGCAGAACTTGCACGCCAACACGCTAAAGCTGGACTACACCTTTGTTCACAAGGCCGTAATGGGAAAAGACGGCGACAGCGAGCGCCGCGTCATTGAGCACATCATCAACATGGCGCACGACTTGGGAATGAAGGTTTGCTTGGAAGGCATCGAGTCCGAGGCCGACGTTGAGATTCTTTCAAAGCTCAAGCCGGACAAGTTCCAGGGCTTTTTCTTTGGAAAGCCCGTGTCGTCATACGCCTTTTTGGACAAGAACAAAAAATTCTTCCGCGACAACGCCCCGCCCAAAAGCGACGAACCCGAAGAAATTAGTTGATTGTGGCGCGACGAGCGCCACATTAGCGGGCGGTTGGGTTCTCGCGAGAGCGTTTTTTTGTTATTCCATCAACTTCTGTGGCGCTCAATCGCGCGCGTGTTGTTGGCCACGATATAGCAGCCGAACATCGCGGTGGCCGCGTCAAAGAGCGCGGAGAACGAGCCGATGATGACGGCGGCGGGGCGCAACAAAAGATAACCCGTTTCCATTCCGCGCCCGAACATCGAGCACAAAATCGTAAGCGTAGTGAACGTTCCGCCCACCGGCAAATTTCCCATCACGAACGAAAGCAAAAAGGCCGCAAAGGTTATGGCCAGCATGTCAAAGAATTCAATGTTAAGCGTTGAGTAAGAGCGCCAAATCGTGACAAAGCAAATGATGGAAACAAGCGCCGTTCCTCCGCGCGCGAAAATCGAAAACAGCGGAAAGGCAAAGCCGTTCACGCGCTGGCGTATTCCCAGCGTTTCTTTTCCCAAGCGGATTTCAACAGGCAGCGCCAAGTTTGTGTCGCCCGAAAAAAGCGCGGCCATAAAGGGAGCGGCGCCCGCGCGCAAAATCTTGAGCGGCTTTCCGTTGCGGCAAACAAAGCGCGCGATGAGCGGATAAATTATTCCGGCCAAAACGACAAAGTCCACGGAAAGCATTATGATTAGCGGAGTGAACACGCCGCTCTTGAGCGCGCTCTTGAATTGGATTGTCCAAGAGCACATGACGAACACGATTCCGGCGGAAAATAGTTCGGTGAAGACAGTTGAAACGTTGTAAAAAAGCTCGCTCAAGCCGTCCGTAAGCGAAATGACCGGCTTGATGTTGGTGTGGTTCATGCAGCAGCCCGCGCCGATTACAAGGGCGAACGCAAAGGCGGGCAAAAGGAAAGAGCCTTTTGTCAGCGCCTCAAAGGCTGAATAGGGAAAAATTTCCTGGCAAAAATTCTTTAGGTCAACGCCCGCCACTTCGGTGACGCGCTCGGTGGTGATCGGTATGCGCGGAAGGCGCGCGACTAGTATTGAAAGAAAGCCCAGCGCCGAAAGCAAGAGCGAGGAAGCGACTATCGTTCCCGCAGTCCAAAGCGAAACGCGCGAAAGCAAGTTGTCCTCGCGCATTCTGTAAACGGCCATAATGCCGGAAAAAAACAAGAGCGGCAACAGGCTGTAGCGGCCTATGCGGATTATAAGGTCAGTGATGAACGAAAGGGCCGCCTGGGCGCGCAATGAGTCCAGCGGCAAAATCAAGGCGGCCGCCAATCCCAGCGCCGCGCCAATCAAATATTTTAGCCAAAGTTTCATAATATCTTATTGTAGCATAAATCTTAAATTTATGCTACAATAAGAATATGAGCAAAACGATTTTAATCGCCGGCAAAGACTTGCCGGACGGAACAGAATTTGTTGACGGCGCGGAAACAAAAATGCGCAGAATCGCCGTAACGGCGGTCAAAGGCGCTAAGCCCGCCGCCTCTCCCAACATAAGCGCGTTTGAATGGCTTAGAACCTCGCCCGTGCGCGCAAGAACTTTGGTCTTGGACGCTGAAACGGAATTTGAAAGAATCGACGAAGCCGTCTTGTATTTTGACGAAAGCTATTACGCCACAAAATTCAACCTTTTGACTCCGCAAGAATGCTCGCAAAGCGCCGACGAAATGATTTTGGGCTGCCAGTATTTGACGATGGAACTGCTTTCGCGCTTTGAAAAAAAATACAGCATGAGCGCCGGACTGGAAGAAAAAGCGCCCGCGCCAAAACTCGCTTTCCTGATAAAGAATTCTTTTAGCGAAGCCGACGTAAGCAAAAACGGCGCGCTCCGCTCGTCCGCCCCAATCGCTTCAGGCCCGCTTGTCGCCGCCGCCGCGGCAGCCTTCCAAGCCTTTGCCGAAAACATAGCCGCCCTTTACGGAGCGCGCGAATACGTCACAGTGCTTTTGGCGCGCGCCGACTTGCGCGACGAAGCGCTGGCCCGCGACCGTTCGCTCGGCGAATGGATTTGCTCTTACATGGACGAAGTCGACAAAATGAAAAACAAGCTGACGCTAAAGCAAAGCTTGAATTGGATAAAGGCCGGCGCCAAGGGGCCAGGATTTTCTCTTTTTAGGTAAAGCCGTTATTGGCGGAGAACTCGATGGATTTTTTTGCAAATTTTTTTGCCGACAACTTTGTTTTGGAATGTTGCTTCAAAGTTTTTTTGAGCGCCGTTTTTGGAATCATTTTTGGCGTGGAACGAAGCAACCGCATGCACGCGATTGGCATCCGAACGATGCTGTTGATTACCACCTCTTGCGCGCTTTTGGGAATTCTTTCCTACTACGGCGCGGAAAACCCCGCAAAGGCTGTCGGCGACCCAACGCGCATCGCGGCGGGCGTTGTCACCGGCGTTGGCTTTTTGGGCGGCGGCGTGATAATGCACCAAGGCTTTAACATCAAGGGCATAACAACCGCCGCGATTATTTGGACGGCGGCCGCTCTTGGCCTTTCGGTCGGCTACGGTCTTTACGTTCCTGCGGTTGTAGTTTTTATTCTTGTGATTTTGACCTTGCCGCTTTTCAAGCAAATCGAGCGCACATATTTTCCCGCGTCGAGGGTCAAGACAATTCACTTGATTTATTCCAACGACGATGTTGACATCGAGGCCGTCAAAAAAATTTTGGCCTCTTGCGGAATCATCTTGCGCGACATAAATTATTCCAATTCATTTGAAGACGACAAGTTTAAAGTTGAAATAATAGTGAACACGCCGGCCATCGTTGACTTTGCCGCGCTGGGCAAAAGGCTCAAGAAGACCGGCGAGCTTGCGAAGTTTTCGTTTCAATGAAATGTCATTCCCGCGCTCCGACGCGGGAATCTTTTGGCCGAAGGATTGCCCGGTCAAGCCGGGCAATGACAGGCGGGGCGACAATCTTTTAATGGTTGGGTCCGCCCGGTTGTCCGCCGGGCTGGCCTCCAGGTTGACCGCCGGGCTGGCCGCCGCCGCTTGACGCGTCGCTCTTTGTGTAAACATAATTGCTGGTCGAAGTTGAAACGCCGCTTATCGAAGCGCTGCCGCCGCTCACAGTCGGGAGCGTTGTGTACAAGCCGTTGAATTTTGTTCCGCCGCTAGCGGTCACGCCCGCGCTAAGCGTGTAACTTGTTCCCGGCGCAATCTTTGGCGAAGAAAATACCGCCACAAGATTTGAAGACATTGAGCTGTAAACCGCGGACGGAATCTCAAAGGCAAAGGCGGCGGATCCGCTCGAATCCTTTAGCGCGAATGTTGTTCCCACAGAGCCAAGATAGTTTCCGCTCACGACGATAACGCTTTGATTGCAGGCGTTCGCCGTCGGCGCGGAGTAGTTGCTTGTTCCGATTCCAATCAACGTTCCGCCTGTAATCGCGAATGTGTTTTGGTCGCAGTCAAAGGCGCATTCAGGATTTGTGGCGGTGAGCGCGACAATCGTTCCGCCGCTAATCGTAAGAGTTCCGTTGGAGTCGATGCAATCGTTGGCGCTTGAGTATGCGTAAATCGTTCCGCCGGAAATTGTTATCGCGCCGCTGCTGGAGTTTATGCAGTCGTCGGTTGTCGTGATGTTAAGCGTTCCGCCTGTAATCGTAACGCCGGCCTTGCCTTCGATTCCTTCCGGAGAACATTTTATTTTTTCCGACACGGTCTCGCCGTCAGCGTCGGTGAACGATGAGGCGGTCGAGGCTTCTTCTTTGGGCGTTCCGTAAGTGACGATGTTTATCTTTCCGCCGCTGATTGTGACGATTGGGTTTACCGTGCATTTTACTTTTGAAGCCTCGGAAGCGTCGTCCGAATCCCATTTTGCGGTGATGGCCTTGCTCACGGTTTTTATGTTGACCGCGCCGCCTGTCATGTTGAAATATCCAAGTCCGTCTGTGTCGCCGGTGTCGTCGCCTTCAACCACGATGCCGCGGCTTTCGTTGTTGGTGTGGGCTCCGCTTCCGTAAACGATTGCAGTGCCGCCGTACATATTGAACACGTTCTTGCACTGGAATCCGTTGCGGCCGGTGGAATTGACGGTGACAATGCCGCCGTAAAAATTGATTGTGTCGCTGGCGTTAATTCCGTGCTTGTAGCCTTCCGTAACGGTGAGCTTTGACGAAGAGTCGGCGGCGCTTATGTTAAGAACGCCCTTGGCGTGGAAAGTTCCCTTGGACTCGCTTGCGTTTGCGATATAGCCCGCGACA
>CADCCO010000043.1 GCA_902799965.1 uncultured Spirochaetaceae bacterium
CATCCGCCTTGTTGTGGACGCAAACTAGCGCTCTTGTCCAACAACGCGGCGGCAACGCCGCGTTGTTTTTTTTAGTGTTCCATCAATAACGATTAAAAAAAGCGGGCAAGAGGGGCGGGACGCAGAAAAAAAAGACTTAGTGGGGCCCTGTCAGCGAAGCGGCTTGGCCGCAGGCATAAAGCCGCAAGCGAATGACGGGGGTTACTGAGTCTTTTTTTTCGTCGCTGGGACCCGCCTATAAAGCCCGCTTTTTTTAATCGAGTCCATCCTTGACATTTATTCTTTTATCGTAAATAACATTTGTTTATGAAACTATCGAAGAAAAACACGCTTTTTTTGGCGGCGGCCAAAACGCTTTCAAGCCGCTCAAGGATTTGGTAAAAGTCCCAGCGGCTTTCGTACAATTTTACGAATGTGACAAAATTCACCTTTTTTGCGGAATCTTTTTAAATGAAAAAGTGAAGTTTTCATGCAGGGACAACTCAATCCCTCCTTCGTCTGTAGGACGGCCTTGACGATTAGACACAAGGCCGTAAAGGACTCCGTCTTCCAAAAGAACATGGTATTCACTGCCTCCAAAGCCCATGTCTGCGAAGTAAACATATTCGTAAGTTAGGTTCGAGGTTTCTACAGAATGCATTTTTTCTCCGCTAATAAAAAAAACGGCGGAATAAAGGGGCTCGTTTTTTTTGCCGTCCTTGTCTAATTCTATGCCGTCGAAATTGACGATAACCTCTCGTCCGTAGATGGATGAAGTTCCCTTGCCCGGCTTTTCGCTCCTGTCGCTCACAATCTCGTCCCCCATCCATTGGCCTTCCAAATCCAAGACGCTTTTCGCCTCTTCCAAACTGTCCGCCAAAAAATGGCCCAAAACCCAGCCAAAGCCGTCGCCGTATTTTATAAAATTCCAGCGGTTATTTACGCCGTTCACCTTAAAAACTTCATGGCCGTAGCCATAAACAACCGCTTGCTGGAGCTTGTAAAGCCCTCCAATTTTTTCGGAATCAAACGAATGGTCTGCCCAAACAGAAATTCCTTGTTTTGAACAAACATACTTTGTTTCCTTGTTTTCTTCTCCTAAAAATTCGCTGAAATCTCCAACAGGGTGGACTTTATTTTCATTGTTTCGTTTTTCGCATTGTTCAATAAACCACTCAAGCAAGCTGGGCTCTTTTTTTTGAGAATCTTGCGCGCAAACGGAAAGCGCGGCCGCGAAAACAAAAAGCGTCGCTAAAATTATTTTTTTTGTCATAAACCTTCTCATCTTTACTAGTGTAGGAGTGCCCGCGCTTTTTGTCAAGCCATCCTTGACATTTATTCTTTTATCGTAAATAATATTTGTTTATGAAACATTTGAACAAAAACACGCTTTCTTTCGCGGCTGTTTTGTCCGCCATTCTTTTTGGGGCGGCGGCCTTTTGCGCCTGTGACATCGACAACGGCTCTGTTTACAGCGCGGCCTTTGACAGCGGAAGCTCCAAGCTTGACCCGCCGGAAGTGACTGCGCGCGCGTGGCCGGGAGTCAACATCATCACTTGGACGGCAGTTCCCGCCGCGGCCAGCTACAACATTTACAAGGACGGAAACGCGCCGATAAACCAAACCGCGCTTTCTTTTTCAGACGTGGACATCGTGAACGGCCAAACCCACAAGTACACGGTTGAAGCCGTGTTCAGCCTAAAAAGCGAGGCAAACGTAATCGGAACGGCGACAACCGTTCACCTTAAGGGAATCAGGCCGCCGGCAGGAACGGCGGAAGACACCGCGCTTAACTTGGCGGCCTACGAGGGCGGCACCGACGGAGTAAATCGCGCCAAGGCCAACCAAAACGACGCGCGCTACCTTGCGCCGGCGCGCATAAAGGCCTATGCCGGAAACGGCGTTATTTGCGCGGAATTCCCAGGAAAGCCTTACCTGACCTACAAAGTACAGGCGGCCCTTGCGTCCGACCCGACGTTTTCGGGCGACATAGTGATGAAGGAACTTTTCTTGTCAGACCAAAACTACAAGCTTGGCGGCTCGGTTCTTCCCATATTGAAGGGCGGCGAATGGAAAATCAGCGTCGTCGCCGAAGCCTTGAACCAAGCCTACAGGCCAAGCGAGGCGGTGACGGCAAGCTCGAATGTTAACATTGAATCGCTTTCCGGCGTAGTGGCTACGCCGTCGCTTTACGCCGTTTACACGTCCGCGTCGAATGTTCGCGTGGCATGGGTTCCCGCGACCGACGCGTCGTCCGCTTTTTATCCCGAAAAATGTTACACCGTTTACAAACAGTCGGTAGACGCGGCCACAGGAATGAAGTCTTGGACGCTTGTAAGCGGAGCGATTGGCAAGGCGACTCTTGCCGACGGCGCAACTTACTATTATGTAGATGACGCGGCGGCTGGCGGAACTGCGGAAAGCCTTTACGCGCTTGTCATTTCTCAAGACTACAAATACGGCGACGCTGTAAAGCAAACTGTTCCCGTATACGCTGGCTCCAGCATGGCGCTTACTTTGTTAACGGCGTCAGCAACGTCGGTAAGCGTGAACACGGGAAGCGCCGCGTATGGCGAAACGCCTGACGTTTTCTATTTCGAGTATGCAACGGGCCCCGTCACTGACGATCCCTACCTTGCCGGTATAAATACAAGTTCTTGGACGCAAGTCACGCTTGCAGAGCATGATGAAACCGCGCCAGGCGCCACTACAAAAACTTACGTCAACAAAGGCGCTGCAACAAGCCTTACAAGCGGAAAGACCTACTTGTTCCGTCTGCGCGTTTCAAAGGGCAGCGCCCAGCAAATTTCATACCAGTTCTTCACTGTGCAATAATAAGGACTCTCCGCAAAATGGGCAAAATGACCAAAGTAAAGGAAATGCTTCATCTTTCTCACCGGGAAACTTTGCCAAAAAATTTGCCCCTGCTTTTAAAGAAGCGCGCGGCCGAATGTCCTTCGACAACATTGCAGGCATTCAAGAACGAGCTTGAAAAATTTGAGTCGCAAGACTACCAGTTGGTTTACCGCCGCGTCCTAGACCTGGCGGCAGTTTTGCGCGACATGGGAGTGGGGCGCGGAGACTTGGTCGGCCTTATAAGCGACAATCGCCGCGAATGGCTTTTGACAGACTTCGCGCTTTTGTCCTTGGGCGCGGCGGACGTTCCGCGCGGCTGCGACTCTATGGGAACCGAAATCCGCTTTATACTTGGCTTCACCAACTGCCGCCTTTGCTTTTTTGAAAACGAGCGCCAGTTTGACAAAGTCTTGGAAAAAACGGAAGAGGTTCCGGAACTAAAGGATGCGGTCTTGTTCGACACGCCCAGCGAGCTTACGATGGAGCGGGCCGCGCTGGCGGGAATTCGCGTTCACAAATTCATCGACTTGGAAGACATGGCCAAGCGGACCAGCCCGCAAAAGCGCCAAGAAATCGAAGAGGAAATGGAAAAGACCGAAGGCAACGACACAGCCACAATCATTTTCACTTCGGGAACGACTGGCACGCCAAAAGGCGTAATGCTCACTCACGACAACATCATCGCCCAGTGCGAAGTCATAAAGGACGTTTTGACAACCGCGCGCGAAGGCGACATTTGGCTTTCTGTTCTGCCGATATGGCACATAATGGAGCGCGCCTACCTTTACTGCATAATCGCGCTCAAAAGCGGCGTGGCTTATTCAAAGCCGGCCATAAGCATTATGAGCGACGACATAAAGGAAGTAAACCCGCAATGGATTGTCGGCGTGCCCCGCCTGTGGGACGCTTTTGTCCAAAGCTGCTACCGCTCGATAAAAAAGCGGGGCGGCTTTCCGCAGGCGCTCTTTAATTTTTCAATGTGGGTCGGCCTTTGCTGGAGCTGGTCTTTCCAGCGCTTTATGGGCTTGGTTTGCCGCTACTCAAAGCGCGCCCGCTTGCTTGACCACATAAGGGGCCTTGTTCCCCTGATTCTTTTTTCGCCTTTCCAGCTTTTGTGCTTTGTGATTTGCTTTAAGGGATTCAAGCGGCTTTTTGGAAAAAAAATCACGGGCGTCATTTCGGGCGGCGGCTCTTTGCCGCGCGAAACGGCGGCTTTCTTTTATTCAATACGAGTGCCGCTTCTTGACTGCTACGGCATGACCGAAACCGCGCCCTTCCTGGCGCTGGGAAACCCGCACCGCATAAAAAGCGGCTGCATCGGAAAAGTTTTTCCAAGCGCGCAAGTCAAGGTCGTGGCGCAAAAAGACGGCGTTCCCCTTAGCGGCGAGCCGCTTAAGCCCGGCAAAAAAGGCATCCTTTTGGCGCGCGGCCGCCAAGTGATGAAGGGCTATTACCGCCGCCCAGACCTTACGCAAAAGGCCATAGACAAAGACGGCTGGATAAACACCGGCGACATAGCGGTTCTTTCTCCGCGAAACGAAATTACGATAACCGGCCGCGCCAAGGACACAATCGTTTTGCTTGGCGGCGAGAACATAGAGCCGGGCGTGGTGGAAGCCGCGATTTGCCGCTCAAAATTCATCGAGTCCGCCGTCGTCGTTGGCCAAGACAAAAAGTACATCGCGGCGCTCGTCGTTCCCAACAAGGACGCCCTTCTTTCTTACGCGGCTGAAAACCGCATTTACTGCGACTCATACGAAAGCATTTTGCGCGCCACGGAAATTTCAAACTTGATTCGCGGCGAAATCGACGGATTGGTTGACGAAAAGAACGGCTTTAGGGCCTGCGAGCGCGTGGCCAAATTCACGCTATTGCCTGAAAGCTTTAAGATTGGAAAAGAAATCAACGGAAAGCAAGTGGTGATGCGCCACAAGATAGAAAAAATCTACGCGCGCGAAATTCGCTCGCTCTTTAGTAAACAGTAATTCGCGCGGACTGTCGTTATTTCGAACTTGTTTCGGAATCTAGCTTGTAAAAGTCAACTATGCTGCGGCCGTAAACGCGCTGGTCGTAGCGGACAAGATTTTCGATTTTGTCCGGCATAAAATGCTCTTCCGGCCTGTGAACCATAATCGCGCCGTCCGGCAAAAGCAAATTTCTTTTCGCGGCTTCGGCGATTAGCTGCTCGTGGAATTTGTAAGGGAAGGGCGGGTCAAAAAAAATGTAGTCGTACTGGCTCTTGCACCGCTTTACGAACAATTCGACCGCCATAAAGCGGCACTTTATTTTTACGCCCATTTCTTTTTCGGTTATCGAAACGTTGTCCAAAACGGTCTTTATTTTTAGGCGGTCTTTTTCGCAAAGCTCGACGCGTTCGGCGCCGCGCGAAACCGCCTCAATCGCTATCGTTCCAGAGCCGCTAAACAAGTCCAGCCAGCTTTTCCCGCTTAGGTCGCCAAGAATCGCAAAGACGCTTTCGCGCATTCTGTCCATTGCCGGACGAATGACTCCGTCCGGGCATTTTATGATTCTTCCCTTTAATTGGCCGCCCGTGATTCTCATTTATTTTTCTCCGAGTTGTTGAGCGACCAATAAACGTCGTTGTGGGGGAGCGCGGGGTTTTGGCTTGCGAACCAGAAAGCGTCTTTCCAGTCGCTTGTAAGCATTGTCTTGTCTGCGCCTTTTTCTAGCAGGAACTTTATGCAGTCCGTGCGGGTGTTGCTTTCGGCGGCGTACATCAAGACGCTCTTTCCTTTGTAAAAGTCGTTGGGGCCCATGCCGCCGTCAAAAAATTTTTGTATGAAGGGAGCCGGTCGGCCCAAGCCCACCGCCGTCACATAGGCTTTCTTTGCGTCTTCCTTTTTGCTCTTCGGGAAAAGCGCGGATATTATTTCCGGGTTCTTGTTGTCGGCGGCGGCGATTTCTATCGCGCTCAAGCCAAAGCGGTTCTTGGGCTTGGAGTCGGCGCCGCGCGAAAGCAGTATGGCGACCGTTTCGACTTTCTTTGCGAAGCGCGCCGCGTACATAAGGGGAGTGTAGCCGTCGTCGTCGGCAAGATTAAAGTCCGCGCCTGAATCGCTTAAAAGCAAAAGCATGTCAATGTCGTCTTGGCTTGCGGCTTTGTGCAAGAGCGTGCGGCCGCCCTCTCCCTTTTTGTTGGGGTTTGCGATCAAGGCGCGCGGCGGATTCTTTTCGCCGTCGTCAATGTCAAATGCGACAATGCCGTCAAAAAGATAGACTTTTTTGTAGGGGGTGGCCGCGCGCCGGGCTGCGGCTTGAGCGGCCTGTTGCAAGGCGGCCGTGTCGCTTGGGGCGGCGATTCCGTCGCCCGCGGAAGAATCGGCTTTTGGCTCTTCTTGCGCGCTTGCGTCAGGCGCGTTTTCTTGGCTTGCCTTCGGCTCGGCGGGCTTTTCGTCTTTTGCGGCTTCTTCCGGCTTTTGTTCGTCTTGGCTTGGGCTTTCGGCCACGTCCATAATTCCAAGGTAGCGGTTTATGATGTCTATTTGCTCTTGGTCGCCGTTTTCAACCGCGTAGTCCATCGCTGACTTTCCAAGGTTGTTCTTTTTTAGAATTCTGTTCTTTCGCTGGAAAGGCAGAACAGTGTCGTATGAAATCAAGATGTCAAGAATTTTGGCGTCAACCTTGTTCTTTGCCGCGCTGCTTACGGCGGAATCTCCGTCGGCGTTTTGCGCTTTGGGGTTTACTCCCGCGTCGAGCAAAAGCTTTATGACCGAATAGTCGCGGCCGGCTTCAATCGCTTCGATTAAGAGCGAATTTTTTTGGGGGCCGTATTCTTCCGTGGCAAGGCGGCCGTTGTTTATGATGAAGCTTTTGATTTTCTTTTCGGAGCCGTTCTTTATCAAGTCCAGCATTTTGTTTGTCTTGGAATTTGACGCGGCGAAAATTTGTATCGCGCAAAATGCGGCAAGCGCGGCAAGGGCTAAGATTCTTCTAAATTTCATAAGTTTTTCCTTATTATATATCGGCAAAAATCGCGCGTCAATATAGCAGTAAAAAGAAAAAAAGCGCGCAAGTATTGACACGATGCGACAATTTTAGGTATACTAACAAAACATCACCACCTTGAAACTGCATGCGCAGTTTCCGGGCGCAGACGCGCCTATAAAGACCATAAGGAGTTTTTATGAGAAAGTATGAACTTATGACCATCTTTCCGTTAGACGAAGATCGGTCCAAGAAGGGGTTGGAAGCGGTGAAGCAGACCCTTTCTCAGTTTGGAGTGGAAATCGCCAAGGAAGAGCCCTTCGGCGACCGCGATTTGACCTACGAAATCAAAAAGCAGAAGAAAGGCCGCTTTATTTTGATGAACGTGAACGCCAATCCCGGCAAAATCGCCGAGATTTCGGCCCAGTTCAAGCTCAACAACGACTTGCTCAAATACATGTTCGTTCTTGTCGAAGAGTAAATCTTTTAAGGCTTCAGGAGGAATCGCATGACAGACTTGAATCACGTTGTTCTTATCGGAAGACTCACCCGCGATTTGGGTTCTGACGAGCGCTCGTTCGCTTATTTGCCGAACGGAACCGCGCGCGCCAATGTCAGCGTTGCCGTGAACCGCAGCCGAAAGGGAGCGGACGGCTCTTGGGGCGACGAAGTAAGCTACTTTGACATCACAATTTGGGGAAAAACCGCGGAAAATCTAAAGCCCTATCTTTTGAAGGGCAAGCAGATTGCCGTTGACGGTTATCTAAAGCAGGACCGATGGGAAAAGGACGGAAAGACAAACAGCAGAGTGGTCATCGTGGCCAACAACGTCCAGCTCTTGGGAGGAAAAGGCGAGGGGGCCTCTAGCGGCCCTGATTCAGGTGGCGCGCCAAGATTCCAACCCAGGCCTCAAGGCTCCGCTCCAAGCTATCCGGCCAACGACGCGCCGTATTCGGCGGACGAAGGCGGATTCCCGGAAGACATTCCATTCTAAAATTATAGGAGAAAATTATGTCAGACCAGACAGTAGAACCTGTAGAAAATAAAGACGCGGACGCGTCTATCGCTAACGAAAAGAACCTCGCCGAAGCCGGACGCGACGGAGAGGGACGCGGACGCGGCGCTAAGGGAAAGTTCGCTTTCCACAAAAAAGTTTGCCGCTTTTGCTCCAACAAGACAAAGATTGACTACAAGGACGCGGACGGCTTGCGCCGCTACACCACAGAGCGCGGAAAGATTCTTCCCCGCCGCATCACCGGAACTTGCGCCAAGCACCAGAGAGAGCTTGCCAGCGCCATCAAGCGCGCCCGCAACATTTGCTTGCTTCCGTTCGTCGCGGACTAATTTTGGACTAGGAGCGTAAGAAAATGAAAGTAATTCTTAACAAAGACGTAAAGCACTTGGGCGAAGAAGGCGACGTAAAGGTCGTTGCCAACGGATACGCCCGCAACTATTTGTTCCCCCGCAGCCTCGCCCTTCCGTACACTCCGGAAGTTGTGGCCATCTTTGAAGGCCGCAAGGCTGAAATCGAAGCCCGCAAGGCCGCCAAGCGCGAAGCCGCCAAGAGCGACAAGGAAAAGTTGGAGGCCTTGGCCCTTTCTATCACAGTTCCCGCGTCGGCCGGCGGAAAGCTCTACGGAGCCGTCAGCGCGCAGACTGTCATTGACTTGCTTGCCAAAGAAGGCTTTGAGTTCGAGCGCAAGAGAATCGAGATTCCCGGAAACGCCATCAAGCAGACTGGAGCCTACAAGGTCAGCGTCAAGCTTTACGAAAACGCCGTGGCCGAAGTTCACATCGAGGTCAAGGGACAGGTTGACGAAAGCAAAAAAGAGCCGGAGCGCAAGCCCCGCGCCGAAAAGAAAGCCGCCGAAAGCGCGGAAGCCCCTGCCGAGGCTCCCGCCCAGGAAGCGGCCTCTGAAGAAGCCGCCAACTAAAATTTTCGCCGCGTGATTGCGGCGATTGTTTGCGTTGCCAAGAGCGACAGATTCGATTTGCATCGGGTCTGTCGCTTTTGTCGTCTTTAAAGCAAGGCGGCTTGTTGTTGAAAATTTGTTGAAAACAGGCTAAAAATTGGGGGAAAGACTGTGGAGTATCAAGCGCTAAAGGACAAGGTTCCGCCGCAAAACTTGGAGGCGGAGCAGGCTGTTTTGGGAGCGATGCTTTTGGATTGGAGCGCCGTCAACAACGTCGTTTCAATGCTTCAAAGCGACCGCTTTTTTTCCTACCAAAACCAGCTGATTTACGAAGCGCTGATTTCGCTTTTTAGCCAAAACATTCACGGAGACTCGCTCGCCCTCATAAACGAGCTTTCCAAAAAGAACAAGCTGAACGAGGCGGGCGGCGCGGCTTACATCGCGGCCTTGACCGACACCGTTCCCACCAGCGCCAACATCGAATACTACGCGCAAATCGTCTTGGACATGGCCATAAGGCGCGACCTCATAAAAATGTCGGAGGAAATCAAGGCCACAAGCTTTGACAAAAGCCGCGAAAGCCGCCACATTTTGGAAGAGGCCGAAAAGAAAATCTTCAGCCTCAGCGAGCGGAACGATTCGGTGAAAATCCACGCCGCCAAAGCCTTGATCGGCGAAACGCTTGCCTTAATCGAAGAGCGCTACAACAGAAAAGAGGCCTTTACAGGAATTCCTTGCGGCATCGGCGCGCTTGACTCAATGACAAGCGGCTTCCAAAACGAAGAGCTTATCATTCTAGGCGCGCGCCCTTCAATCGGAAAAACCGCGATGGCGCTGTCGATGATGCAATACATCGCGGTCGAAAAAAAGATTCCCTGCGGCTTCTTTTCGCTTGAAATGTCCTACCAAATGATTGGCCAGCGCCTTTTAAGCCAAGAGTCGCGCGTTCCCGGCCAAAAGCTCCGCAGCGGCATGCTAAGCATGAGCGACTTCCAAAAATTGCAGGACG
Organism: uncultured Spirochaetaceae bacterium; assembly: GCA_902799965.1. Lineage (GTDB taxonomy): Bacteria > Spirochaetota > Spirochaetia > Treponematales > Treponemataceae > Treponema_D. The sequence continues at coordinate 9,703 of CADCCO010000043.1, forward strand.
CGGCCGGCCGTATTTTCAACGCGCCTCTTTACATCGTAGACCAGCCCAACATGCAATTGCTGGACTTGCGGGCGGTCGCGCGCCGCATGGTGGTGGAGCGCGAAATAAAAATTCTTTTCATTGACTACATCGGCTTGATTGGCGTTGAAAACCCCAACGCAAAGGTCTTTGAGGCCCAGAGCGAAGTCTCCAAGTCGCTCAAGGCCTTGGCGCGCGAGTTGGGAATACCGATTGTGGCCTTGTGCCAAGTGGCGCGCGACGCGGAAGGAAACGAGCCGAATTTGGCCCAGCTGCGCGGTTCCGGCTCAATCGAGCAGGACGCGGACGTGGTAATGTTCCTGCACCGCGAGCGCCTAAAGGGCGACGAGCCGGCGCAAGAGGCCAAGCTTATCGTGGCCAAGCAGCGAAACGGCGCCACCGGCGACGTAAAGCTTACATACCTCCCGTCTTACACAAAGTTCGAGAACGCCGCGGCCGGCGAGGACTAACGGGACAAGTCGCCCGCTTTCAAAATTATCGGCTTTCCGCTTTCGTCGGTGACCATGTAGCCCGCGCTTGTCTTTATTATCGGCGACGACGGGTTGATTGGAACCGCGCTCTTGGCTTGGAGCGAAAGGTCCGCGCCGTATTTGGCCGCCACGTAGTTTGAGCCGTCCTTAATCACAACCAAATAGCTTCCGCCGTCTTCGAGCAAGACTGAATTGTCGGAAAGCGCTTCGTTTGTCTCTTTTATAATTTCAAGCGAGTTTTTGTCGATTAGCACAAGCTTTACGGCGCTTTTGCCGGAATTTTCTCCGGCCACGGCGACAAAGCCGTCGGCGGCCTGGTGCATAGAGCGGCCTTTTATGACTTTGACGGGGCTTTGCTTCATAAGCTCGCCGGTTTCTGTGTTCACTTTTACGATTTGCGAGTTGAGGCTCTTTGCGTCGGCCAGTTTAAGGCCGTAAACGCTGGGCGCCAATTCCTGCTTTTTTTCTTCCAACGCGACGGCGGTCTGGTCTTTGGCTATTTCCTTTCGCTCTTCTTGAGCCTCGCTTTGCTTTTTGTCGGCGGCGGCCTGCTGTGTTTCGGCCTCTTTTCTTGCTTTGTCAGCGTCCGCTTGGGCTTGGCCGGCCTTTTCCTGAGCCTCTTTTTCCTGGGCCTTGGCTTCTTCCGCGGCCGCCTTGTCTTTGTCAGCCGTTTTTTGAGCTTCGGCAGCTTTCTTTTGAGCCTGCTTGCTCTTTGGATTTTCGTCGGCCTTCTTCTGGGCCTCGTCAGCCTTCTTTTGGCTTTCGTCGGCCTTCTTCTGGGCTTGCTCAGCCTCTTGCTTCTTTTGTTCGGCGGCCTTCTTTTGAGCGTCGGCTTCCTTTTGCTTTTCGGTCGCGGTCTTTTGCGATTCTTGCGCCTTTTCAGAAGCCTTTTCCGCCTCGCGCTCCTTTATGTCGACCATTTGCTTGCGGTCGTCGATGTTCTTTCCGTCGTCCTCTTTCATCGACTTTACGACTTCCTTGTCGCTGATGACGCTGGTGTCGACCGCGCTCAGGCCTCCGCTTGAGTCGGAAATCGGAATTACGATTTGGCTTTGTCCGGGCCAGTCTGAATACTTTGTCGAAAGGCCGCATTTTTCGGCGGAAAGGTTGTTCAGCACGACATCCTTGTACTTTGCCTTGAAGGCGTCCAGATTCTTGCGGTAGACGGCGTTGTAAACGGTCACGAACGTGGCTATCGCCTCCGCGTCGCGCTCCTCGTAAGAGTAGGCGGCCATAAGGTACGAGGCGATGATGTGGCGCAAGTTGCGGATGTGGTCAACTTCGGCGGAGGCTCCCAAAATCAAAACGTCCGCGTCAAGCTTTTCCTTGGCGGCCGGGTCTATCGCGTGGACCACAAAGTACTTGGCCTGGCTTCCCGCGCTGGAGGCGCTTTGGGTGTCGGCGCCCACTTCCTTTCCAAGCGAGCTTCCGATTCCCTTGATCGCTTCCAGCGTGTCAACGCGGGCGTGGGGGCCTGTGTAGTTTTCAAACTCAATCGTCTGTTGGACAGACTTCAATTCGTTTTCGTCGACTTGAGCGGCAAAAAGGGCGCTGGCGGCATAAAAGGCCGCGGCGATTGCAAGGGCTGTTTTTTTCACTGTGAACTCCGTTTTGTTTTTCGGCATGACACTTTATTATAGCGCAAATTTGCAAAAAATGCTATATTATTTTGAGCGAAGATGAAAAAAATAAAGATTCCTGCGGAACTGCAAAAAATGAATTCTCTCTTTGAGGCGGCGGGCTTTGAGGCTTACCTTGTGGGCGGAGCCGTCCGCGACGAGTTTATGGGGAAGGGCGCCCACGACTGGGACGTGGCCACCAACGCCAAGCCGGAGGAAGTCATTAAAATTTTCCGCCGCGTCATTCCCACCGGAATCAAGCACGGAACCGTCACCGTTCACTTTATGAAGCAAGCGATAGAAGTGACCACCTTTCGCACCGAAAGCGATTACTCCGACGGCCGCCACCCGGACAAGGTTGAGTACGCCGGCCATATCGAAGAAGACCTTAGCCGTCGAGACTTTACGATGAACGCGATGGCGGCCAGCCTTAAGGACGGCCGCATCGTCGACCCTTACGGCGGCGCGGAAGACATACAAAAAAAGACGATCCGCGCGGTGGGCCAGCCCCAAGAGCGCTTTATGGAAGACGGTCTCCGTCCGGTCCGCGCCGTCCGCTTTGCCTCGCAGCTTGACTTTAAGATAGAAGAAAGCACTTGGGCGGCGATTTTGCGCGAGGACATTCTAAAAAAGGCGGCCGGCATTTCCTTGGAGCGCTTTAGGGACGAGTTTTGCAAAATTCTTTTGTCGCCCCTTCCGTCCGTCGGCCTTAAGCTTTTGGAAGAAAGCGGCTTGCTGAAAATTTTTGTCCCGGAACTGTTGGAAGGCCGCGGCTGCGTTCAAAGCGACGAGCGGGGCTTTCACGACTTTGACGTTTTGGACCACAACTTTTACGCTTGCGACGGCGCCGTCTTGCGCGGAGACTGTTCTCAAGGCCAAAATGCCGCGGCCGCTTCTGGGGCTTGCGATGCGTCTGCTTCGGGCGGCGCTTCTGGGGCTTGCGACCAATCCGACCGCCTTTTAATCCTTCGCCTGGCCGCGCTCTTTCACGACGTGGCAAAGCCTTCCTGCAAACGCGTCGATGGCGGTCCGCAGTCTTTGGCTTGCAACCAATCTTCGGCTGGCGGCAAAATCACTTTTTACAATCATGACATCGCCGGCGCGAAAACGGCGCGCGAAATCATGGTCCGACTGAAGTTTTCCAACGCGCAAATCGACGCGGTTTGCCATTTGATAAAAGAGCATATGTTCAACTACGAAAGCTCTTGGTCCGACGCCGCCGTCCGTCGCTTTGTCCAGCGGGTCGGCGCTCAAAACATCGACTCTCTTTTTGACCTGCGCCTTGCCGACATTTACGGCATGCATAAAGTTCCTGTCCGCATGCACGACACGGCGGTTTGCGGAAAGCTTTTGGAATTGCGCGAGCGCGTCGACGGCGTTTTGAGGCAAAAGAGCGCGATGGGCCTAAAGGACTTGGCGGTAAACGGCGGCGACTTGATCGCGCTTGGCGTTCCCGCCGGAAAAAAAATGGGCGCCATTTTGCGCGAGCTTTTTGAGGCCGTCACTGACGACCCGGCGATGAACAGCCGCGACGCGCTTCTTGCGCTCGCAAAAAATCTTTGGGAAGAAAAATACCAGGGCTAGATGCCTTCCGCCAGAGCCAAAATCGTTCTGGCCGCAAGCATGACCGTAACCGCGAGCAAAACGCTCAAAATGTAAAAGCCCATTGAAATGATTTTTTTCTTGGAAATGTAGCGCGACAAGAATGTGTCCATCACGCTGGTCAAAATCGAAAGGCCGGCGAAAAACAAAAGCGTTATCGAAATGTAAATCAGCGTCTGCAAAATGAAGGCCTGCGTTGAGTCCAAAAAGTTCTGGAAGTTTCCAGCCGCGTACAAGAGCGCCAGCGACAAAAAAATCATGAACGAAAAAACCGTCATGCGAAAGAATATTTTTTGAAGCAAGTAAACAAAGGGCGCCAGTTTTGTCGTTTGAATTTTTATAGGCATCTTGAATTTTATACCGCATTTCGATTATAATTTCAATATGAAGAAAAGGACATCGTTTTTTTTCTGCCTTCTCATTTTGCTTGGCTTTGGCGGCTATGTTTTTTACACAGGCTGGACCCAGTTCAAGGTTGAGCCGGGCAATGTCGGAATAGTCGTTTCAAAGACAAGCGGCGTTGACTCAAATCCAGTGACCCACGACAATTTTTCTTGGGATTGGGAATTTCTTTTGCCCACAAACGCGCGCGTGATTTCTTTTTCAACAAAGTCGCAAAACTTTGAAAAAAGCGTCTCCGGCCAGCTTCCAAGCGGAAGAGAATACGCCAAGGTCTTTAACGGCCAGGCCGATTTTTCGTATTCAATTGAATTTTCAATCGAAGGCAAGGCCGGCGTAAGCGAAATTTGTTCCCTTATAAAAGACGGCGATGTTCAAAGCCAAGAAGACTTGGACAAACTGTTGAACCGAACCGCTGAAAATTTTTCGGCATTGGCGGCGCAAAAAATTCTCTCGGACGCGCTCGGCGGCGACGCTGATTTTACAAAGGCGCAGAATTTGGCCGAACGCGCGCTTAAAGAATATTCGCAGGGGCAAAAAAACGGAAACTTGCTTGAATCGGTCGCGGTAAAGAAGCTTGTTCTTCCCGACGTGGCTCTTTACAAAAAAGCCGCCGCCTCTTACGAAGAGTACGCCAAGGCTTTGAGCGAAGCCGCTTCAAAGGCCGCCCAAAAAGAGGCGGAGGAAAAGTCTCGCTTTAAGACGACGATGGAAAAAATGGAAAGCCTTGGCGAAACTTTGAAGAAGTACCCGGAGCTTTCAGACATGATAAAGAATTCCGACAACATAAACAAAACTTTGCAAACGATTGACTCAATCGAATGACGCGGGCGGGGAGGGGCAGAATGGAAAAGAGAGTTCGCGCGGTTCGCGGCGCGATTTTTGCGGAAAACACAAAAGACTCGATACAAGAAAAAGCCGTCAAAGTCTTTAACGCCGCCGTTGAAAAAAACGGAATCAAGGCCGACGACGTTGTTTCTTTGCAATGGACTATGACAAGCGACTTGGACGCGATGAATCCTGCCACGGCGCTGCGGCTTGGAAAGCCCGCGATTGACGTTTCTGAAATTCCGCTCTTTTGCTCGCAAGAGGCGCAAATCCAAGGAGGCCGCCCAAAAGTCATCCGCCTTCTTTTGACCGCCTACATGGAAAACAAGCCCGCCCACATATTTCTTGACGGAGCCGAGGCCTTGCGTCCGGACATTGCGAAATGAAAATTTGGATGGTCGCCCGCGAATACGCCGGAATAGCGGAAGCCGGCGGGGTAAAAAACGTAGTCTGCTCTTTGTCGGAAGCCTTCGCGCGCTTGGGCCACAGCGTCACTTGCTTTTTGCCATTTTACGGCTGCGTCAATCCGCAATGCTTGGGAACTTTTAGGCAAAACGAATTTAGCGCCAATGTTGAGTCGGCGGGCGAGCGCTACGAAGTTTCGTTTTCAACTGGCTTTTTGAACGGCGTCAAAATAATCCTTGTGGGCGCGCCATGCTTTTCCGACAAGCAGAACGTTTACACTTACTGCGCGGCCGACTTTGAAAATTTTCCCGGCTGCAAAATCGGAGAAGGCTACGCCGACCAGCACTTGATGAACACGGTTTTTGAAAAGGCCGTGCTGGCTTACGGCGAGGAATGCGCGCCCAAAAAAGATTCGCCAGACATCGTTCACTGCCACGACGCTTGCGCGGCCGCGCTTCCGGCCATAATTTCTTGCTTCAAAAAGAATTCTTTTGAAAAGACAAAATTCGTGGTTTCAATCCATAACGCCGGGCCTTACTACCACCACGAATTCAAGGACGTTGAGGAAGCCTTGTTCTACACCGGCCTTAGGCGGGAAGTGCTTGAAGTTTCAAAGAACGGCGGCCGCGTCGAGCCGTACTTGCTGGCCAGCCACTACGCCGCGCTTTCAACCGTGTCGCCCGACTACGCAAAGGAATTGGCCGACCCCGCCAACCAAAACACGGACGGCCTTTCGCAAATATTTTCCGCGCAAAAAATTCCCATTTTGGGAATCACGAACGGAATCGACATTTCGCGCTACGAGCCGAAGGACGTGGAAGTTTCGCGCCTGCCCTTTGCGTTCAATCCCGAAAAGCTTGACTTGGAAGGAAAGTACCAGACGCGCGAGTATTTTTTGCGAAAAATCGCCGCCTCCGACGCGCCCGAAATCTCCGGCCTGCCAAGAAGCGGCTGGCTGGACGGCCGCGCGAAAGTCTTTTTTGCCTACCACGGCCGTCTTGTGCGCCAAAAGGGAATTTTTGTCCTGCTTGACGCGGCGCGCGATTTTTTAAAGAAAGTCCCGGAAGCGTGCCTTATTATAAACGGGCAGGGCGAGGAAGCCTTGCGCGACCAGTGCGCCGCTTTTGCGGGCGAGTTCCGCGGCCGCGTCGTTTTCTTTTACGGCTACGAAAAGGCGATGAGCCGAATGTTCACTGCGATCGCGGACTTCGCGCCGCTTCCCAGCGAGTTTGAGCCTTGCGGAACGGAAGACTTTATCGCGCAAATTTACGGAACTCTTCCGCTGGCGCACGCGACCGGCGGCCTAAAAAAAATCATCGACGGAAAGACTGGCTTTTTGTACGAGCCAAACACCGCCGTCCGCCTTTCGGAAGCGATGCAAGACTTGGCGCAAAAAAAGCTCAAGAATCCCAAGTGCTTTGACAAAATGATTCGCGAGGCCGCCCGCCACTTGCGCGCCAACTACACCTGGAAGAGCGTCGCGAAAAACCAGTATGAGCGCCTTTACTGGGAATTAATATTCGGAAAAAAATGACTTCGGCGCGCCTATGAAAGCATTATGACAAAATGACACTTTTTGTCATAACTCTATAATTTTTTTGTTATTAAGTTGCCAGTTTTACAAATCTATGTTATAATTTAAGAATAATGCAATTTGCGACGACGCTAAAAAAAGAAAAAACTTTCTCAAAACCGCTTGACAAAACAAGCCTGGCGCCGCAAAATTCGCAATTCGCAATTCGCAATTCGCAATTCGCAATTCGCAATTCGCAATTCGCAATTCGCAATTCGCAATTCGCAATTCGCAATTCGCAATTCGTTCGCAATTCGCAATTCGCAATTCGCAATTCGCAATTCGCAATTCGCAATTCGCAATTCGCAATTCGCAATTCTAGGCGCGTCCTCGCGCCCGCAATTAACAGTCAAGAACAAGCCCGCAATTTTTTTGCGGGCCATTTGTGTATCTCTCCAAAATGGCGCCAAGCCCGCATTGGCGCTGTCCATTCACAAGTAATTTTCTTTTAACAGGAGTTTTTTGCATGAAGAAATTTTGTTTGGCCGCATTTTTCGCGGCAGTATTGACGTTTCCATTTTTTGCGGAAAGCCCCTTCAAGTTTTTTAGCGGAGAAGTTCCCCGGCACGAAGGCTTGGGCTTCGGAGGCTTTTTTGAAAACCAGTACGCCGTCGGCGACTGGCGCGATTACGCCAACGCGAGCATTGGCTTTGGCATTGACGCGGAGTACACGCTGCCCCGCATTTTGCCGCTAAACCTTGACTGGGGCGCAACGCTCCATCTGGACTACGGCCACACATTTCCAAAAAAGAATTCCACGCTGGCCAAACGCGACGACATAAAATTCACTGTCGGAGGCTTTTTGCGAATTCCCTTTACCGCCTGGGGCCAGCGCTTTGCCTTCCAGCCGGAGTTTTGCTGGGGAATCGACGCCAACCGCGCCAAGGGCCAGAACGGTTCCACGGCGGACGGCTGGTTCACCGACCAAGTGATTGTCTTCGCTCCGGCCCTGCGCTGGATTCCCTCTCATGAAAAATTCGAAAAGCTTGAGCTGGAGCTCAGCCCGGTTTGGACCACAAGCCCCGAGCGCCACGGAAACGTCGTGAACGAGCTTGGCTTCAGGCTGGGCGCGGTCTACCACTTTGACTTGTTCTCCATGGGCAAGGGCTTTAGGACAAAGGCGGAACGCGAGGCTGACGCCAGGCGGGCGCAAGAAGAAGCCGCCCGCAAAAAGGCGGAAGACGAGGAGGCCCGCAAAAAGGCCGAGCAAGAAAGGCTTGAGCGCGAAGAGGAGGAAAGGAGGCGCAAGGCCGAGGAAGAGGCCGCGGCTCTGGAAGCCCAACGAAAGGCCGAGGAAGAAGCCGCCGCTCTGGAAGCCCAGCGCAAGTCCGAGGAAGAAGCCGCCGCGCTCGCCGCGCAAAAAGCCGCCGAGGAAGAGGCCGAGAGGCTTGCGGCGGAGGAAAGGACGCGCGCCGAAATTGAAAAAGCGGCCATGGCCAAGGCGCAAAAGGAAGCCTACCAAAAGGCGCTCGAAAAGCCGGAATTCCTTTTGGGCGTAGACCCGGAAAGCCTTAAGGACTTTAGCCCCGACGGCGACGGAATCCACGACACAGTGGCCTTCAACCCGTCTGCCAGCTACCTGTCGGAGCCGGCAGAGTCGTGGACGCTGAAAATACTCGACCCGCAGGGCGGCGAGTTCAGGACATGGAGCGGAAGCGGAAACCCGCCCGCGCAAATCGTATGGGACGGAAAGAGCGAGAACGGAGACCTGGCCTTTAGCCAGAGCGCCTACAAGGCCGTCCTGGAAGTCGTTCCGTCCGCCGCCGACAAGGAAATCTTGGGCATGGACAAAGTCCAGGCCAGCGTCGAAGGCGCGGTGGAAATCGACACGGGAATCGTAATGAAGCCCGAAGGCGAGGGCCAGTGGCGAATCACGATGACAACCTTCCGCTTTGACGCCAACGCCGCCACCTTTGACAAGCTTGACGCCGCCGGAAAGAAGGACTTGGACGAGACGCTTGAAAAGCTGGTGAAGAAATTCAATTCCGTGGAGGGCGCCCATGTGACTGTTGAAGGCTACGCCAACAACATAAGCGGAACGCGCGAGGAGAACGAAAAGGACTTGCTCCCGCTAAGCCAAAAGCGCGCCGAGGCGATTATGGAACTTTTGGCGGCCCGCGGAATCGCGCGCGAGCGGCTTTCCGCCAAGGGAATGGGCGACGCCAACCCCATCGCGAGCCGCGAGGACCGCGCCAACTGGTGGAAGAACCGCCGCATCGAGTTCTTCATTGAGCGAAAGGCCGCGGCCCCCGAAAGCGCCGCGCCGGAAGAAAAGTCGGCGACTGTAGAGGAAGCCGCGCCGCAAGAAGCCGCTAACGCGGAGGAGGGCAACAATGAAAATGAGTAAAAAAATATTCGCGCTTTGCGTTTTTGTCGCGGCGCTCGCCGCGTCATGCTCAAACATGATGGAGGCGCTTAAGCCGACGGCTTTCGCGCCGAGCGGCGGACTTCCAGCGCTTTCAATAAAGGACGGGCCGCCATTTAGCGACGGCCTTGTGACAATCGTGGTGAACGGCGAAGTTCCCGACAGCCCAAAGCCCAAGATGACCTACAAGCTTCCCGACGGAAAGACAGTGGAGCTTGAGGGAACCGTCGTAAAGAACTCCGACGGAACTTCAACCATAAAATATGACATGAACCCCGTTCCCAAGGACTTGCCGGACGGCGAGATTGAAATTACGCTTGAAGCAAAAGGCTACGCTCCGACAAAGGCCAAGGTGGACTATGTGGCGCCAAAGCCGCTTGACGTGACCTCGTCCCAGATGCAAAACCCAGACGGAATCGTTTCAATTACAATCAAGGACGACATACCCGCGACGCCCGTGCCCACTGTGACCTACCTTCTTCCCGACGGAACTCCGATAGAAGTGGAAGGAACTGTGGCGCAAAACCCTGACGGAACAAAGACATTGACCTTTGACCTTAAACCGATTCCGCAGGAGTTGAAGGGCGGAACGCTCCCGCTTACGCTTACGGCGCCCGGCTACCACAAGCCCACCGACGTTACGGTGGACTACATTCCCGAACCCAAGTTGGGCATTGATCTTAGCGAAATGCCCAACGAACCATACAACGGAAATCACAGCGGAGAAAGCGACTACAATCCGAAGACCTGCGATGTTTACAACAGCCAGGCTGACGGTTTGGCCGA
>CADCCO010000044.1 GCA_902799965.1 uncultured Spirochaetaceae bacterium
AAGCTTTACCTGCTTTGGAGCGGAAGCCGACGAGGCGTCAAGCCTTGAGCGCTTGTACCAAACAATCAGCGAGCGCTTTGCAAATCCCAAGCCCGGCTCCTACACCGCCACGCTTGACGCAAAGCGCGTCCGCGAAAAAGTTATGGAAGAAGCCGGCGAATTGTGCGAGGCTCCCGACCGCGACGAGGCGGTTTGGGAAGCGGCGGATTTGCTCTACTTTGTCAGCGTCTTGATGTATCAGGAAAAAGTTTCGTGGAAGGACGTTCTCGACGAGCTGGATCGCCGCCACAAAGAGAAATAAGAGTGTATCAAGGCGCGCTTGCGCTTAAAGCCTTGACACACTCTTTTTGCGGCGCGAATGCAATTTTCGCGCCGCAATGATTCAAATCTTAATCGATATTTCGCCGCTGGAAAGGGCGCGCTCGCTTCCGTCGTTAAGGCGGACTAGCAGGCGCGCTTCGTTGTCTATGCCAAGGACTGTGGCGGGGTAGGCCGAACGCTCGTCGCCGATTACGGGAATCACCGTCACGGCCTTGCCTATGATAAAAGAGCGCGCCCGGTATTCGTCGAGCGCGGCTTTGCATGCGACCGCGCCTTGCGCTTGCTTTTGGCCGCCTTCAAGCAAGTCAAAAAGCTTTTGCGAAATGTCCTGCGCTAGCCGTTCGCGCGTGTCTTGGCCTTGCGAAGACTTTTCGGCCGCGCCAAAAATCGCGCCGGCCCGATCCGCTATCTCTTGCGGAAAATCGCTGGCGTAAATGTTAACGCCGATTCCAATCGCCGCCGCGCTGATTTTGCCGTCCGCGCCCAGGTGGCCTTCCGCAAGTATGCCGCAAACTTTTTTTCCGTCAATGTAAATGTCGTTTACCCATTTTATCTTTGCGTCGACGCCAAAAAATTCTTTTAGCGAGCGGCATACGGCAACTGCCGCCATTGCCGTCAGCGCGGCGGGGTCTTGGATAGGATTTTGCGGGGCGTGTATCGCCGTAAAGTAAAGGCCTGCGTCCGCCGGCGAATAAAAAGCGCGTTTCATTCTGCCGCGGCCGGCGCTTTGTTCGTCGGCCAGTATTATCGTTTTGTCAAGCGCGCGGATTTCTTGCGCGCCTAAGCAAGCGCGGAGCCGGCGCAAGGCCTCTTCGTTTGTTGAATCTATTTTTTTTAAATGGAAAAGTTTCATCGTTTTCCCAAAAGCGAAAAGCCGCTTGCGTCCGCCGTGAATATGATTCCGCTTCCGTCTTTGGAAAAGCAGTCAAGGCATTTTATAGCGTCAACGACCGCGCGGGCTTTTTGGTTGGGCGCCAAAATCATGAGCAATTCTTTTTCGGGAACTATTTCAACGCCAAAAAATTTTTCGTCGCCTTCCTTTGCGGTTCCGCGCCCAGTCAAAACGGTTCCGCCTCCAGCGCCCGCGCTGCGAGCCGCGGCCATCGCGTCTTCGGCGTAACCCTTGTTGACGATTACGTTAATCATTTGGCAGCCTTCTTTTTTTTCCATAGCTTTTTCCTCCGCAAAAAAATTGCCCTTGCTTCCGCTTTTTATGAATGAATTTACTTCCAATAAAAACAGCGCGCCCTTGCCCTTTCTCTTTAGGCATTCCTCTTTGATTGTGGCGCTGACTTTTTCTTCGACAGAATCGGGAACGACCGTCAAAAGAATTTCCTTTGAGCTGTCGCCAAAGCCCAAAATCGAAAGGACGCTGCTTGGAGCCGTTCCCCGCGCGGGAAGTATCGTTCCGCCGGGAGAGCCGGCGCTTCTTGCCGCCAGGCTTATCTCTTGCCCTTGTCCGTCAGGAACAATGGCCGCTATCAGCTTGAACATTCTATTTGGCCTCCTTTTTGGCTAGCTTTTCGCGGTTTTTCCGCCCGCGCTGTTTGGCCTTGTAAATTATTCCCATAATTTGAATGGCGCTCAAAGGCATCATCGCCACAAGCGCTATCACGCCAAACGAGTCTGACGGATTGGCTCCGGCCGCTCCGATTGTGAACGAAAGAATGAACGTCGACGTAAGCGGGCCCGACGCGACTCCGCCGGAATCAAAGGCGATTCCCGTCCACATTGGAGGACAAAAAATCATAAGAAGCATGCTCGCCGAATATCCTGCAATCAAAATCCATTTTAGGTTGAAGTCAAAAACGTTTGCAAAAAGCGCGATTGCGATTCCCAGCGCCGTTCCCGCCGAAAGAAAAATCAGCAGCGCGTTTCGCTTTATCGCTCCGCCGGAAACTTTTTCAACTTGCTCGCTCAAAACCCAAACTGCAGGTTCGGCGCAAACGATGACCGCGCCAAAGGCTATTCCGACCGCAATCAAAAGGCAAAGCCAGCCGCCGCCGCCCGCCGCCAAAGCGCCCAGGCTTTTTCCAAGCTCGTTTCCCGCGTCGCTAAAGCCGCCGTTCACCCCTGTCAAAAATATCGAAAGCCCCAAGTAAGCGTAGACAAAGCCTACGATGATTCTGGCGCATTGCCTTGCCGTCATCTTTAAAAGCGCCAGCTGAAAAATTATGAACAGGACGAATAGCGGCGCGATCGCAAAAAGCGATTCCCGCAAAAAAACCGGAAAAAGATTCGCAAAGGGCAAAAAGACTTTTGACAAAAAGCCCGCGCTTTTGGCGGCCTCCAATTCGACTTCCGCGATTTCTTGGAAAAAATCTTGCGGAACGCGCAAAAAAATTGAGTAGGCCAAGACTGCCATCACCGGCCCAATGCTTGCCGTTCCCGTAAGGCCAAAAGAAGAGTCGCTGTTTTTTGAGGCGCGGACGGCTGAAACGCCCAAGCCCAAGGACATTATGAAGGGCACGGTCATCGGCCCCGTCGTCGCTCCGCCGGAATCAAAGGCGATTGGCCAAAAATTTTGCGGCGCGAAAAATGCCAGCGCGAACAAAAGGCCGTAAAATATGACGAAGAAAATTTTTATTGGAAAATTCAAAATCGTTCGCAGCAAGCCCAAAAGCAAAAAAATTCCCACGCCGCCGGCAATCGCAAAGGTAAAGGCCAGCTTGTTGACGAAAGGAAAAATCTCCTGCACTTGGTCGGCAAAAACTTGTATGTCCGGCTCGGCCGCGGTGACGATAAAGCCAATCGCAAAGGCGCAAGCGAGCAATAGCGGAAGGTTTTTCTTTGCCACTAAAGCCGAGCCGCATCGTTCGCCCATCGGCTCGATTCCCATTCCCACGCCCATCAAAAACACCGTCAAGCCAAAAATCAAAAGCAAGCCGCCGGCGGCGAACCGCGCCAGCAAGTCTTTGGGCAGCGGAACGATTGTAAGCCCCAGCGCGAGAACGATTAGTATTACGGGAAAGACCGACTTGGCGGTTTCCTTGAATTTGGCGGCGATGTCCATTGGAATTATTGTAGCGCAAGTCGCCGAGCGGGGCAAGCGAGCCAAATTCAGCAGATATTTAACTTTTGTTATATGGGAGAAATTTTCTTGCGGAAGCGCGCTTTTTATGTTATAATCACATTATTGTATGTTCTAAAAAAGGAACTATGGAGGTTTTTATGAAAAAAACATTTGGAATGCGGGCCGCGCTTTGCTTCGCGCTTTGCCTTCTTTCAGCGTCCGCCTTCGCGGCCAAAGCGAAGTCTTCAAAAGTTGCGAACATGCTCAAAAAGGGCGACCCTGTAAGCAACATTAAGAAGCTTTCAGAAATGCTCAAGTCCAACCCCCAGGACCAGGAAGCCGCCGACGTTTTCATGACGCTTTATCAGCGCGAAATGAACAAGGGCGTTGAAGGCCTTGCCGCTCCGTCTAACGAAGTGACTGCAAATTTCGCAAAGTCAAAAGGCGCCGGCTCGACATGGGAAGCTCTTAAGGTTGTCAAGTCAAAGATTCCCGCCGGAACTCAGGTTTGGGACGAGCCTTCTGTGGCCGCGGTCCGCAAGGCTCTTGAATAATTGGAAAGAATCGCTCTTGACTTCTACCTTGTTCAGTCGTATGCGGAAGAAATGCCGGCTGTAATCGGCTCAAGCCCCGCCTACAACATTGACGAGACGGAAGTTCCGTTCTTGGGCAAGCAAAGCCGCGCCTTCCTTGCCAAGTTTGTTGACGCCAGAAGAACGGAAATTTGGAACTCTGAAGGAAACTTCGACTTTATGTGCGCCGAGGTTATGGTTCCCGTAACCACTATGGCCGACAAAATCACGCTTTTCAAGCACTTCATCACAGCTTACAGCCACCCGTCAAAGTACAAGAACAAGGACACAGCCTACGCCCGCATGGTTGAGTACGGAAACGCCGCTGGCGACGCCAAGATGGCGGAAGCCTTGGCTCTTGCCAAGCAAAAGCAGTATGTATTCGCTGTTTCAGCCTCTTACGACGCCCGCTCGATTTTTGTTGAGCTTGACAAATTTGACCCCAAGAAGGGCGGCACTGCCAGAATGCCTGAGTCGCACTATGTTTCCGGCCTTTGCTATTATGAAAAATCTTTGGCCGAAATCGCCGCGGCTGATTTTGACAACGGCAAAAAGGACATGCAGTCAGCCATCACAAACTTCAGCCTTGCCGGAAAATTCAAGGACGCCGCCGACCGCAAAGCCATTTGCGAGGCCGCTTACAGAAAGATGTAATCAAGCTCTTTGAGTTTTCTTAGGCTGCCTAAAAGCCTAAAGGCGCTGGGAATCTTGCGGTTCCCGGCGTTTTTTTTTGCTTGTCAATTCCCCAAAAGCGCGCTAAAATAAGCCTTGTGGCAGTCCTTTATATCGTTGGAACGCCCATAGGCAACTTGGGCGACATTACAATGCGCGCGTTGGAAACCTTGCGTTTCGTGGACGTTGTGGCGGCGGAAGACACGCGGCATACGCTGGAACTGCTCACGCACTTTGAAATACGAAAGCCGATGATTTCGTGCCGGGCGCAAAACGAAGAGGCGGCGGCGCAAAAGATAATAGATTTGCTCAAAAAAGGGCAAAACGTGGCCTACGCCAGCGACGCGGGAACGCCCGGAATCAGCGACCCAGGCTCGGTTTTGGCCTATAATGTCAGGCAGGCCGGCTTTGGCGTGGTTCCGATACCGGGAGCGTGCGCCTTTGCCGCCTTGGCCAGCGTGGCGGGGCCCGGCGGAAAGACGCTGGTTTTTGAGGGCTTTCTTTCGCCTAGTCCCGGAAAGCGCCGCAAGCGCCTGCGGGAGCTTTTGGAAGAAAAAAAGGCTTTCGTTTTGTACGAATCTCCGTTCAGAATCGTTAAATTGCTGACGGATATCGCCGATATAGAAGGAAGCCGGCGCGTTGTGGTTGGCCGCGAGTTGACCAAAATGCACGAGGAAATTGTGGACGGGCCTGCGGCTGAAGTTTGCCAAAACTTTGCCTCGCGCCAGTCTATAAAAGGCGAATTTGCCGTCTTTGTGGCGGGAATTTCAGGGAAGGAAAGGTCGTCGGACGACGAGTAGCGCGTTTTTTCTTGTCAAAAGCAATAAAAAATGCTAAACTTGAGGAAAGAAAAGGCCGATAATTATTGTAAGAAGGCTCAAATCCGACAAAGAGCGGCTTTTGAGGCGCTAATAGATTAGTAGAGGTGCAATATGAGAATAGATCAAATTGGAGGAATCAATCCTCTTAACAACGTTCAGAACACAAAGCGGACAACTGGCGCCGGCAGCGTAAAATCAGCTCCCGACTCAATTTCTGTGTCCGCCGAGGCCAAAGAGATGGCGGAAGCCTACTACCTCAAGGGCATCGCCGACGAGACTCCGGACGTTCGCGCTGATTTGGTGGCCCAGATTAAAGAAAAAATCAAGGACGCCAACTATCTCAATCCGCAGACAATCAGCGCCACAGCCGACCGCATCATGCAGGCTTACGGAATATAATTCGGTTTTGCGGCTGATTTAGACTGAATTTGATTGCAAGGCGGAATTTCGGTTCCGCCTTTTTTTTTGAGGCAAAAATGGCAGACTTCATATTTAAAGTTTCGCCCAACATCGTTTTGGGCTCTTACGCAATCACCCGCTTGGGACAGTTTGCGAGCGAAATCGGAAAAAAATTCATGGTCATCCTTGACCCCATGCTTCGCGAAGTTGGAATAAGCGAAAAAGTCACAAAGTCTTTGGACGACCACAAGATCGAATATTTTCTTTTTGAAGAACTGGGCGACGGCGCGGCCACAAAGACAATCGAGCAGGCGCTGGGCTTGGCCAAGCAGGCGCACGTTCACGGCGTTATTGGCATTGGCGGAAACAAGGCGCTGAACATTTCCAAAGCCGTTTGCGGCCTTTACCACGAAAGCCACGACCTGTACGATTTTGTCGAAGGCGCCGTTCCGGGCGTGGCTCCGCTTCCCTTGATTTGCGTTCCGACCACAATCAGAAGCCCCTACTTGTTCTCCACTTTCACGCCGGTCGTGGACTCGCGTTCCAAAAGCGCCAAGATAATCAAGAGCAAAAATTCGATTTGCAAGCTGGCGGTTTTTGACACCAATTTGACCGTTTCGCTTTCCGAAAACCAAATCGCTTCGATGGCGCTTGAAGTTTTGTGCCTTGCCACTGAGGCGTATCTTTCGCCCAAGGCTTCATTCTTTAGCGACATGGTTGCCGAAAAGGCCGTTGAGCTTACAGGCTATGGCCGCGACGGAGCGCCCAGCCTTATGATTACCACGCCCAGCGAAGTCTTGCTTAGCCAGGGCGGCTGCATGGCGGGTTTGGCCTCTTCAATCGCGTCGCAGGGAGCGGCAACGCTTTTGGCCTTGTGCATCAACACAAAGTTCAAGATTTCGCAGTCGCTGGTCACTTCGATTTTGTTCCCTTATATTATAGAAGACCACGCCAAGTTCAAGGGGGAACGAATCGCCCGCCTTGCCAAAATTCTTCGCGCCGCGCCAGAGACGGCCACGGTGGAAGAAGCCTGCGCGGCCTACGCTGAAAACATTCGCGAGCGCATCGCCAAGGCAAACCTTCCGGCGCGCCTCAAGGACTTGTCGCTCAGCATAGACGAGCTTGCGCTCGCCGCCGAAGACGCGGGCCAGCTGGACATGGTCAACTACTTGCCGCGCAGCATGACAAGCGACGATTTGTTTGACTTGATTAAGACGGCGTACTAAGCCAAGCCGCCCGTGTTCTTGTTTACAAGACCATAACGGTAAGTTCGGGCGGTTTCACCGCAACCCGCGGTCGCTGCTGGGGTGGCAAAACGCGCCAAAATATGCTAGAATGTTCAACATGGAATTTGAAAAGCTTATCGACAACATAATGGAGTCCTACAATTCTCTGGGCGGAATAAACAGGAGCGGGGCGGAAAACCTTCCCAACCGCGCCAATGTCGTGGCCGCGCTGAGCGACTTGCAGGCGCTGATTTTTCCCGGCTTTAAGTACGACGAGCAGCTGGACAGCGACAATTTGCGCTATGTTGTGGGAAAGCACGTAAACCGTGTCATTTCAATTCTTACGCCGGAAATCCAAAAGGCGCTTTTGCGCGTTCTTTCGCAAAAATGCGAGGAGGGCGACGAGCGGCAGTTGGAGGCGCGCGCCGAAAATTTCAAGAACTCGCATTGCTATAAATTGGCGCAAAAAACCGTCGAGGCGCTCATCGCCGCCATTCCCGACTTGCGCGCGATGATTCAAAAGGACGCGGCGGCGATAACGGCGGGAGATCCGGCCGCGCGCTCGCTTGGCGAAGTTATTTTGTCCTACCCAGGCTTGGAAGCGATAATCGTTTACCGCATCGCGCGCTTTCTTTACAAGAACGGAGTTCCAATCATTCCCCGCATAATGACAGAGCACACGCACGGAAAGACCGGAATCGACATTCACCCCGGCGCGGAAATCGGCGAGTCGTTTTTCATCGACCACGGAACCGGAATCGTCATCGGCGAAACGGCCGTCATCGGCAACAACGTAAAATTGTATCAAGGCGTCACGCTGGGCGCGCTCAGCCTTCAAAAAGAATTGCAAAACAAAAAGCGCCACCCCACAATCGAGGACGACGTGATAATTTATTCCAACGCCACGATTTTGGGCGGGGACACTGTGATAGGAAAGGGCAGCGTCATCGCCGGAAACTCTTGGATTATCGAATCCGTTCCGCCCGGAACAAAAAATTAAGAGATAATTTATGGCGAAAAAATCAACCGTTGTTTTTAAATGCGCTGAATGCGGCGCCGTCCAGCCAAAATGGCTGGGCCGTTGTCCCGAATGCGGCCAGTGGAACAGCTTGCAGGAATTTATCCAAGACCCCAACGCGTCGCAGGCAGCCTTGCGGGACGGAAGCCTGGCCCAAAAGGCGCGGCCCATTCCGCTTTCCAGCGCGGAGGCCTCCGACGGCGAACGGCTTATGACAGGCATCGGCGAGTTTGACCGGGCGCTTGGCGGCGGCGCCACTTTGAGAAGCGCCATCTTGCTGGGAGGCGAGCCTGGCATTGGAAAAAGCACTTTGCTTATTCAAGCCGCCGCCAATATCGCTGGCAGCAATAAAGGCCGTGTTCTTTACGTGAGCGGCGAGGAATCCGCGTCCCAGATAAAGGGCCGCGCCGACCGTCTTGGCCTTGAATGTTCCAACATTGAAATTCTATGTACCACCCGCTTGGAAGACATTCTGGACGCGCTGGACAAATTGAATCCGATTTTCGTCGCGGTCGATTCTATTCAAACTGTTTATTCTGTTGAAGGCGGAATAATTCCCGGAACTGTGAACCAGCTGAAATATTGCTCCAACGAATTGATTGCCTGGGCAAAAGAGCGCGACATTGTTCTGGTAATGACCGCTCACGTGACCAAGGACGGAAACATCGCAGGTCCCAAAGCGATGGAGCATATGGTAGACACCGTTCTTTCTTTTGAACGCAACAACGACGAAACGCGATTTTTGCGCGCGCTCAAAAACCGCTTTGGCTCGGTTGACGAGCTGGGAATTTTTGAGATGGGCGCCCAAGGATTGGTTGAAGTCAAGGACCCAAGCGCGATGTTCATAACCAGAAGAAACGGCGGCCAGCCGGCGGGAATCGCCTGCGCCGCTGTCTTTGAAGGAAGCCGCGTTTTTATGGTGGAAATACAAGCGCTCGCTGTTCCGGCAAAAGCTTCGCTTAGCCGCGTCTATTCCGAAAAAATCGACAGCGCCCGCGTTAGCCGCGTGGCCGCCGTTTTGGAAAAGCGCGCGGGCCTTCGCTTTAGCGACCAAGACATTTACGTGAACGTGGCGGGCGGCATCCGCTTGACCGAAAGCGCTATTGACGCGGCGCTCGCTGCGGCCCTGTATTCGGCGCGCTCCGACATTCCGCTTGCCAACGGAACGGCTCTTGTTGGCGAACTTAGCTTGGCCGGCGAAATACGGCCCGTTTCAAGAATCAAGCAGCGGGTAAAGACGGCAAAAGGCTTGGGCTTTGACAAAATCGTCGCGCCCGAAAAATGCGAGGGCGCCGCGCTTGTCCAAGACGTAAAGGGCCTTGTCGCGGCGATTTTTGGGAAGTGATGTTTAGCTGAACAAGCCCATGATTTTCGCGCCCAACTCTTTTACGATTGTGGCGCCGGCCGCGAAAGTTCCGATGGAGCTTCCCAAAGAAGAAAGGACAAAGACCAAAAGCACGCGCGTGATGCGGTTGGAATAAAAGCCCTTGAGCGTGGCCGCGTCGTCCATCAAAGTTTCCATGTCGCGCACCTTGGGCTTTTTTATCGCGGCCTGAACGATTCCCGCAACAAGGCCAACGCCTACCAGCGGACAAAGGGAAGTGATCGGCGCGCCGACAAAGGCGGCCAAAATCGTTAGCGGGTGTCCGGCGGCGAGCAATGTTCCAATCGCCGCGAGCGCTCCGTTCCAAATTATCCAAGAGCCAAGGAATTGGCCGCCCATCTTTTTTCCGCCAAACCAAAAGCCGGCGGCGATTAGCGCGACGATAATCGCTGGGATTGTCCAGCCCAAAATTTTCGAGCCGATTCCCTTGGGTGGAACGGCGGCAATTTCGGTCGTGTCTGTCGATTCGCGCGCGGCGGCAATTTCTTCCAAATGCTTTTGCACTCCCAAAAGGTGGCCCGCGCCCAAAACGGCTGTCACCGTTTGCGCCGACGAAGCGCTTGTGTTCTTGCACTCCCAAATATGGGCGGCCAAATAGCGGTCGCGCTCGTCAATCAAAACTTCTTTTACGGTCGGAAGGAATTCGGAAAGGTCATGCATCATCGAATCCATCTCGCTTTCTTTTTTGAGCGACTCGATTTCGTCGGCGCTGACTTCTTCCTTGCTAAAAGCGGAAGAGATGAGCGCGGCCAGCAATTTGCATTTTCCCCAAAATGAATTTTTCGCCCAGGCGCGGTTGAGCGTCGCTTTTATCGGGCGGTCAACCAATTCAAAGGGAACGCTTTTTTCTACCGCCGTGTCGATGGCCGCGCGCAGCTCGTCGCCGGGCTTTACGCCGACGTTGTTTCCCATTCGTTTTTGGAAGGAGCCAAGAATCAAGTTGGCGAGAACCAAAAGAGCTTCGCCGCGCTTCAAGACCTTGATGATGTCCAAGTCCTTGTACTTGTCGGGATTTGTCATCGAATCGTAGCGCTTTTCGTCCAGCTCTACCGCGACGCATTCCGGCGGATTGGCCGCGATTTCGTTCTTAACTTCTTCCACGGATTCCGGCGAAACGTGCGCCGTTCCGATAAGCGTTATCTTTCTTCCGTTTAATTCAAGAATTTTTTTTGTAGATGTCGATTCCATTATTTTACTTTCCATTCCGCCAATCTAAACTCAAAGAACATGGGGCTTTGAAGCGCCGCCACTTCGTTGTATATTTTTTTCGCCGTTTCCTCGTGGCCCTTTATTTCATCGTAGAGCGCCATGTAAAAAGTCATCTTGCCTTTTTTGTTGGAATTGTCTTCCTTGCCGATTTTTTGCAGAATCAAATTTTCGGCGTTGCCCGGCCCTAGGTCGTGGTAAAGGCGAATCATCAAGTATTCAAGCGACTCGCGGTCGGAATATGTTTTCATCACTTTTTGAAGGAAGGGCTTCACTTCAAAGGCGCGGTTGGACTTGTACATGCAGGCCGCGATCATAAGCGGATAGGAAACGCTTTGCGGGTAATACGAAAAGGCTTTTTCAAACGAGGCGCGGGCCTCTTCGTATTTTTCTTCGTGCCAAGCCAAAATTCCCAGCGCTTCGTAAGCGTAAAAATATTTTGGGTTTGTCTTTATGACCATGCGGTAGTCGTCCAGCGCCTTGGCGTACATGTTTTGCTCGTCAAAAAGTCCCGCGCGGTAGGCGTAGGCCAAAAAATATGACGGGTCGATTTTTATCGCCTTGCTCCACGCTTCTTCCGCCTGCTTGAATTTTCCGCGCATCCTTGAATAAGTTCCCCAGTCCATGTAATAGTCGTAGGCGCCGGGATTAAGCTCGATGGCTTTGACGATGTTTTCTTCGGCCAGCTTGTAGTTTTCGTCCTCCGCGTAAAGCTTTCCGATGTAGGCGTAGGCCACGGCGCTGTTTGGGTCAAGGCGCAAAATTTTGTCAAAGGCTTTTCGCGCGTCGTCGATTTTGTTCATATAGTAAGAAGTTTGGCCGTAGCCAAAAAGCGCGTCCTGGTTGTTTTGGTCGCCCTTGAGCGCTGTCATGTAAAAGCCGCGCGCCTCCTTGTATTTTTTTCGAAGAACTTTTTCTTGGCCCAGCTCCACGTTGGCGCTGGGGTTGGTCGGGTCAAGCGCGATTATTTCTTTTATAGCGGCGCTCTTGGCGGCGACGTTTCCCGACGCTTTGGCCAAGACCATTTTCATTTCCTTTATTTCCAAGTCGCCGGAATTTTTTTGCTCAAGCTCGGCTATGATTTTTTGAGCGTCGGCGTGGCGGCCCGCGCTTATCAAAAGGGAGGCGCGCAGTTTTTGCAGCTCGCCGTTGCCTTTGAGCGATTCGGGCATATTGTCAAAAAGCGCGAGCGCCGCGTCCATCGAGCCGGAATTGAGCGCGTTTTGCAGTTGAAGAACAAAGCCGGTTTCTTGGGACTGGCCGCCGTTTTGGCCGCTTTTTTCTTTTGCGGCTTCGCTTTTTTGGTCTTCCGTTATCGAAAGTTCGGCGGCAAAAAGGTTTGCCGAAATGGCTGCGCAAAGCGCCAAGGCAAGAAATTTCTTTGTCGTTCTCACAATAAATTCTCCATAAAAAACAAGCGCGGCGTTCATTTTAGCGCAAAATCGCTCTTGAATTTAAGCGCTTTTTGGAATAAAATGCCCTAATATGCTTAAAAAATCTATTAGGAAAATGCTGGGCCTCGCGGCCCTTTACGCCGTTTTTATTGTCGGCATTTTTGTCGTTCAGTTTAGAAGCGACTCTATAATAAGAAAAAACATTCGCGCCCTAAGGGTTACGCTTTCAGAGACAGAAGGCGAGGGCGGTCAAACGCGCTTGAAGAACTCTTTCCAGTTGGCTTTTTGCGGCCTTATGTTCAGCGGAGACGACAAGAACCCCGTGACATATGCGGTCAGCGGCGGCAAGGAAATTCCTGTAAGCCTGCTTTCGTTTGAGGAGCCGGACAAGCTTTCATGCGCTTTGAATTTTTCTGACGGCGTTCGCCTTGTCTTTTCTTTGAGCGAAGATTCAGACGCGGCCTCCTTGTGGGTTTCGGCCAACATGCCGCCTGAAGCGAATTCTGTCAGCGTGAAATTCTCTCCCTATTCGGGGTTTTCCGTAAGCGAGCTAAAGGCAAAGTCCGCCGTTTTTGCGGGAAAGGCCAATTCCTATTCGCTCATCGCGCCTGCCTTGTCAGAGAACAGAATTTTGTTCCAAAAGAATTCAAAGTCCGCGCATTACTCGATGATGACAAAGCAAAACGAATTCAATCTTGACGACATTGGCGACCTTGCCTTTGCCTCAAAAGAAATTTACGCGCAGACATTGAATTCGCTTGGCCGGCAAATCATCGACTCATTCTTTGCCGCAAGCCAAAACGAGGCTGGCTTTGCCATGTCGGTTGGCGAGCAGAGCGTCGTTTCCTTTGTTGCGGCTATGGCGCAGGCCGGCCGTTACAACGAGGCCTTGTCCGCTGTTCCTGAAAATTTTGTAAAGGGAAACCGCCGCACTTATCAGTCCGCGCCTTTCTTTGGCTCTATGGCCGACTTGCTGCCTACGCTTACGATGCAAGTTGAAAATTTGAACAACATGATTTTGCGCGCCGTTCAAGAGCGCAGCCTTGACATTTGGACTGTCGACAATTTGGCGGCGTACATGTACACGCAGGGCAATAAAGGAAACGTCGCGCTTTTGGCCGCGCTTCCAGCGTCTATGACTGAATTGAATTTGACTGTGGCGCAGGCGGCGGGCATCTTGCGCTCGTGGGCGTATTTCCAGGAACAGGACTCTTCGCTGGCAAAGCCTTTGGAGCCGGTTTTGGAATTGTGCGCGCAAAAAATAATTCAGTCTTGCTCGCTTGACGGCGAAAAAGTATTGTTAATAGAAAACGACGCGCCGCTTTCCGTTTTGGTGGCGGCGACTTCCGGCGACGCGCTCGCGTCTTACGGCCGTCTTGCCAAAAAGGCCGCGATTGAAAAGTGCGGCTGGCTTATCGTTAATTCTTACGCCGGCGACACGGCAGCGATGGACTTGCGCTCTATGGCGGAGCTGTATCCGATCCTTATGCGCGGCAATCCCTTCTATCCGCACTACGCCTTGCTGAAAACTATGGAGACGGAAAACGTTTGGGCGTGGACAATCGCTCCCAGCATCCGTTACTCGCGCGATGAAAACCTTACGATTTCGCTCAACATAGAATTCCCTGTGGGGCTTTCGCACTATATGTTCATTCGCGGAATCACGCCGTTTAGAAGAATTCAAATTTACAACATGGACTTCCGCACTGACCCGCGCTTTGAAATTTACAATTCGTCGGGCTACATTTACCGCGCCGCCGCGCAAGCGCTTTTGCTAAAGAGCCGCCACCGCGAGCAAAACGAAGTGATTCGCCTTTTCTACCGCGACATCGTTGAAGAAGAAGCGGAATCGGAAGAGACTTTTGTTGAAGAAGAATAAGGTAAAACGCAATAATATCTTGACAAATTATATTTGACTAAATATAATATCCTTGCAATCGTGCAATGGAGGTCAAATGTAATGGCGCAGGAATACGAACAGTTATTGCTAAAAAATCAGTTGTGCTTTCCCTTGTACGCGTGCGGGCGAAAAATCGTAAGCGCTTACACGCCTTACCTAAAGCCGCTGGGGCTTACTTACACGCAGTATGTCGTGCTCATGGTTTTGTGGGAAAAGGAAAGCGTCAACGTGGGACAGCTTGGTTCCACCTTGCGCTTGGACGCGGGAACTCTGACTCCGCTTTTAAAGCGTTTGGAAAAAGACGGCTACATCACCAGGGCGCGCTCAAAGGAAGACGAGCGCGTGACTGTCATAAACATCACTCAGGCTGGAAACGCGCTTAAAAAAAAGTGCAAGGACATTCCGGCAAAAATCGCCTGCTCAAATTCAGCCCTTACCAAAGACGAGGCGCAAAAACTTTACAAGCTGCTTTATAAATTTCTTGAAGAAAGCGAATGCTAAGGAGGCATAAAATGAAATTCGCCGTTAGGTTTTACACAAAGACTGGAAACACAAAAAAGTTGGCCCAGGCCGTAGCCGGCGCGCTGGGAGTTGAGGCCTTGCCCATAAGCGAGCCGGTTTCGGAAGCGGTGGACCTTTTGTTCTTGGGCAATTCATATTACGCCTTTGACATCGACCCGGAAGTGAAGGCTTTTATAAATTCGCTGGACAAAAACAAGGTCGGAAAAATCGTCAATTTCGGCTCGGCCGCCATGCTCAACTCGACATACAAAAAAGTCAAGGCTCAGGCGGACAAGGTTGGAATCCCGATGGACCAAAGGGAGTTCCACTGCAAGGGCGAGTTCAAGTTCTTTAACAAGGGTCGCCCCAACGACGCCGACCTAAAGGCCGCCGCCGACTTTGCGCGGCAGTTCGTGGGGTAAAAAACAGCGGGTCCTGACAAGTGGCTGAAGTAGGGTGGTAGAAATGGAAAACGAATTTAAGCCAGTTGGCAATCTTATGATTTACCAGAATGAAAAGGGCGACACAAAAGTTGATGTTCTTTTTCAAGATGGAAATATCTGGATGACACAGGCCGCTATAGCGGAATTGTATCAAACAAAGCCACAGAATATCACTCAGCACATAAAGAATATTTATGCAGACGGCGAACTTGAAGAAAATCGAACTTGTAAGAATTACTTACAAGTTCAAACAGAAGGAACGCGGCAGATAAAGCGTAATACAAAGCATTATTCTTTCGAGATGATTTTGGCTATAGGATATCGTGTCCGTACTAGAATCGGCATTCATTTTAGGAACTGGGCAACTTCTCTGATTCATGAATACACACAAAAAGGCTTCGCGCTGAATGATGAAAGACTCAAAGAACCAAAAGCCTTTGGTGACGATTATTTTGACGAGCTTCTTGAAAGAATTAAAGATATTCGTTCTAGCGAGAAACGCTTTTATGAAAAGGTAAAGGCTATTTATGCTACGAGCATTGATTATGACAAAGATGATGAAAAAACAAAGCGCTTTTTTAAGACTGTTCAGAACAAAATGCATTACAGCGTTCATGCCCATACGGCGGCGGAAATTATAGACAGTCGCGCAGATTCAACAAAGAAAAATATGGGGCTAACCAGCTGGAGGGGCGCTGTTGTTCGCAAAGGCGATGTAGATATTGCGAAGAACTATCTTACAAAAGATGAAATAGAAGCCTTGAATCGAATAGTTACTATGTATCTTGATTTTGCGGAAGACCAGGCAAAACAGCATGTTCCTATGCACATGGCTGACTGGGAAAACAAACTGAATGATTTTCTTAAATTCTATGGCCGAAAGATTCTTGATAATGCAGGAACTGTTACTGCTGAAAAAGCAAAGCAAAAGGCTTATGCGGAATATGATAAATTTAATGCGGCAAGAATAAATCGGCAAAAGAACGAATTTGACGAACTTGAAGAAAAAGTGAGTTTAATTAAGGGAAAATGAATTTCCTGCGTTAGGGATTGTAGCCACGCCTCGAACTGTCGGATATGCGATGAATTCTTGTTCCATAAGGCCAAATTCATTATAGCAAAAAATGGGCAATTTGCAATAAAAATTCTCTATCTTTTTTTAAATTTATGCCTTACAATGATAAGTGAAGGAGAATTTATTCATGGAAAACTTTACATTTTATTCACCCACTTATTTCGCTTTTGGAAAGGATTCTGAGCGCGAGGCCGGCGCTTTGGCCAAGCGTTTTGGAGCCAGCAAGGTTTTGGTTCATTTTGGAGGAAAGCCAACCCGAGAAGCGGCCTTGTCTACAAGGGAATCGACCTTTGCAAAAAAGAAGGCGTTGACTTTATCCTCGCCGTCGGCGGCGGCAGCGCGATCGACTCGTCAAAAGCGATTGCGGCCGGCGTTTTGTACGACGGAGACTTTTGGGATTTTTACAGCGGAAAGGAAATTGAAAAAGCGCTCCCCGTGGGAACGGTTCTAACAATCGCCGCCGCCGGAAGCGAAGGAAGCCCCGACTCGGTAATCACAAAAGAAGAGGGAATGTTCAAGCGCGGAACCGGAAGCGACGCGATCCGCCCCAAGTTCAGCATTTTGAACCCGGCGCTCACGCAAACGCTGCCTGCCTTTCAAACGGCGGCGGGCGTGACAGACATTATGGCGCACCTTTACGAGCGCTATTTGAC
>CADCCO010000045.1 GCA_902799965.1 uncultured Spirochaetaceae bacterium
CTTTTTGAGCCGCTCCTATCTTGCCAACAACTTGAAGCAAATGGAAGAGCAAGTCGCGCCCCAATTGCAAGAGGCCGCGCGCGCAATGCTCTGCGATTATTGGGGCGAAGACTTCGTTCAGCTTATAGACAAAAACCGCTCGCGCCGTTGAATGCAAGACCGCGCGTTTTTTGGCTTGCAAAAAGGCGCCGTTTGCGCGACAATGTCCGCATGACTCTTACGATTTTGGGAAGCGGAACAAGCCACGGAGTTCCGGTCGTAGCCTGCAACTGCGCGGTGTGCAAGTCCGCCGACCCGCGCGACAAACGCTACCGGGCGAGCGCGCTTTTGGAAAACGACTTTGAAGGAAAGACTTGGCGCGTTTTGATTGACATCGGCCCCGACTTTAGAAGCCAGGCGCTCGCAATTGGCCTTCCGTCCTTGGACGCGCTTTTAATCACGCACGGCCACGCAGACCACTTGCACGGCTTGGACGACATCCGCATTTTTAGCCATACAAAAGTTCCCAACGCGATTTCCAAATACACGGACGCGGACGGAACCGTCCACGGTTCCAACGAATTTACAAAGCCCATGCCGATTTACGCCGACAAGGAAACGACAAAAATCATCCGTTCGCACTTTGACTACATCTTCAAGCGGACGCAAATCGGCGGCGGAAAGCCTTTGGTCCAACTTGAAAAGGCGGAAAAGCTCACGCCCAAAAATCCGCTCAAAATCGGCGGCATGGAAATTTTCTCCGTTCCGATGAAACATGGAAAAATCCCCACGACCGGCTACTTGATTTCCACAAGCGGAACGGACGGAAAAAAGAAAAGCCTGGCCTACCTTACCGACTGCAACTACATCAGCCCCGCCTCGATTGAATTGATAAAGGAAAACTGCGGAACGCTGGTCCACGCGGTAATCGACGGCCTTAGAAAAGAAGTCCACACGACGCACTTTAGCTTTGAGCAAGCTTTGGGCATTGCGGAACAAATCCAGAGCCGCCACACGTGGACAACCCACATGACGCACGATTTTGGCCATCAAGAAATAGCGGACTATTTTGCTGAAATTTTGCCCGAATACCCTGGGCTAAAAAAAATCGTCGCAGGCGGCGGCAGCGTTTTGCCGGCCCACGACGGCCTTAGGTTGGAAGTTTAGTTCCAAGCGTTGTCATTGCCCTAAAAAGCGGGCAACGGCGCTTAGTTGGCGGCCGGAGCGGCAGCCTGGTTTTCCTTGGGAACGCGAACTTTCTTTGTGACAAAGCCGCTCTTGAGACACTGGGTGCAAATCTTGATTGTGCGGGCTCCGCCGTCGCCAAAGTCAGCCTTTACGCTTACAAGGTTGGGCTTCCAAACGTGGCGTGTGTGATGGTAAGTCTTGTGCCTTTAATATTCAATCGTGAGTTTTAACATTTTATAGAAAAACGCCATTTGTGTCAAGAGCGACCATAAGTTTTTTCAATATCGTAAATCTGGTCGCGGATGGCGGCGGCCTGCTCATAGTCAAGGCGTTCGGCGCAGTCGGACATTTCTTTTTTGAGCGCTTCGATGAGCTTCTTGCGCTCCTTGGCCACAAAGAGGTTGGCGGACTTTTTGAGCGCCTCAAGCTGAATCGCCGCCGTTTCCTTGGCGTCCTGCTCCTGATGTTCCAAAATGTCGGCCACGGCCTTTTTAATCGTTTTGGGCGTAATCCCATGCTCCGCGTTCCAGGCCTCTTGGATAGAGCGGCGGCGGCGGGTCTCGTCTATCGCTTCCTTCATCGCGTCGCTCATGCGGTCGGCGTACATCACGACTTTTCCCTCCGCGTTGCGGGCGGCGCGGCCTATGATCTGGATTAGCGAAGTTGTCGAGCGCAAAAAGCCGATTTTGTCCGCGTCCAGGAGCGCGATGAAGCTAACTTCGGGAAGGTCGATTCCCTCGCGCAAAAGGTTGATTCCGATAAGAACGTCGATTTCGCCGGTTCGCAGGGACTTTAGAATTTCCACGCGCTCAAAAGTGTCGATTTCGGAATGAATGTACTTTACCTTTAGGTTGAGGCCCAGCAAATAGTCGGTAAGATCCTCGGCCATTTTTTTTGTCAGCGTAAGTATAAGACTTCGCTCGCCCTTTTCGATCCGCTCGCGGACTTCCTTGTAAATGTCTTCCATCTGGCCTTCGCTGGGCCGCACTTCCACAATAGGGTCTAGCAAGCCCGTCGGGCGGATGATTTGCTCCACCACTTGCGTGGACTGCTTGACTTCCTCAGGCCGGGGCGTGGCTGTGACAAAGATCGCCTGGTTGATTTTTTTCCAAAACTCGTCGGCCTTGAGCGGGCGGTTGTCCAGCGCGCTCGGCAGGCGGAAGCCAAAGTCCACCAAGTTTTGCTTGCGGCTCCGGTCGCCCTCGTACATCGCGCCGATTTGAGGAACGGTCACGTGCGCCTCGTCAATCAAGCACAAAAAGTCGTCGGGAAAGTAATGGAGCAGGGTCGCGGGCGGAACTCCGGGCGCGCGGTTTGCGATGGGCGCCGAATAATTTTCGATGCCGGAACAGTAACCCATTTCCTTCATCATTTCTATGTCGTAGGTTACGCGCGTCTTTAGGCGCTCGGCTTCCAACATTTTCTTTTGCGCGCGAAGCTCTTCCACCCGCGCTTCCATTTCTTTTTGAATGCGCTCGGTGGCGCTTTCAAGTTCCGACTGGGGAACGACAAAATTCTTGGCCGGGTAAATCGTCGTCTCGTCAAGCTCTTCGGTGACTTTTCCGCTCACAACGTTAAAGCGGCGGATGCGGACGACTTCTTCCCAGTCAAGCTCTATGCGGTAGGCCTCGTCAAATTCCATGTAGGGCGGATAGATTTCCAGCACGTCGCCTTTTATGCGGAAAGTTCCGCGCTCCAAAACCATGTCGTTTCGCTTGTACTGAACTTGAGCCAATTCCAGCGCGAGCGCGCGGGGGTCGAGCGTTTGTCCTTTTTCGATGTGGACGCGCATCGACTTGTAAAGTTCCGGCATGCCCAAGCCGTAGATGCAGGAGACGGTTGCGATTACGATTACGTCGCGCCGCTCCATCAGGCTGTAAGTGGCGGCCATTTTCATTTGGTCGATTTCTTTGTTTATAGACGCGTCCTTTTCTATGTACAAGTCGCGGGCGGGAACGTAGGCTTCCGGCTGGTAGTAGTCGTAGTAGGAAACAAAATATTCGACGGCGTTGTTGGGGAAGAATGTCTTGAACTCGCGGAAGAGTTGCGCGCTCAAAGTTTTGTTGTGGCTTATCACAAGCGTGGGGCGCTGCACGGCCTCGATGATTTTTGCCATCGTGAATGTTTTTCCGCTTCCGGTAACGCCCTTTAGCGTTTGGAAGCGGTCGCCGCGCAAAAAGCCTTCGGCAAGTTTTTGGACGGCCGGTCCTTGGTCGCCCGAAAGTTCGTAGGGAGATTCAACGACAAATTTTCTCATTCCGCCGCCGACTCCTCCGCAAGAACAACCTTGCAGTCGTAGTTCTTTTTGTTGCGGTGAATCGTAACCGTCACCGTGTCGCCCGGCCGCTTGTTTTCCAGCATAGAATAGTAGTCCGAATACGTGGCGACCTGAACGCCGTCAATGCCCACGATGATGTCGCCGCCGATGTAAAATGTGCGGGCGTTGCGCGAATTTCCGTAGCGGACGGCTTGCGTTCCGCCCTTGATTCCGGCCTTGTCCGCATTTCCGCCGCGCGTCGTTTCGCTGACCAAAATTCCCTGGCTTATGTCCAGGCGCGCGTAGTCGGCGATGGCGCGGCTCATCTGCACAAGGCTTGCCTGAATCGCGCCGCGCCGCACTTTTCCGTACTGCAAAAGGTCGGAGACCACGCGGCGGGCCGTTGAGGCGGGAACGGCGAAACCGATTCCGGCGTTGGAACCGCTTGACGAATAAATCATTGTGTTGATGCCAATCATATTGCCCGCCGTGTCAAGGAGCGGGCCGCCCGAATTTCCGGGATTGATTGAAGCGTCGGTCTGAATCATTCCGCGAATGATGATGTTGTTTGAGTTTTTGATAGGGCGGCCCAGCGCGCTTACGATTCCGGTCGTGAGGGTGCGCTCAAAGCCAAAGGGGTTTCCTATGGCGATGACCTTTTGGCCAACCTTTAGTTTTTCGCTGTCGCCAAACTGAATCGTCTTTAAAACCAAGTCTTTTGGCGGGTCGAATTTCAAAACGGCGATGTCGCTTTCCACGTCGGAACCAACAACGCGTCCTTCGTACTGGCTTCCGTCGTAAAGGGAAATGTAAATCTTCGCCGCCTTTTCTATAACGTGAACGTTTGTGATGACGTAGCCGCGGCTGTCGATGATGGAACCGGAGCCGGAGCCGCCGTCTTCCGCGATCGGCTCGAAGAACCAGTTCATTCCCATAACTTGCGTCGTGATGTTGACGACCGCTTCGTTGAAGCGCTGGTAAACCGAAATGTTTTGCTGCTCGTCGGCGGTGTATGTGACGGAAGGCGCGGCCACCGGCACTTGCGCCTGCGAGTAAGGAAGGGCTGGAAGGGCTTGCGCGCTTGGAGCGCTTTGCGCGGCCTCTGAAGAAGCGCCGGCCTCGTCTTGCAGAGCGGCTTCTTGCGTCTGGGAATTGTTCCACCAAGAAAATATTTTTTGCCCGCCCAAAACTGCGGCGGCGGTAATCATCACTGTTGTTATTGTAGAAAAAAACAAGTGGCGGCGTGTGTAAAGTTTCATAGAAATGTATTGTAATGAATTGGCGCGGTTCGCGCAACTACATTCGAGCGGCTAGGCGCGGAAGACTACTTCAAATTCAACGCAAACAAGCCTTATGTCCGGCGCGAAATCAAAGCCGACTACGGCGCCCTCTTCCTCAAGGTTTTCGCGGGTTCTGTCGCGCCATTCTTCTATTGAAGAATCTTCGCCTTCACGCTGGGCCAGTTCCCAGGAAACTTGGTCGTAGGGAATAACTTGAACGCGCGTCGTCCTTATCACGCAAAGGGGCTCACCGTCCGCGCCGCGAACAATGTAGCGCTCGTCGCTAACAGGAAGCTCTTCGTTGTCAACGGCAAATGTCGCGTACGAAAAAAAGGCGGCGGTCTTTTTCCCGGCCAAAAGCGCGGCCAAGCGTTCCGTTCCGAAAAAGCCCTTGGCCTCAAAGCCAAAGTCGCCGGCGTACTTGGCCTCGTCGCCAAGCCCCGACTCGCGCGCGTATTTTTCCCAAAATTCATTTTCCGTCATGCGATTCACCCTAGCGCTTTTTGGCGATGAAAAAAATCAGCGCCAAAAGCAAAAAAATGGACGGAAGGGCTTCAAAAGCCAGCGTCAAAAGCGGAACGCCAAAAAGCGCCGCGCCAACATTCTCCGCGATTCCAAGCGAAAGCAAAATCTTGTAAACTTCGCGCGCGTAAGATGCAAGAACAAAAGCCACAAGGCAAACGACCGCCGCGCTCCTTTGCTTGGCGCAAAGCAAAATGGCGGCAAAGGCGCAAAGGCCGCCCAAGCCCAGCCTAATGGCGCTCAAAAGAATTTCCGCGTCAGACATTTATTTCCCCCATTTTTTTTAGAACGCCCTTGTCGGCTCCAAAGGGAACCAGCGAGTCCGCGTTATAGTCGGGGCTTACAGCCACGCCCGCGTCAAGGCAGGCAAGAACAAAGTCGTCGTATTTTTCTTGCGGAACTTTTGGGCGAAGCCAGCAAGCGCGGCGCTCAAAAAATTTCACAAGAGTTTTGTCGTAAATGAAAAAATCTTTTTCCTGCCGGGTCTTGAGAGCGGCGATCAGGTCGTAAACCGCGCGGGCGGCGGCCGCAAGCAAGGCGGGCGGAAAGAATTCGGAAGGCAGCGCGGTTGCAAGGCCTGAATCGTTGGACGCGCCGCAATTTTTGTCCTGACCTAAATCGTTGGAGGCCGCCGCCAAAATCCAAAAATTGTTGGTCCACGGAAGCGGCGGCGCGATGACGACGTTTCTTGCCGCGCTGTAGTCCACTCCGCTAAAAGGCTTGTAAACGCTTGAGCTTTGCGCGTCAAGGAAAAGCGCCGCTTCCATCGCGGCCTTTTTATGCGAGAACAAAAATATTTTCCGCTTGCTTTGCAAAAGCTCGGAAACCGCTTTTTGAAGGCGCGCGAAATGCGGGGTTTCAAACGAGCCGGCCAAGCCCTTGCTCAAAATGTTTTTGAACACAGTGTAGGCGGGAGCGTCCCAGCCCAAAATCGCCCGGCCGCCTTCTTGGAAAAGGTCGGTCAAGCGGACGTTTTTTTGCGTGTACAAAAATGGGCCGCGCGCGCGCGTGATTATTCCGTAGCGTTTTTTTATTTCCGAATAGTATCGTTCAAGTTTCATCGATTTTGTTCCGCGTTCATTCCGCGCTTTCCATTATAACGAAGGCGGCCTGGGTTGTAAACAAGCGCGACTTGTCTTGGCCGGGACGGTCGGGCAGCGCGGCGGCCTCGCGCCTAAAGGAGCCGAAGCGCGCGTCGCAAGCGGTGCAGTTTTTTGCCGCCGCGATGTTTTCTTCCAAAACGCCGGCTTTTTCCAAAACGCTTAGGTTGGCGCGCAAAAGGGAAAGTCTGTAGAGGCCGCCGCGCGCGTCTTGGGCTTGCGAAAAGTTTTTGCCAGCGCCAAACGATTGGGGTCCGCCCCCATTTTGGGCTTGCGAAGCCTCTTGGACGCAGGCGCTTCCAAAGTTGTCGGCAAAGTATTTGGCGCGCTCGCCGTCGACCAAGTAGCAGCAGTCGTGGATGTGGGGGCCGATCGCGCAAAGGATGTCGCGCGGGTCGCTCCCGTAATGCTTTTTCATCGCCAAAACGACTTCCGCCGCGATTCCAGTTCCCTTCCAGCCTGAATGAGCCGCGCCAAACGCGCCCGTTCCCGCGTCGTAAAAATAAAGGGGAACGCAGTCGGCGACGGTGACGACAGGAACCAGCGCGGCGTTCTTTGTGATTATAGCGTCGCCCTGCTTTTGGAAAGTGTCGCCCGCCTCGCGCGCTTCGTATACTATTTTTGAATGAATCAATTCGAGCGGAACGACTTGCCTGTCCGCCCCGTCCTTACCAGGCGCGCCGCCGCAGCGCTCGCAAAGTCCGGCAAGGAATTGATCGCGGTTGGGATTCGTTTCGTTCCACCTAAAGCGCATGGAGCCAGCGGCCTTCATCGTCATTCCCCAAAGGGGGCGCAAGCCGTTCGCGCCGCGCTCAAAGGGAGAATTGTTTTTGTAAAAGGGAAAGAGGCCGACGCTCGGCGCTTCTTGGGCTTGCAAGCAATTTTGGCCTTGAGTAAAGTCAAGCGTCGTCATTTTGTTCCGGCTTTTGGAAGGTCGATTTGCTCAAGCTCTTTGAGCACGTCAAGGGCGGCGGCAAAAACTTTTTGGCTCGATTCAAGGCTTTGCCTAAAGGCGGCATTTTGTCCGCCTTGAATCGACGCAAGGTTTTGAATGCCGTCGTAGCGTGTGTCTTTTTTTTCGGCAAAAATTCCGTTCAGCACGTTTAAGATGGAACGCGCGCAGCCACAAAAAGAATTTTTGGTCGACTTGACCCACGCTTCTTTTTCTATGATGATTGTGTCGATTTTTGACTGCGCGGCCAAAGTGCGCAAGTGGTCGCTGGCCAGCTTTTCAAATATAAGGCCGGTCTGCCCCTTGGACGAAAGGTCTTCCTCAAAGTGGTACATCGAAGAAGAAATTTGCGAAAGGTCGTTCAGCGTGTTGGCGAACTCCGCGCGGTTCTCTTTGTTTACAAACTGGCCTTCAAGCAAAAGCGTCTTGAGCGGCTCCAAAACTTCGTTTTGCTTTTTTGAAACAAACCAAAGCAAAAAGCCCGCAGTGCTTTCGTAGTGAAAGGCAACGCCCGTTCCCCACATGGAGGCCCAAGGACGGTCGGGCAAAAGCGGAATCGAGTCTATTCCAAAATTTTCTTTGAGCCGCTTGTTTAGCGCCGCGCGTTTTTTTTCTTTTATCCAGTAATCCCACTGCGCGTCGAACAGGCGCTTCCAGTGATCCTTGTATTTTGAAAACCAATCTTCCGCGCCGGTGAATTGTTCGGGCTGCCACTGAATGTTGTTGTAGACAATCTTGTTCACGTAGCGAAGAGGAACGCTGTTGATGAACATGTGGATTATCGTCATAAAGCCGGTGGCCTTGTCCATGAATTCTTTTGCGCGCGAATCGTCGTCGGTGGCCTCGCTTGTGGCGGGAACCATTTTTTTTGCAGAGAACAAATAGATTGACTCAAAGGCTTCGGGCGGAAGGCTTTTTCCGTTGCACAAAACTTTCGCGAAGGAATTCAACTCGCTGGTGACGCTCTCAAAGCGCGCCACTTGAGAGTCGCTAAGGCCCGTGGAAAAGGCTGACAAAAAGCGCTCAAACGGAAGCTTTGTGAATTGATAAAGCCACTCGACCGAAACCGCGCATTGGTAAAGATAGCTTCGCCTGTGCGGAGGAATTTCCTTTATGATTTCGTCCATCTTTCGCAAGAACGACGAGCGCAGTTCCGAAGTGACTTCACGGTCAAGCGGAAGCGACGTGGGGTCAACGTCAGAGTTCATTCTTTGCGTGACTTCGGGAACGACAAAGGAGCCAAGAAAAACGTAAAAGGCGCCAATGTTTTCGTAAATCGCGTCAATGTAAGGCTTAAAAAAATCGGCGGCCTTTCTTAGCTCGACCAGCTTTTCGTAAAAAATGCTAAGGATCAGGGCGCCGCGGTAATCAACCAAGCCGGGATAGTCGCGGTTGATTTTTCTAAAAAGCGTTTGAATTTTGTCGTCGTTGTAAAGCTGCTCTATCGAAGTTGAAGAAAGTATCGAGCGCAGCCACAAGATGAAACGGTAAAAAATAGACTCTCGCTTTACGCTTTCTTCAAGAACGATTTCGTCTGCGTCCAAGTCGGGATTTTTGGCCGACTCCAAAACGCGCGCGTCAGGATCGCCTTCCAAGGGCCGCATTTTTTCAAGCAGCGCCTTGCGTTCGTCCTCGCTTATGAGAGAAACCAATCCTTCAAAAGTGGAGCTTTTTTTTTCCGCCATATCGAAAGAATTATAACAAATTGTTAAAATAATTTCAATTGCGCGAAAAGCGATTTTTTAAAGGAAGGGCTCTTAGCCTAGCGAAAAGATTTCCTTGAATCCTGTCACTTCAAAGACTTCCATAATCATGTCGGAAACGTTCACGATTTTTAGCCCGCCCTTTTTTGTCATGATTTTGTAAAGGCTAAGAAGAACGCGCAAGCCGGCAGAAGAAATGTATTCTGTCTTTGCAAAGTCCAGGACCACAGAGTCATAGGCGGAAGCCTTTTCGATAATTTCTTTTTCAAATTCCGGAGCGGTCGTGGTGTCGATTCTTCCTTCGATAAGAAACGTTACGGCGCCGCCGTTTTCGCTTGATGTTACAGTCATGGCTATATTATAAAGCGCAACGGAAATTAATTCAAGACCAAACTGCCGCGTCAAAACTGTCGGGCCAGGCGCGAAAAAAAAGCTTTAGGCCAAAATCTTTGGCAAGCGCGACGCTTTGCGCGGTGGGAACCGATTTTGAAATTAAAACTCCAACGCGGGCGCGAACAACTTTTTCCACCATGTCAACGGGAACGCGGCCTGACGTGTAAAGCATGGCCTGGCCAGCCGGAACGCCGTTTAAAAGCATCCAGCCCAAGGCCTTGTCCAAGGCTGTGTGACGGCCTATATCCTCGGCGACAAAAAGCGGCTGGCCTTTTTTTGCAAGGATGCAGGAATGAGTTCCCGCCGTGCGCTTGTGAAGCGCGCTGTCGTTTGAAAAGGCCTTCGCTAAATTGAAGATCCATTCCGGCTCGCAAGCGGCGGCCTCGATTTTTTTTAGCGGAACGGGAGCGTCCAACGAGCGCGAAAGGCAAACGGCGGCCTCGCTCTTGTCCGAGTTCAAGTCGATTCGCGCGATGTCGTCTTTTGTTTCCACCAGGCCGCAAGAAAACAAATGGCCCGCGACCAATTCCATAAGGTTTGTGTCAGAGCAGACAAGCGAAGTCCAAGCCGTTCCGTTCACCTTTATCAAAAGCGAATGTTCCTTTAAAAGAAGGGCTTCCTTGCGCTCGCTCTTTGAGTCCGGATAAACGCGAACAATTTCTTGCCCGACAACGTTCATTCAATAACCTCCCCGCGCAAAAGCGGAATCGCGTGCTCCAAAACCGGAAGCAAATATTCGCAGCATTCCTTGGCGGCCTTGGGGCTTCCGGGCAAGTTTACGATAAGCGTCGAGCCGCGAATGACGCTCGCGCCGCGCGAAAGCATTGCCCTTGGAGTGATTGTCATGCTATAGGCCCGCAAGGCTTCGGCTATTCCAGGCGCGTTCTTTCCCGCGGCGCGAAGGGTGGCTTCCGGCGTTACGTCGCGCGGGGAAAAGCCCGTTCCGCCCGAGGTCAATATTAGGTCGGGCCTTTGAACGTCGGCCAAGGAGCAAAGCGCCTTGTACAAAGCCTCTTGGTCGTCGGGAAGAAGAAGGCTTTGGCAAAGCAAAAAGCCCGCCGCCTCAAGAATTTCTTTAAGCGCGGGCCCGCTCTTGTCTTCGCGCTCGCCTTTGGAGGAACGGTCGCTCGCCACGATAATGGCGGCGGTAAAGCGGCGGCACGGAAGAAGTTCCAGCCGGTCACCTGCGCTTACGACTCCGCCCTTTTCGACGCGGGCAAAAACTCCTTGGCTTGGCATAAGGCATTTTCCGATTCGCTTGGATATGTCGCAGGCGGAATGGCATTTTTTTCCGATTTGGGTTATTTCCAATTCCGCGCCGCCGCATTTTAGGCGCGTTCCAACAGGAAAGGAAACCAAGTCAAGGCCTTGGACAAGAAGGTTTTCGCCAAAGGCGCCTGCCGGAAAGTTAGCGCCAGCTTGCGCGTTGGACTGCGCGGACTGGTCGTTAGCGCTGGATTGCGCCGTGGCATTGTTGGCAGCGCCAGACTGCGCGGCGCGGGCAAAGGCCTCGACCGCTTCCCAAGACAAAAGGCTTACCTGCCGCCCGCTTCCCGCGTGCGCGTCGTTTTCCAAACCGTAATCTTCTATCAATTTGCAGGAGCCGACATTTTCTTTTGCCGTTCCTTTTTTTTCACTCGCGCAAACGGCGCGGATTGTTCCTGTCATTCTAGCCTCCAATTTGCGTCATAGAGCCAAACACGCCGTCCGAAAGCCTTCCCAACGAATGGGACTTGGGCTTTCGCTTGACGGCAAGAATTATTTCTTCTCGCAAGGCTTCTTCTATTTTATCCAAGCTTTGGCCGGAGCGCAATATTTTTTTCGCGTCAAGAAATTCATCCGAGCAAAGGCAAAGCTTTATCTTTCCGTCTGAAGCCAAGCGCAGCCTGTCGCATTCGGCGCAAAAAGAATGCGTCATGGGCGAGATGAAGCCCACCCTTCCCTTAAAGCCTTCAAAGGCAAGCAAGCTGGCCCGGCCGCCTTCGTCCGTCGCAAGAGAATCGGCTTTTCCAAAACGCGCCTCAAGGCGCGCCTTGACAAAATCAGAAGAAAGGCCTTTCATTCCAAAAGCGCTTCCAATCGGCATGAGCTCGATAAAGCGAATGTCAAGCGGCTTGTCCTTTGCCAAAAGCGCGATGTCGCAAAGCTCGTCCTTGTTCCAGTCGCAAGGAACGCAATTTACTTTTGTCTTAAAGCCCAGCGCCAAAGCGGCCTCCACGCTTTTTAGAACCTGAGCCAAGCCGCGGCTTCCTGTTATCGAAGCGAACTTTTCTTCGTCCAAAGAATTAAGGCTGACGTTGACGCGCGAAAGCCCCGCTTCTTTTAGCGAAGCCGCCATGCCGGAAAACAAAATTCCGTTTGTCGTAAGGCAAAGCTCTTCCACGCCCGGAACGCCGCTTAGCGCGCGAAGCAAATCTTGAACGCCGGGACGGACAAGGGGCTCTCCGCCTGTCAAGCGAATTTTCTTGACGCCCATTTTAGCCATGACGCTGACAATGAATTCGATTTCCTCAAAGCTAAGAATTTCGCTTTGCGAAAAATTTTTCATTCCTTGCGGCGGAACGCAAAACTTGCAGCGCAAGTTGCACTTGTCGGTAATTGAAACGCGAAGGTATTTTATTGTCCGGCCAAAAGCGTCGCGCAAAATTTCCTCCATGCTCATTCCATCTCCATTTTGTCCAAAAGCATGAGGCGGGCGGGATTTATTTTCGCGAAAAGCTGTTTTTGTCCAAGCGTCCGCGCGATTTTTTCCCAAGCGGGCTTTTCCATTTCCCAGCAAAGAAGCGCGCCGTTTTCGCCGCATAGGCTTGCGGCCTGCCTAAAATAAACGACAAAAGAAAAAGCGTCTTCAATCACCCGCTCTATTTTGCAGGCGAAAACGTTTTCGTCAGCCGCCCGCTCGCTTGGTTCAAAAAAATGCGCGCGGTAGCCGGCAAAAGATTTTCGCTCCGCCTTTGGAACGGCGGCCTCAAAGCGCAAGGACACGCCCCAGTCAAGCGCGTTGGCCGTTTGTCCGCTTGTCCATTCCAAGCGTGAAATGTTTTTGCAGCCGCTAAGGCGCGCGGCGGCTACCGTCTTGGGATTTTCAAAAAAATCGCGCTTTTCCATCGACGCGCAAAGAAAGCCGTTTTCCATAACGGCGATTTTATCAGAAAGCCTAAAGGCTTCGTTTCTGTCGTGGGTCACCAAAATCGAAGGCCGTTTTTTTTCTTCAAGCAAGTCCAAAATAATTCTTTCTAGTTCAGACTTGCGGTTTGAGTCCAGCGCCGAAAAAGGCTCGTCAAACAAGAGCGCGTCCGGCTCGGAAGCCAAAAGCCGCGCCAAGGCCGCGCGCTGTTTTTCTCCGCCGGAAAGCGCCGCAGGATATAAGCTTTCCTTTCCTTCAAGGCCGAACTTTTTTAAGTAAAGCGCGGCCTCTTCCTTGTCGCGCGCGGCGCAAAGCGCGTTTTGCAAAAGCGTCATGTTTGGAAAAAGCGCGCCGCTTTGAAAAAGACAGCCGACGCGCCTTTTTTGCGGCGCGAGGTTGACTTTGCGTTCCGAGTCAAAAAGAACGCGGCCATTTAAAATTATTTTTCCCTTGTCGGGCTTTTCGATTCCGGCAATGCATTTTAGAAGAAGGCTTTTTCCCGCGCCGGACGCTCCAAGAACGGCAAGCGTTTTGTCGACGCTTTCAAAATATGCTTCCAGAAAAAAATCGCCCAAGCGCTTTTCTATCTGAACAAAAAGGCTCATCGCGCTTTCCTCCGTTCAGCCGAGCGCTCTGTGGCAAGGTTCATCAAGAACAAAATCGCGATTGAAAAAGCGAATATCGCCGCCACCCATTTAAAGGCCAGCGCCTTGTTTCCCGCCTGCATCGCGGTGTAAATCGCCACGGCCATCGTTTGCGTTTTTCCGGGAATGTTTCCGGCCACCATAATCGTCGCGCCAAACTCGCCAAGGGCGCGCGCGAACGACAAGACCGTGGCGGCGGCGATTCCGGGCGCGGCAACGGGAATCATTATCGTCGCAAAAATGCGGAACTCGCTCATGCCAAGCGTTCGGGCGGCCGCTATTATTTCCGGATCGATTTGCGAAAAGGCGCCCCGCGTTGTCCGATACATCACGGGAAACGAAACCGCCGCCGCCGCAAGCGCGCCGCCTTGCCAGGTGAACAAAAGCTTTATTCCCAAGCCAGAAAAAAGCGCGCCCGCAATTCCGTTCTTTCCAAACGCAAGCAAAATGAAAAAGCCGATTACCGTTGGCGGAAGGACAAGGGGAAGCGAAAGCAGCGCGTCGATTGCCGAACGCGCGCGGCCAGCCCTTCCGACAAGCCATGCCGCAAAAAGGCCCAAGAAGAATGTCGCCGCGGTGGAGACAAATGCGATTTTGCAAGAGACAAGCAAGGGCGAAAAATCCAGCGGCAAATTCATCGGCTATCTCCCGCCTTTTAGCGGAACAAAGCCCGCGCCTTCAAAAATTTTCTTGGCCGCGCTGGAAAAAAGAAAATCCTCAAACGCTTTCGCGGCGGATTTTTTTTCGCTGGCCCTTATGATTCCGACGGGGTAAACGACAGGCGGACACGAGCCGTTTGGAGCGGAAGCGACTACGCGAACCTTGCCGCTCGCCGCCGCGTCGGTCGCGTAAACGATTCCCGCGTCGCAGGCGTCTTCTTCCACCCAAGAAAGAACGGTCCTAACGTCGCTTGCGAAATTCGCCTTGTCGCGAACGGCCTCCCAAATTCCGAGCGACTCGCAAACAGCCTTTGCGTATTGGCCCACAGGAACGCTTTGAACTTCGCCGACCGCGACCATTTTTACGTCAGGCGAAGAAAGATCGTAAAACGAAGACACGGCGGGCGCGGCGTTTTGTCCAGTCGTTCCGTCTTCGCCGGCGCTTTTTGGAACGATTAAAACGACCTCGTTTTTTAGCAAGTCAAAAACGCTTTCTTCTTCCACAAGGCCCTGGCCTAAAAGCGCCTTCATTTGCTTTTGGGCTGCGGAAATAAAAAGGTCGCAAGGCGCGCCCGCCTCTATTTGCGCCTGCAAGGCTCCGGAGCCGCCGAACGAAAACAAAACGCGGACGCTTGGATTTTCTTTTTCGTAGGCGGCCTTGATTTGGCCGCAAACGTCGGTCAGCGAGGCGGCGGCAAGAACCGTGATTTCTGTTTTTTGCGAGCCGGCGCGGCAGGAAGCAAGCGCAAAAACGGACAAGGCAAGCGCTAAAATCGCGCGGCAAAAAATGTTTGCAAGACCAAAATGCGGGCGGCGGACGCTTTTTTGCCTTTGAACGATTTCTGTTTTTTTCATTTTTCACTTCTCCTATAAACACCGGACTTTCCGCCGGACTTTTCTTCAAGATGAATTTCTCCGATTTCCATTCCCTTGTCCAAAGCCTTGCACATATCGTAAATCGTAAGAAGCGCGACGCTCGCGCCGGTCAAGGCCTCCATCTCCGCGCCGGTTTTTCCGACAAGCTTCACGGAACACTCGCAGCGAATTTTGTTTTGCGCGGCGAACGTTTTAAAGTCGATGGAAACATTTGAAAGCGCCAGCGGGTGGCACAAAGGAATCAGCTCGGCCGTCCGCTTTGCCGCCATAATGCCCGCGATTCTGGCCGCAGCAAAAACGTCTCCCTTGGGAACGCTGTTGGCGGCAAGCGCGTCAATGACATTTTGGTTCGCGCGAATCGTTCCGCTGGCGCGGGCGAACCTTTCAGTCTCGGCCTTGCCGCTTACGTCCACCATGCGCGCGTTTCCGTTTTCGTCTATGTGCGAAAATTCATTCATATTCACTCCTATAAGCGCCGCTGTTAGCTCCGAAACCGCAATTCGGGAAGCGGCATTCCGCGCAGCCAAGGCAAAGGCCGCCCTCGCCCAGCGCGTTCAAATCCTTGGCGCGAATTTTTTCTCCGCAAAGAAGGCGCGGCAGGACCAAGTCAAAGACCGTGCGCGCGGCGTACATAACGCAGCCGGGCAAGCCCAAAACAGGAACCCTTTTTTTTCCGCGCCGCAAGTACGAAAGCAAGAACATCGCGCCCGGCAAAACCGGAGCGCCGTAAGAAACAATCTTCGCGCCGCTTGCCCTTATCGCCGCCGGCGTTCTGTCGTCGGGATCGACGCTCATTCCGCCTGTGCACAAAACAATGTCCGCGCCGCCGTCGGCAAACGAAAGTATGTCGCTCTTAATCGCTTGCGCTTCGTCGCCCGGAAAAGTTTGCCCGACGATTTCCGCGCCAAATTCCAAAAGCTTCGATTTGACAACGCCGCCAAACGAATCCTTTATCAAGCCTTTTTTTATTTCGCTTCCAGTGGTCACAAGGCCGACTTTTTTGGGGCTGAACGGAAGGATTCGCAAAAGCGGCTCCCTTCCGACAATGCGGCGGGCGCGGCGCATTTTCTTTTCTTCTATCGCGAGCGGAATGATTCTTGTTCCAGCGATTTTGTCGCCGGCATTGACTACAATGTTTCCGCGAATCGTCGCAAGCATCATTTGGCCAAGGCTGTTCAACTTTAAAAGCCGCTTGGAATCGATTTTTAAAAGGCCCTTTTTCGCGGCGCGAATTTCGATTTTTCCTTCGCTCGGTTCGGACGCTTCCATCATGTCGGAATTTCCCATGCAAAGGTCGCGAAGAATTTTAGCCGCGTCGTTTTCGTGCAAGATTCCCTTTTCGTTTTCCCAAACGTAAAGGTTTTCTTTCCCGACCGAAAGCAAAACCGGAATGTCTTCCGCTTGGACGACATGGCCTTTTTTAAAGACCGGGCCTTTTTTTTGGCCGGGAATGATTTGCGTAATGTCGTGGCAAAGAATGCGCCCGACAGCGTCTTTTGTCTTTACGACTTTCATCGGCTTGCGTCCTCCAAAGCGCCTTCTTCCAAAAAATATTTTTCAACAAAAGAAAAAATCGAGGCCGCATCGCCCGCGCTAAAAGCCGGAACGCCGTCCGCGCCCTTATAGTCAAAGTCAGCCGCGCGGCAAAGAACGTTTTTTTTGCAAACAGGCGCTTCGCTCACGCCCTTTCGCAGCGTTTCGATTTTTGGAAAGCCGGAATTTTTCAAACCTTCTATTATTATAAAGTCCATGCGCGGATTAAGCGCTTTGATTTCCTCTATTAATTCGCTTGCGATTTTGGAACTGCCGCAACGCGCGCTGACATTCGAGCGCAGCATAAAGCGCTTGTCAGAAAAAACCGCAGTCGCCGCCGCTCCCCGCTCGGCAAACAAAAATGTGTCCGTTCCCTCCGCGTCGCAAAAATAGTCGTGGCCGTCATGCTTTATCGCCGCGCATTCATAGCCGCGCGACTTTGCCTCGGACAAAAGAGCGCAAGTCAAGCGGGTTTTTCCGCTGTTCTTTAGGCCGGAAACGCAAAAGACAAAAGGCTTTCGCGCCGCTTGCAATTCCAAAGGCGCGTTCACGTTCAAAAAGATTTTTTTGTCGAGCGGAGATTTTTCAAGCGGAATGAATTTTGTCGGAACCAAATCAAAAAGGCGCGAGATTTTTCGCTCGCCGCCTTGCAAGAGTTTTTCGACGGCGGGAAGAACTGATTTTTTGTAAAGCGCGCAAAGGGGTTCCGGCCTTGCGCCGCTTGTCGGAACATAGCAGTCCCAGTCGGAACAAAGAAAGAGCTCCAAAAATTCCGCCGCGTCTTTTTTCGCAAAAGGCATGTCGCAGGCGCAAACAAAAAGCGCCTCGCCCGCGCATTCCATAAGAGCGCGGCGAAGTCCTTCAAGCGGGCCAAGCCCTTGCGTTTGGTCGGCGATGAATTTTATTTTCGCGCCATGCGTTTCGAGCGCGGCGGACTCGTTCGTTTTGGGCGCGCCTAGCGCGTCCGACGTTTCAAGCGCGGCCTTGAAGCGCGCCGCCTGCGCCTCGTCCCGCGCGCAAACCAAAATTTCGCCAAAGGCGCAAAACTCGCGGACAAGCCAAATTTTGGGCGGCGCGCTTTTTTGGCTTGCTTCCGCTTTTTGTTCCGCCGCAATCATAGCGCCCCCCCCATGTTCCAAACAAAAACCTCGTCGCCAGCCAAAAGCGTTTTTCCGGCGGGAACATCAACGTAGCAATTGCAGCCGATTAAATTCACTATTACCGAAGACGCGTGATTTTGCGCGGGAAGAAAAACTTTCCCGCCGTCCAGCCGGGCGCGAAGGAGGCGGCGGCGCGGGCTTGCCTTTTTATAATCGTCTTGCAAAACGGCCTCTGTTCGCCTTGGCAAAAAAGAATCGCATTCCATAAGCCGCGCCGCCGCTTCGTAAAAGTAAAGGTCAAAGTTCGCGAGCGCGGCGAAGGGATTCCCGGAAAGGCTTAAAATTAATTTTCCGTCCAAAAGGCTTGCGCGCGTCGGCGTTCCGGGCTGGACATTCACGCCGCAAAAAAGCGGCTTGGCGTTAATCGTTTTCAAAACTTTGGGCAAAAAATCTTTTTTTCCGACCGAAACGCCGCCGGTCGTAATGACAATGTCCGAGCCGCGCGCCGCGTTTTTTATTTCGCTTGCGATTAGGCTTTCGTCGTCGGCCAAGATTTTAAGAGCGGCGACAACAAAGCCCGCGTCCTTTACAGAACAAGAAAGCGCGCTTCCAAGACTGGAATAAATTTTTCCGGGCGCGAGTTTTGGGCCTGCTTCCGATTCCAAGCATGGATCCGCCAATTCGCTTCCGACGCATAAAATCGAAACGCGCGCAGGCCTCTTTGCCTGGACGCGGGCGAGGCCAAGGCTTGCCAAAACCGCGATTTCCGCGCGGCCCAATCTTGTTCCCGCCGGCAAAAGCCGCTCGCCCTTTTTTGCGTCCTCGCCTTGAGCGCAGTAGTTTTGCAAAGGCCGGACGCTTTTGCAAATCAAAACTTCTTCTTGGCCGCAGTCGGTGTCTTC
This sequence comes from uncultured Spirochaetaceae bacterium, assembly GCA_902799965.1. Classification (GTDB taxonomy): domain Bacteria; phylum Spirochaetota; class Spirochaetia; order Treponematales; family Treponemataceae; genus Treponema_D. The sequence goes on from CADCCO010000045.1 coordinate 18,216, forward strand.
CTGCATGACAACCGCGTCATAGCCTTTTGGAACGGGCGAGCCGGTCATCACGCGGACAGCGGAATTTTCGCGAAAAGGAATTTCCTTCCAGTCGCCCGCGAAAAGCTCGCCCAAAACTTTTAGGCGGACCGGCTTTTCCGCGCTCGCGCCTTCCGTGTCCGCCGCCCTAACCGCGTAGCCGTCCATCGCGGACTTGGCGTAAGGCGGAAGGTCTATCGGCGCGAAAACGTCTTTCGCTAGAACGCGGCCAAAGGCGCTTTCAAGCGCGCAAGGCTCCGAGTCCAAAATCGGCGCGACGCTTTTTCTTACAAGGTCCGCGGCCTCTTCGATTTCCATCGCTAGATTTTCTCCAAGCGAACGGCGCAAACTTTAAATTCGGGTATGCGGGCAAATTCGTCAAGCGCGGCGTTTGTCAAAACATTCGCGGGCGAATCTTCAAAGTGGAAGGGCATCCAAGTTTCGCCCTCCGACACTTTGCGGCCCACCCGCGCGGCGGCAGTGATGGAGCCGCGGCGGCTTGAAACGCGAATTTTTTCGCCGTTTGAGATTCCCAATTTTTCCGCGTCCTTAAAATTCACTTCGATAAAGCCTTCGCCCGCGATTTCGTTCAAGCCGGGCGCGCGGCCAGTCATAGCCGCGGCGTTGTACTGGTAAAGAATTCTTCCAGTGGTCAAGAAGAATGGATAGTCGCTGTCGGGAAGTTCCGCCGCAGGCTTGTAGGCCGCCGGGTACAGCAAGGCCTTTCCGCGCGCGGGCTTTCCTACGTGCATGATTGGCGTTCCCTTATGCTCCTTGTCCTTGCAAGGCCATTGCAGGCTTTCGCCCGCGTCAAGGCGCTCATAAGAAACGCCCGCCATGCTCGGCGTGAGAGACGCGATTTCGTCCATAATTTGCGAGGCCGAAAGCCTGGGCTGCTTGTAGCCCATCGCGTTCATCAAGTCCGCAAGAATGTCAGTGTCGGCGCGCATGTCGCCTTCGACAGTGACGGCTTTTCGTATGCGCTGGACGCGGCGCTCGGTGTTTGTGAAAGTGCCTTCTTTTTCCGCGTAGCTTGTCGCGGGAAGAACCACGTCGGCATAGCGGGCGGTCTTTGTGAGGAACAAGTCTTGCACTACAAAAAATTCCAGGCTCTCAAGCGCCTTTATGATGTGCGCCGTGTCCGGATCGGAAATGACTGGATCTTCGCCGCAAATGTAAAGGCCCTTTATGTCGCCCTTAATCGCCGCGGGGAAAACCTCGGTGGCCTTTAGGCCAGGCTTTGGGTTCAGCGGAACGCCCCAAGCCTTTTCAAATTTTTTGCGAACGTCCTCGTTGTCAACCTTTTGGTAGCCGGTATAATCGGTCGGCTGCGCTCCCATGTCGCACGCGCCCTGAACATTGTTCTGTCCGCGCAAGGGATTCACGCCGCAACCGCTCTTTCCAAGCTTTCCGCAAAGGAGCGCCATGTTGGACATGCTCATAACGCCTTCGGTTCCCGTAGAATGTTCGGTAACGCCAAGGCAGTAAATGATCGGCGCCTTTTTTGCGATCGCGTACATTCTTGCGGCCTCGCGCAATTTGTCGGGATCAATGTGGCAAATCTCCGCGACTTTTTCAGGCGGATAGTCTTTGACAAGCTTTTTTATTTCCTCATAGCCTTCGGTGAATTCGTCTATGAACTTTTGGTCAACGAGATTTTCTTCTATCATCACGTTCATCATTCCGTTGGCAAAGGCCACGTTCGTTCCCGGGCGCAGCTTTAAGTGAACGTCCGCCTTTTTGGCCAGGCCTATGTCGCGCGGGTCAACAACGATAAGACGCGTTCCCCGTTCCACCGCCTGCCTTATTTGCATTCCCACAACCGGGTGCGCTTCCTCCGGGTTTGAGCCGACCAGCATGATGCAGTCAACGTCATGGGTGATGTCGTAAATGGGATTGGTCATAGCGCCGCTTCCCAAAGTCTTGGCAAGGCCGGCGACGGTGGCCGAATGGCAGACGCGGGCGCAGTTGTCGGTGTTGTTCGTTCCAAAGCAAACGCGCGCCATTTTTTGAACCATGTAAATGTCTTCGTTGGCGCTGCGCGAGCAAGCAAAGGCCGCCAATGAGTCTCCGCCGTATTTTTCCTTAAGCTCCATGAATTTTTTGGCGGCGTAGGAAATCGCCTCGTCCCAAGAGGCTTCCTCAAATTCACCTGTAGCCTTGTTCTTTATAAGCGGAGTCTTAAGCCTGTCGGCGGAATGAACAAAGTCAAAGCTTCCGCTGCGCCCCTTAACGCACAAAAGGCCGTGGTTGGAAGGCCCGTCCGCCGCTTCCACGCTGACAATTTTGTTGTCCTTAACCACAAGGTAGAACTGGCAGCCCGTCGCGCAATGGGGGCAGGTCGTCAAAACTTTTTTCACTTCCCATTCGCGGTAGTTTTTCTTTCGCTTCAGCGTAAGCGCTCCGGTCGGGCAAGCGGCGGCGCAGTTTCCGCACGACTCGCAGCCGGTCGTCTTCCAGTCCGCGCCAAAAGGAGCTTCCACCAAATGAAAAACGCCGCTGCGGCCGCTTTTAAGCGCGCCGTTCCCAACCGCCTTGGCGCAAACGCTGACGCAGCGCTGGCAGTGGACGCACTTTGTGGGTTCGTAAATCATGTAAGGGTTTTCGCCGAGGGGCGGGAATTTTCCGGCCAGCTTTGTGCGCGAGCCGTGGAATTCCGAATCCTGAACGCCGTACTTGTTGCACAAAAATTGCAGGCGGCAGGCGCCGTTTTCAGCGCAGTTCATGCAGTCGACGACATGGTTTGAAAGAAGCAGCTTTAGCGTTTCCTTTCTATATGAATTAAGCCGCTCCGATTCCGTAACGATGACGGCGCCTTGCGACACAAAGGTTTTGCACGCGGCGGCCAAATGGTCAAGGCCTTGGATTTCGACCATGCACAGGCGGCAAGAACCGATTTCGTTAACGCCCTTCAAATAGCAAAGCGTGGGAATGTCGATGCCGTTTTGCCGCGCCGCTTCCAGTATCGTCGTGTTTTCGCTTGCGGAAATTTCCTTTCCGTTTATCTTGCAAGAAATCATTCGCCCATTCCTCCAACCATAGAGCCGCAGCCAAAGTGGTCGCACCTAAGGCAGCGCGACGCTTCCCTAAAGCCTTCTTCTTCGGTCATAGGAATCTCGACGTGGCCAAAATCGCAAACGCGCTCAAAGGGGTCGCGCTCTTCAATCATCGCGCGGCCGGTCGGAACGCAATTGTTGGGCAGCGCTCCGGGAACCGTCACCGAACATTCCACTTTGTGATGGTAGCCCAAATATTCGTCGATGTTGTAGGCGGCCACTTGTCCAGCCGCGATCGCGTTGATGGCAGTGGAAGGGCCGGTGACGCAATCTCCGCCGGAAAAAATTCCTTCCGCCAATTTTCCGTCCGCGCCTTTTACCTGGCAGGCTTCGTCCGCAAGGATTCTTCCGCGCTCAACGGGAAGACCAGCCGCCTCAAAGGCCGCCGAATCGCTCCGCTGGCCCACGCCCAAAATCAAAAGGTCGCACTTAAAACGGTAGGGATAGGCGCTTGAATGTTCGGTCGTCATAAGGCCGTTCTTGTCGTAAGGGCCAAGGATTTGCGGCTGGAGCCAAACCGCCGTCGCAAGGCCGCTTTCCTTGTCGGCCTCGATGTTCAAAAAGCTGAGCAATGTCCTAAAGCGAACGCCCTCTTGCATCGCGCTTCGGATTTCGCTTGAAAGCGCCGTCATATCGTCGCGCTTTCTGGTAAAGACATGGATTGTCGCCGCGTTCAAGCGGGCGGCGGTTCGGGCCGCGTCCATCGCGACATTTCCGCCTCCAATCAAAACGACGCGCTTTCCGGTCAAGTCGATTTTTTCGCCCTTGGCCACTTTTTGCAAAAAGTCCGCCGCGGGAATCACGTTGGGGCAGTCGGCGTTTTCGATTGGCATTCGGTTTCCGATTTGCGCGCCTATTCCCAAATAAAGCGCGTCGTAATTTTTTTTGAGTTCGTCAAGCTGAATGTCGCGGCCCACTTTCGTTCCGCATTTAATTTCTATGTCGCCCGCCTTTAAAATGCTTTGAATGTCGTCGTCCAGCTTTTCTTTTGGAAGGCGGTATTCGGGAATTCCGTAGCGAAGCATTCCGCCCAGCTTTTCATGCTCGTCAAACACGACGGCCTTGTGGCCCATCAGCGCAAGGAAGTAGGCGCAAGTAAGGCCTGAAGGGCCGCCGCCGACAATCGCGATTTTTTTTCCGGTCTTGACGTTGGCCTTGGGAAGAACGGCCTCGCGCGCGTTAAGCTGGTCCACCGCGAATTTCTTTAGGCCGCGAATGTTTATCGGCTCGTCGATAATCGAACGGCGGCACTTGTTTTCGCAAGGATGCTCGCAGACCATCGCGCAAGCGGTGGGAAAAGGATTTTTGTCTCGAATCAAATTTATCGCGTCCGCCCAGCGCTTTTCTTTTACAAGCGCTATGTAGCCCGGAACGTTCACGTGGGCGGGGCACATCGTCACGCAGGGAACAGTTTGAATCGTGTTTTCAACGCAGCGCCTCTCGTTGATGTGGCTTTGGTATTCGTCGGCAAATTCCGCCATGCTGTCCAGAACCATGTTGGCCGCCACAACGCCCACCGCGCAGTCGGCGCTTTGGGCGATCATCTTGCACATCGATTCCATCTTGTCCAAAATTTCTTGCGAGCCTTCGCCCCGCAAAATCGCGGCCAAAAGCCGTTCCACCTCGCAAAGGCCGTCGCGGCAGGGAACGCACTTTCCGCAACTTTGGTTCATCGACATTTGCAAAAGCGAACGGTAAAGAACAAGCGGGCACATTCCCGGCGGGTAAGATGTTATTCGCGTCTTGAATTTGTTCAAAACGACGCTCATGCGGGAATTCATGTTCCCTTTTTTAGCAAGACGTTTCATAAGGAAACATTATAGCGCGCTTTGCGGAATTTTTCTAGAGAAAGAAGAAAGGTAACAAGCTGGCAGCATCCGCAAGCCCAAAAACGGCTGCGTCCGCAGAAAGCCGTTCCCCTACTTGAAAAAATTCTTCAATTATATTAAACTTCTTAAAAATCAATTAAGCGGCAAAAGTCGCCGCAAAGGAGCCAAAAATGTCCACGCCTTTGGAAAACTACCTTGCCAAATCAAACGGAAAGCCCAACGCCGCCATGTGCGCGTATGTGGCCAACTTGCAGCAAGTCGCCGCCGTCGGCCCGGAAATCGCCGCCTCAATCGTCAGCGAATTGGAAAACCAGCGCAGCCACCTCAAATTGGTCGCCAGCGAAAACTACTGCTCGCTCAACGTTCAGGCCGCGATGGGAAACTTGCTCACCGACAAGTACGCCGAAGGCTACCCGGAGCACCGCTACTACGGCGGCTGCGTGAACATCGACGCGGTTGAGAACGCCGCCGCCCGCGAGGCCGAAAAACTTTTTGGCGCGGACTACGCCTACGTTCAGCCCCACTCAGGCGCGGACGCAAACCTCGTTGCCTACTGGGCGATTCTTTCCAAAAAAATCGAGACTCCCACTTTGGAAGAGCTTGGCGTAAAATCTTTGGCCGACCTTACCGACGCGCAGTTTGACGACTTGCGCAAAAAGTTTGGAAACCAAAAATTGATGGGCTTGGACTACTCTTGCGGCGGCCACTTGACTCACGGCTACCGAATGAACGTCAGCGCCCGCATGTTCGAAAGCCATCCT
>CADCCO010000046.1 GCA_902799965.1 uncultured Spirochaetaceae bacterium
GTCTGACTTGCACCTTGGAATCTGCGGCGAGCACGGCGGAGACCCCGCTTCTATCGCTCTCTGCTACAAGCTTGGCTTGAACTACGTTTCTTGCTCTCCGTTCCGCGTACCGTTGGCCCGCTTGGCCGGCGCTCAGGCAGTAATCAAGGCCGCTAAGGCTGGAAAGGCTGCCAAAAAGCCCGCCGCCAAAAAGGCTCCCGCGAAGAAAGCGGCCGCCAAAAAGCCCGCCGCCAAGAAGGCTCCCGCAAAGAAGCCCGCTGCCAAGAAGGCAAAGAAATAAAAAGATTCCCGCGTCAAGCGCGGGAATGACATAATCTGTCATTGTCGGGCACGACCCGACAATCTTTTGACAAACAAAAAAAACCGACCCGAAAGGGCCGGTTTTTTTTGTTCTTATCGCGTCGCGATGGCGCGCGCCTTGGTTCGTTTCTAGCGCTCGTTTATTATCGCGCTGTCTTCGCCTTGCGGGGCGGCATCGCCAGAAAAGTCTTTGCGCTGGTGGCGGGGGCCGCGTTCGTCATGATGGCGCTCTATGCGCGGGCCGCAGTCGGGCTTGCCGTCGTGGTGATGGCGCTTGTGGAACTTGTGGCCAAAGTGAGGGCGGCCAATTTGGTCGGCCATGAAAATGTGGCTTCCTTTGAAGAAAAAGCAAAAGCCCTTGCAGTCGGCTTGCATGGCCTTTAGCGCGGCCAAGCGGGCGTCGGCCCATTCCTGCGACACGATTTTTGCCTTGACTTGCGCGTCGAGCAAAATCTTGTAGCTTTGCGCTTCCGCGTCGTGATAGGCCTTTAGGTCGGCGTCGGACGGGCGCTCAATCTTGGGCGGCTGGAACGGCGGCATTCCTCCTTTCTGAAAATTTTTTTCTTCTCCTTTTTTTGTCCCCATCGCGTTTTGCGCGAACATTCCCGCCGCCGCGATTAAGGCGACTGCGGCAATCATGATTCGCTTCTTTTTCATGTTGAACTCCTTGGCAAGACTTCGGCTTGCCTATGATACCATTATCGAATTCATTTGTGTCAAAGATGTGACATTTTGAAAAGTGAATGGCGCGGCGCTTTATATTTGTGATATAATGAAAATATGAAAATTTTAATCGCCGACGACACGGAGCAAATCGTAAAAGTGCTTTGCGCCTACGCCCAAAAGGAAGGCTTTGAAACGACCGCCGCGCATGACGGCCAGGAAGCCCTGGATTTTTTTGAAAAAATAAAATTCGACATAATCTTGCTTGACGTGATGATGCCAAAGGTTGACGGCTTTGAAGTTTGCAAGCGCATTAGAAAGTCGTCCAACGTTCCCGTGATTATGGTCACGGCGCGCGGCTTATGGTCACGGCGCGCGGCGAGGACTTTGACAAAATTATGGGCTTGGACATCGGCGCCGACGACTACATTGTAAAGCCTTTTTCTCCGCAGGAAGTGATGGCTCGCGTCCGCTGCATTTTGCGCCGCGCCAATCCAGCCGGCTCGGTGGAAAAGAAGTTGCGGGCAAAAGACCTTTTGCTGGACTTGGAATCAGGCGCCGTCTTTGTTGGCGAGCGCAACGTTCCCGTGACCAAAAAAGAATTTGAAACGCTTGCGTTTTTTTTGCAAAACCAAAACCAAGTTTTTTCGCGCGAGCAGCTTTTGAACAATATTTGGGGCGTTGACTATGACGGAGACGCGCGCGCGGTGGACCAGCACATAAAGCGCCTGCGCGCAAAGTTGGATTCAGTGGAGCATGACGGTTGGAAAATTTCCACGGTTTTTGGAGCGGGGTATAAATTTGAAAGTTAAAATTTCTGCAAAACTTTTTTTGTTCTTTTTAACGGCGCTGTTGTTGGCCACGGCGGTTACTGGCGGCTTGTTTTGCTTTTTAATCGCGCGCCACACGACGGCCATTTACAAAAACGACTTGACGCGCAGGGCTGAAGTTATGTCCAGAACTCTTTCGCGCATTTACGAAATGTCGGAGCGCCACAAGCGCAACCCCGTTTTTTTTGTCCGCAACTTGCACGAAATTTCCATGGCCGATGTGTGGCTTATCGACCAAAATATGAACGTGGTGACGATGGCCGGGCACGGAATCCCGCCGAGGCCTCCGCGCGACCACAATTTTTCGGAAGGCCAAGAAGGCGGCAATGGTTTGCAAGACCAGAAAGGCGGCGGCTCAAACGAAAAAGCGCCGCGCCTGCCGCCAGGCGCGGACGAAGTTTTAAAGAAAGCCTTTGCCGGCGACGCGTCCGTGACCGAAGTTTTCAATCCGATTTTGGAAATAAAGTCCCTTACGGCGGCCGCGCCAGTTTACGAGCGCGGCGGCGACAACGTTGTTTGGGTTTTGCTTTTGCATTCGCCGATTGTAGGCTTGCGCGAGGCGATTATGCAAAGCGTCCGCATTTTGGCCGCCAGCGCCGCCGCGGCTTTTTTGCTTGCCCTTGCGGCCGCCGCGCTTTTGAGCCGTTCCTTTACCAAGCCGATAGAAAAAATGAGCGTCGCCGCCAAAGAGCTTGCCAGAAAAAATTATTCGATAAAAACCGGCGTGGCCGACAAAAACGAGTTGGGCGAGCTTGCCGCGACGCTGGACGCGCTTGCCGTTCAACTTAAGGACGCAAGCGAAGAAAGCGCGCGTTTGGAAAACATGCGCCGCGATTTTATCGCGAACGTTTCGCACGAGTTGCGCACGCCCGTCACCGTAATACGCGGCTCGCTTGAGGCGATTGTCGACGGCGTTGTCGCCGAGCCAAAAGACGTTGCCGAATACCAGGCGCAAATGCTAAAGGAAACGATTCACTTGCAGCGCCTTGTCAACGACTTGCTGGAGCTTTCGCGCCTGCAAACGGTTGACTTTAAAATCGAGCGCGAGCTTTTTGACATAATGGAAGCCGCCTCTGAAGCCGCGCGGTCGATTCAAAAAGCGGCCGCGGCAAAAAATGTTTTGATAAAAGTCGAGCGCGAGCCGGGGCAAAAAATTCTTGAAGGGGACAGTGGCCGCGTCCGCCAAATGTTCATGACCCTTTTGGACAACGCCGTAAAGTTTTCGCCTGAGGGCGGCGAGGTTGTGATGAAAATCGGCGCGGAAGAAATTAGCGTAACCGACGGCGGAAGCGGAATCAGCGCGGAGGACTTGCCGTATATTTTTGACCGCTTTAAAAAAGAAAATTCGGAGCGGAACAAGGGCGGAAGCGGTCTGGGCCTTGCCATCGCGCGCGAAATCGCCGCCCGCCACAATTTGGAGTTGGCCGCGCAAAGCCCGGTTACCGAAAATCCAAATTTTCCGGGAACAAAATTTACTTGCAAGATAAAGTGAAAAAATGTAAAATTGCAATTAAAGTTTTATGAAAAAACGTAGAGCGCTTTTGTTTTTGTCACTTTCTCTTATTTTGTCGTTTGGACTTTTTTGCCAAGAAGCCGTCACGCCTGAAAGTCAAACAAGCGCGGCAGAACAAAACGGAGCGGCGGCGCAGGATTTTTCCGCGCTCAAAATCATTCAATTTAACATAGACGGATTAAAGCGAACAAAGCGCTCTTACATGGACGGCTTGCTTGCCGATTTTTTGCAAAAGCCCGCGTCGGCGCAAACGTTAAAAGGCGTGGAAACGCTTTTGCAGGCGCAGAATTTGTTCGACCAAATTAAAGTGGCCGCGCGCCCGCTTGACGACACAAGCGCCGTTGTTGAAATTTCGTTCAAAGAAAAATGGAGCGTCTTGCCGTTGCCGTTTGGCTATTATTCCGACGGCTCTTATTCCATTGGCGGCTTTTTGATGGACATGAACGCTTTTGGCCGCGGTTGCAACGCCGCGGTGGGCGGCCTTTATTCGCCTACCGGCGTTATGGGCGCGGCGATGTTCAGAAAGCCGCCGACGCAAAAAGGTTCGTTGGGTTTTTTTGTTGCAGGAAGCGTTTCCAAGAGCGAGCACGCGTTTGCCAATTCAAAAAACCGCGGAGTTTTTGGCTATGAAAATTTTTACGCCGGCGGACGCGGAGGCCTTATGTTCAAGCCCGCCAGCTTTATGACGGCAAGCGTTGGCGCGGGCTATTCGTTCTTCAATCCGATAAATTCTTCCAATGTCAATAAGGCCAACCAGTGGAGCGTTGACGCGTCGATAGGATTTTCTACTTCCGACTGGAACGGAACTTTTTTGTGCTCCAATTCTTTGAACGTGGGAGCCGAACTTTTGTTTTCGGACAATCCCGACCAGCGCTTTGCGCAGACTGTAAATTTTAGCGCGCAAGTCCAACGAGCTGTGGCAAGCAGATTGCGCCTTGTCAGCGCCGCGCGTGGTTTTTTTTCAAACGATTTGTATGTGACGAATTTTGTAGGACGTGGAAGCTCCGGCTTGACTTTGCTTCCAAAAAATTTTGCGTCATCGCAAATGTTCGGTTTTTTCACCGGATTTGAAGCGGCCGTCATAAAAATAAAATTTGGCATGATGAGCGTTTACGCGCTTTACGGTGTGGCCGCCGCGCGCGATTGGGACAAAACGCTTTATGTTTGCCATGGCCCTGAGGCCGGCGTTCGCTTTTATTTGTCAAAGGTCGCCTTTCCCGCGTTTGCGATGGGAGGCTCGTACAATATAGAAGAAGATCGATTTCAGTTCAGCATTTCTGGCGGAGTAAGCTTTTAGGAGGAACAGTATGGCGGAACGCTCTTGGTTTGAAAACGAATCATTTTGGAAAAATTACGGGCCGATTATGTTTGACGCGCCAAAGTGGGCGGAGGCTCCGGGCGTGGCGGAAGCGGTTTGCAAAATCGCTGGCCTTTCAAAAGGAGCGAGCGTTTTGGACGCGGGCTGCGGACCGGGAAGAATCAGCATCGAGCTTGCCCTGCGCGGCCTAAAAGTCACGGGCGTGGACTTGATTCAGTCTGAACTTGACGCGGCCAAGGAAAGCGCCGCCGACGAGGGCGTCAAGATTGAATGGATTAAGGACGACCTGCGAACGTTCACCAGCGAAAAAAAGTTTGACGCGGCGATTAACCTTTACACGTCGTTTGGCTATTGCGACACGATAGAAGAGGACATCCAGATTTTGCGCCGCATCTGTGACTGCGTTAAGGACGGCGGCTTTTTTATACTGGAATGCGTGAGCCGCGAGACCGCGATCAAGTTCTGGACCGAAGGCGAATGGTTTGAGCGCGCCGGCATGACGGTGCTTACGCAGTTCAGCGTTGAAGGCGCGTGGGAAGGACTTCGCTCCAAGTGGATTTTGCTTGGCAAGGACGGCGGCCGCATCGAGCACGAATACGTCCAGCGCCTTTATTCCGCGGTGGAACTCAAGCGCCTGATTTTGGCCAGCGGCTTTAAGAGCGCGGAATTATACGGCGGCTATAATTTTGAACCTTATAACCAGAATATGAGTACTATGGTCATAGTCGCTAGGAAGTAGTTTGGTTGACTGATGACGCCGCCGTTTTGCTAGTGGTAATATTTACGTGTCCGCTCGCGCGGCTAGACGTTTTTTTTGCGCCGCCGTTTGATTTTTTTACTAACGCGCGCTATAATTCGTTCTGAATAATGCGAGGAGGCGGTCAATGTTTTATCAGTATGTTGAATTGTCGGACAAAACAATAATAGCGCACTCGGAACTCAAGAATAGCGGGGAATTAAAATCCATAGAGGTTCAGTTTGAGCGTCCTCGAGAAGCTGGCGGATTTTGTTCCGCTCGATGCGAGCTGCCTTCTTACAAATGGATTTTTAATGAACATTTTAGCGCCGACGATTTGAATTTTTTTGAGGAATTTTTATCGCATAACGCGCAGACATTGTTTAAATACGCTGCATGCGGGGGAATAAAAATTGCCTAATATTCTTCGCATCGGAAGTTACTATGTTTATTTCTGGATGAACGAAAATTCAGAGCCGATTCACGTGCATGTCAACAAAGGCAGTCCTGACATTAATTCTACAAAACTATGGCTCACTAAAGCAGGCGGTTGCATTGAGGCCAACAACAATAGCCGAATCCCGCAAACAAAACTGAACAAAATAAAAGAAATTGTTTCTGACAACCATTTTTACATTTGCAAAAAATGGATTGAAATATTCGGCAAAGAGTCATTGAAGTTTTATTGCTAGCCTTACTCTTCCGTTAAATCCTGCAGCAAGGCCAGAATGTATTCGGACTGGCGGCTGGAAAGCTTGTGGAAAAAATCCAGAATGTCCGCGTCTTTTGTCTTGGTGTTTTGAACGCTCTCGTTAAAAAAATCTTTTGGCTGAATGTTAAGGTAGTCGCAAATTTTTAGGAAGGAGCCGACGCTGGTGGAGCACTTTCCGGTTTCTATTTTGTTGATGTAGCTTTCGTTTTGGCCAAGGTCAAGGCTCATTTCGCGCGCGGAAATTTTCCGCTCGTTCCTTAAAAAGCGCAATCTGTCTCTAAAAGCGTCCTCTGTCATTCAAACCGTTCCTTTTTAAAGCATTATAGGCTATTTTTTGCTTGACATAGGGTTTATTACACTATAATATTGAAGTAGTGTTGCTTGTAGAGTAATATATTTATGAAAATGAAGCTCAAATTGCTGTATGGGGGCATTTGAAATGAAAAAGTTTTTTGTTTTTATATCAATGTTTTGTTTGTCTTTTGGTCTTTTTGCTTTTGATTGGTCAGATTGGATTAATAATTTGAATCTTGGCCTAGGAATCCCGGTTTTTAAAGTTGGCGTGTCGGACAGTGCCGGAAGTTCAGAAATGAAAGGTTTTGGGCTCGGACTGGATTTCAAGGCTCAATCAATTCATGAACCAAGCGGCTTTTTGCTTCAAGCCGGGCTTGAACTTGGCGGTTTGAGGGTTGATGATTTTGTTGACGGCAATCCGCAATGGGGCTTTGACTTTAACGCTGAACTCGGTTTGGGCTATGCGTTTGTCCGAAATGAAAGGGCTATTGTCAGCATTGCAGGCGTTTTTGGTTATGACTTTTCGTTTTTAAAAAAGCGATACTCATATGTGTATAATTATGACATATATAATGTTGAATTGAAGGCACTCACCATGATGTTCTTTGCTGGGTTTGATTTTTCAGGCACTTTGAGAATTTCTGACAGTGTTGGAATATACGCTTCCTGTTTAATTGGACTTCCTATGTTTGGCTTTGGAACTGAGTCGGCCAAGCTAGGGTCAAGGTCAGCCACGGAAAGTCTAAGCGTTGGTTTTGGCGGCTTTTTTGTCAAACCGTCGTTTGGAATTTCATTTACTTTTGAATGAACGCCCCTCTTCAACTCCAACAAAAGCGCTAGAATTTCTTCCCCAAATTCACTATAATAAATTCCGCTTTTGCATAAAAAGTAAGGAATATTGTATGAAAAAAATCATCGTTTTTGCGACTGCGATTGCGGCGCTGGCTTTGTTCTCTTCTTGCCAAAAGAAAGACAAAAAAATCAAGATTGGCGTAATTCAATTGGTCGAGCACCCCGCCTTGGACAAAAATTACCAGGGCTTTGTTGACGGACTTAAAGCCGCCGGTTACGTTGACGGCCAGAATATTTCCATCGACTATCAGAACGCGCAGGGCGAGCAGGCCAACTGCGTGACCATCGCGCAAAAATTGGTCAACGACCAGAGCGACTTGATTTTCGCAATCGCCACTCCCGCGGCGCAGGCTGTTGCCAACACGACGAGCGACATCCCGATTTTGGTTTCTTCCGTCACCGACCCCAAGACCGCGCAGTTGGTCGAGTCGAACGAAAAGCCCGGCACGAACGTTTCGGGAACTTCCGACTTGACTCCTTGCGCCGCGCAAATCGCTTTGCTCAAGCGCTTGGTTCCTTCCGCAAAAAAAATCGCGATTCTCTTTTGCTCAAGCGAAGAGAACTCCCGCTTCCAGGCCAACCTTGCCGAAGCCGCTTGCAAAAAAGAAGGCCTTGACTTTGTTGAAGCCACAGTTTCAAACACAAACGAAGTTCAGCAAGTTGTTCAGAGCTTGGTAGGAAAAGTTGACGCGATTTACGCTCCCACTGACAACATGATCGCCTCTTCAATGGCGACCGTCGCGCTCGTCACAACGCCCAACAAAATCCCCGTGATTTGCGGCGAAGAGGGCGAAGTGCAGAGCGGCGGCTTGGCCACTTATGGAATCAACTACTATGAGCTTGGCGTTCAAACAGCCAAGATGGCAGTTGAGATTTTGAAGGACGGAAAAAAGCCCGCCGACATGCCGATTCAGTATTTGGAAAAATGCGACTTTAGCTACAACAAGGAAGTCGCCGAAGAGTTGGGAATCACGATTCCCGCCGACTTGATTAAGGAATAAACTATGCCGCCACTTGTTGCGTCGATGATTGGAGCCGCCAGCCAAGGAATCCTTTGGGGAATCATGGCGCTTGGCGTTTACATCACATTTAAAATTTTGGACTTTGCCGACATGACCGTTGACGGCTCCTTCGCTTTGGGCGGCTGTTCTTGCGCCATTCTAATCGCTGGCGGAATGAATCCCTTGCTTTCGCTTTTGTTCGCGATTCTTGCGGGAATGATTGCGGGCGCGATTACAGGCTTGCTTCACACAAAGTTGAACATACCGGGAATCCTTGCCGGTATCTTGATGCAGCTTGCCTTGTATTCAATCAACTTGCGCGTTTTGGGCGGACCCAACAAGCCGCTTTCGCGCGCCGACAAAACAATAATGAATTACATCAGCGACATCTTTGGCTTGTCGCAAAAGTTCAAGGGAATGGCCCCCACTTGGTCAAGCCTTATCGCCGGCCTTGTGTTTGCCGCCGCGCTCATCGTCGCGCTTTACTGGTTTTTTGGAACTGAGATTGGAAGCTCCATTCGCGCCACTGGCAACAACGCCCGCATGAGCCGCGCGCAGGGAATCAACACCGACAACATGAAGCTGCTCGCGCTTATGATAAGCAACGGCTTGGTCGCGCTTAGCGGCGGCTTGGTAATGCAGCAGCAGCGCTTTGGCGACGTTAGCATGGGAATCGGAACGATCGTCATCGGCCTTGCCTCGATCATCATCGGCGAGGTTTTCTTTGGCCAAAAATTTTCTTTTTGGGTCCAGTTGCTCGGCGTTGTGATTGGCTCGGTCATATACCGCTTGATCATCGCTCTCGTTTTGCAAATGGGAATGAAGACGCAGGACATGAAATTGTTCAGCGCGATTATCGTGGCCTTCGCGCTTTCGCTCCCTGTGCTCAAGAAAAAAATCTCTTGGAAAAAAGAAGGCGCCTCCGCGCAAGGAGAGAAAAATGCTTGAGGTGCGACACGTTTCAAAAACTTTCAATCCCGGACAAATCACAGAGCGAAGGGCGCTCAAGGACGTGAGCCTTACGCTTAACGACGGCGACTTTGTGACAGTAATCGGCGGAAACGGCGCCGGAAAATCCACGCTCCTCAATCTTATCGCCGGAGTCTACTCTTGCGACGCCGGTTCTATTTTGCTTGACGGAAACGACCTTACGCATATAAAGGAACACAAGCGCGCAAAATATTTAGGCCGCGTTTTCCAGGACCCGATGCTTGGAACTTGCTCCAACATGCAAATAGAAGAAAACTTGGCGCTCGCCTACAGGCGCGGAAAGCAGCGCACGCTCGCTTGGGGAATCACCCAAAAAGAGCGCGGCTTGTTCAAGGAAGCGCTGGCCAAATTGGAATTGGGCTTGGAAGACCGAATGACCGCGAAGGTCGGCCTTTTGAGCGGCGGCCAGCGCCAGGCTTTGACCTTGCTTATGGCCGTTTTGCAAAAGCCCCAGCTTCTTTTGCTTGACGAGCACACCGCCGCGCTCGATCCCAAGACCGCCAAAAAAGTTTTGGAATTGACGGAATTTTTTGTCCAGCGCGACAAGCTTACAACCTTTATGGTGACGCACAACATGCGCGACGCCATTCGTTACGGAAACCGTTTGATAATGATGCTTGACGGCCACATCGTTTACGAAGTGGCCGGCGAGGAAAAGAAAAAGCTTGAGGTCAAGGACTTGCTTGAGCGCTTTAGCGTTCATCAGGGCGAAGACACTTTGAGCGACAAAATGCTTTTGTCCTAAGCCTTTTTTGCCGAAAATAAAACTATGAAAAAGTCAGTTTTATTTTTGGCATTGACCCTTGTTTTTTTGGCGGGCGACGTTTTTGCAAGCGCCGCGCTTTCTGTATATAAAAGCAGCGCGGTGGCGTCTTATTACGCCGACAAGTACCACGGCCGCAAAACTTCCAACGGCGAAATCTTCAATATGTACGACTTGACCGCCGCGCACAAAACTCTTCCGTTCAACACAAAAGTAAAAGTCACAAACCTTTCAAACGGAAAATCGGTTGTAGTCCGCATCAACGACCGCGGCCCCTTTGTAAAAGGCCGCGAAATCGATTTGTCAAAAGCCGCTGCCGTAAAAATCGGAATGATAAAAAGCGGAACGGCAAAAGTCAGCCTTGAAATTGTCGGCGGCTCGGACGGCGCGGCCAACGCTTCGCAAGACCAAAAAACGGCCGCAAGTTCCGGCAAGGCAAAAGGCTCCTTCGCAAAGACAGCCGCCGCCTCTGACTGCGACCGCTGGAACATCCAGCTTGGCGCCTTTTCGTCAAAAAAGAACGCTTCGTTTTTTGCCGCCGATGCGCAGGCGGCTGGCTTTAGGCATTTGGCTTACCAAACAACCCAAAGCGGCGTGATTCGCGTCATCATAAAGGACTTGCCTACGGAAAAAGTTCAGCCTGTCCTTGACGCGCTTGAAAGAAAAGGCTTTAAGGATTACCTTGTCCGCGCCCGCCGCGACTAGGTTTTGTTGCAAGACTAATGAATAAAAGCTCGATAAAATTTCTCGCCTCGTGCGGCCTGGTGTTGACCGCCGCCATTTGGGGCTTTGCCTTTGTAATCGTAAAAGACTCGCTTGACTACATCGGTCCGATATGGATGATGGCCGCGCGCTTTTCCATCGCGGCGGCGGCGCTCGCGCTTGTTTTTTTCAAAAAGCTAAAGGCTCTTGATTGGACAAAATTTTTTCACGGCGCGGTGACAGGCGCCTTTTTGTTTTTGGGCTACGCCTTTCAAACTGTAGGATGCGCTTACACCACTGCCGGCAAGAACGCCTTTTTGACAACCCTCTATGTAATTCTAATTCCTTTCTTCGCGTGGCCGGTTTTTCGCAAAAAGCCAAAGATTGCCGCCGTTGTCGCCGCCGTAATAGCCTTGTGCGGAATCGGAATGTTGGCTCTAAAAAAATCAGACGGCGTTTTGTCGATGAACATTGGCGACGCGCTTACTTTGGCTTGCGGAATTTTTTACGCGCTCCACATTGTCTTTACAAGCTATTACAACAAAAGCGAAAGCGCGATTTTGCTTACGATAATCCAATTCTTTTTCGCGGCGCTTTTTTCTTGGATTTTCGCGCCATTTTACGACGGCGCTTTTCCGCTGGAACAAATGGCCAGCGCTCGCGTTTTTCTTGGCGTTTTGTACTTGGGAATTTTCAGCACGCTTGTGGCCTTTGTATTGCAAAACGTTTGCCTTAAGTACATGGAGTCGTCGCTTGCGTCATTGTTCTTGTCGCTGGAATCAGTTTTTGGCGTTGTCTTTGGCGCGGTGTTTTTGCGCGAGCGCCTTACGCCGATAATGATTTTGGGCTGCGTTTTGATTTTTGGCGCGATTACGCTGGCCAATTTGAGCGACCGCGATTAGCGCGATTAACGTCGCGCTTTAAGGTCTTGCAAGCGCTTTTTGTCGCGCTTTTGTTTTGCGCGCCGCTCGACATTGCGCGCGATTTTTGCTAGCATTGTGGCATGAACCAAATTCCTCTTTTGCAATTCAAGTCTTTGGCCGAGGCCTTGGTTTCCCTTTTTGGGAACTCCGTCGCGATAAAGCAAACCGACAGAGTGGCCGGCGGCGACATCAACCGCTCTTACGCCGTCACGCTGAACACAGGCGACAAAATTTTCATGAAGGCCAATGCCAAGGAAAACTTTGGCTTCTTTAAGGCCGAGGCCTCAGGCCTTTTCGCGCTCGCCATGACAGGAACGCTTGCCACGCCAAAAATTCTTTGCGCGGGAACCGACGACGGCCAAGAGGTGGGCTACAGCTTTTTGCTGATGGAATTCATCAAAAGCGCCGCGCCTGTTTCAGACTATTGGAAAATCATTGGTCGAGAGTTGGCCGCCCTCCACCAAGCGGACGCGAGCAAGTTTGTCGCGCGCGACGCCTTTGGATTTTTTGAGGACAACTTTATCGGCGCGCGCCCGCAAGACAATTCCCCCGCGGCGACATGGCTTGAATTTTTTCGCGACAAAAGGCTCGCGCCGCAATTCAAGGCGGCGGACGCAAATTTTTCGAGCGCCGACCGTTCCCGCATAACAAAACTCTTGGACCACCTGGACGACTTTTTGATTGAGCCAAAAGCGCCAAGCCTTTTGCACGGAGACCTTTGGAGCGGCAACGTAATGGCCGGCCCCGACGGAAAGGCGATGCTGATAGACCCAGCCGCTTACGTCGGCTACGCGGAAGCCGACCTTGCGATGACGGAATTGTTCGGAGGCTTTCCGCCGGACTTTTACCAAGCCTACCGCGAGGCAAACCCGCTGGAGCCGGGCTACGAAAAGCGCCGCGACCTTTACAACCTTTACCAGCTTTTGAATCACTTGAATCTTTTTGGGCAGAGTTACCTTGGCGCGGTTTTAAGCGTTGTCGAAGAGTACGTGGGCTAGAATAGTTGCGGCCGCCGCTTCTTGGTCAGTTTACGATTATCGTTGTAGCCGCTTTTGGTCAGTTTACGATTATCGTTGCCGCGGCTAGTCGACGCGCTCGCCCTTCATTTGCTTTTTGCGCTTGTACATTTCTTGGTCGGCGCGGCGGAAAACGTCGGCCACGCTTGTGTCGCGCGATTCAAAAAACGCGCAGCCAATCGCGGCTGAAACTTGTTCCCACGGCTCAAGGTTTTCGTCCTTTGAAAGCAATTCGATTTTTGCGTTGAACTGCTGAACCAAGTGTTCAATGCCGGCAAGGTCGTCTTTTTCCAGAATAACCACAAACTCGTCGCCGCCGATTCTGAAAACAGGCGAGTGCTTGAATATGTTGCAAATGATTGAGCAAAGCTTTTTAATCGCTATGTCGCCCTGCTCGTGGCCGTAAGTGTCGTTTATGCGCTTTAAGAAATTCAAGTCAACCATCGCAAGGCCAAAGTCTTTTTTGCCGTCGGCGATTTTCCATTCAAGGCGGCGGGCTTCGCTGTCGTAGGCGGTCTTGTTGCGAACGCCTGTAAGCGCGTCCTTCTTTGCAAGGGCGTTCATTTCGTCCGCTATGCGCTTTGTGTCCTTAAGCTCTTTTCTGGCCGAAAGCAAATTGTTGATGTATTCATCCATCTCCAAAATCAAGTCGGCGAATTGGCGCGAAAGAAAAGCGATTTCGTTGCGGCCTTTGACTTCAAGCTGAATTCTTTTTGCGATGGCGGGATTTTTTTCTTTGGCAAATTCGCGCATTTGCGATTCCAAGAGCGCGATTTTCTTTATGTAGCGCTTGCTGATGAAGAGCATCATCAGCGCGATGCAGACTACAAGGCCCAGCGAAATGAAGCCCGCGATTTTCAGCGACATGTACAAAATCGCTTTGTTCACCTCGTCAACTTCGATTTCAGTTCCGATAAGGCCCATCTTTCTTCCGTTGATGATGAGCGGCGTGTAGTAGGCGTAAGTGTGGCCCCATTCGTTGTTCCAAATTTCAAAGTCGTTTTGCCGCTTGCCGGTGAACCAAGAGCGCCACTGCACTTTGTATTTTTCCGGCGGGTCGTAGTATTCGTCGCCAAGGTAAAGGTAGTCGCCTTTTTCAGCCTTGTCGCCGTTCTTGTCCTTCGCCGTGCGCTCGCCGTCTATCATGTAGACCATGTGGTAGATGTCTTCTTTGGGAACAAGATAGTAGGTGTAGGGCAGGTTGAACGACTTGCGCGCGTTTTCAAAGTTCAAAAGCCAGTACTCGTGAATGTAAATGAAGTAGGCCATTTTGGCTTCTTCCGAAAAGGAGTCAAAGTCGAATTTTTTCCCTTTTAATTCCGAAGGCGGCTGCTGCGCCAAAATGCTTTCAAATTTTCTTTGCGCCGTAAGGTATTCGTCAAAGTCGTAGGGGATGTCCGCTTCGGCAAAGTGCTCCATATAGTAGTCTTGGTAAACTTGGAATTCTTCTCCCGCTTCTTGAATCATGCGCTCCAAGTAGTCGCCGATGCCCTTGATGTCCTCGACTTTTTGCGCCTTGTAGTCTTTCATTTGAATTATGTAAATTGTGAACGCGCTGCCCGCCAACGCCGCTACAGTGAAAATTCCGAATATCAGCGCGAACCTGAACAAGAGGCCGTCAGTTTTCCTTTTCGTGTAGTTGTTCCCTTCCATATTTTACTATTATAGTCGATAAAATGCGTTTTTTCAACAAAAAAATTATGAAAAAAATTTAACTTTTTTCTAAAATTCGCGCTTTTTTTTAACAAAAATGTCTATCTTATAGGCATGAGAAAAAGAATTTTTACGGCGCTTCTTATGGGAGCGCTTTTTTTGTCGTCGGCGGGTGCGGACATTAAGGTCGGCAAGGCCTCAAGGGCCGTCAAAGCCCAAGAAGCGCCTTTTGCGGGAATCGTTTGCAAGGCCAAAAAGGCGCCGCCGCTTGCGGCCATCCTTTACGGGTCGGCCAATTACTGCGCGCCAAAAAATATGGAAGGCGACATACCCGCTGATTCCTCCTACGCATTTGCGTACGGCTTTAAGCTGAATTTTGGCGCGCTAGACGCAAGGTTTTTCAATTCCTGCTCCAAGACCGGCGGCGCCGATTTTTGGGGCGTGGAATCATTTGACGATTACGAGGCGATTTTCAAAAAGCGCCGCTGGAGCGTTTCGCTTGACTTGTCAAAATTTTCGGGCGAGATTGCGGGTAGCATCGCCCTTGGTTCGCTTAAGTTTTACAGCCAAAAGCGCGACAGGCCGTTTTCCGTTTCGCTAAGCCCCTTTGCGGCGAGCGTGGGCGACGCGGGTTGCCTTGCCGCAAGCCTTCCGACCAAAAGCTCCAGCGCTCAGGCCGATTCGATTTTCGCAAGCTTTTCGTTCAAGACTGTGGAAAGGTTCTCCACGGAAAAAATCCGCCTCATGCCCCTTCGCGCGCAGTTTGGCATAAGCAAAAATTCTTCCGACCCGTCCAAGGCGCCTTTTTTGCTTTCGGCGGACGCTGGATTTTTTTACATGAATTTTTTCAGGCTTACGGCGGGCTTTCTTTTTAGGCGCTCTTATTTTGAAGAAAAGTTCGCGGCGAACGTTGACTGGATAGAAGAAATTCCTCTTTGTAAGTCGGAACTTTTGAACGCGGCCAGCGTTGACCTTGCGCTTGAAATTCCCCATTTAAAAAGCCGGACCACTTTTGCAATCGCGGAAAGTCCGACAAGCCTTGGCCGCTGGACGCTGGCGCAGGAATTTTTGGCGAGCGCGGGCGCCTTTTCAGTTTCCGCCGCGCTTTTTGCAAGCGACAATCTTTTTGCCGCGAAAAAAACGCCGTACGTCGCCGCCAACTCAACGGAATACAAAAAAAACTGGCAGGCCAAAATCGCGCCGCAATTGGACTTTAAGCTTTCCGGCGGGCGGCGGCTAAAAATCGGCGCGGCGGGCCTTTTGGAAGAGCGTTTGGTTGACTTCGGAAAAAAGACGGAACACAATTCCTTGGAGGCGCGCTTTGCCGCCGGCCTTCAAATTGCTGGAAAGGCCAACGCCTTTAGGCTTGTGGGAACGAGCGGCGCGGCTGTTTTGCGGCAATCGCCCGCGCAAGAAACTGTCACGCCGCTTCCCAAGGCGGCGGCGACCGCGGTTTTTAGCCACAGTTTTTCGGGCGGGAAAGGGCGCGGCGCGGCGGGTTGGGGCGGCGGGCGGCTTGTTGTCACCGCGTACGCGTCCTTCCAGCCGGAATTTTATTGGGAAAAGCGCGAATGGACAGAGCGGCTTAAAATCGCCTTTTATCCCCGGGCCGCCTTTTTGTCGGGAGCGTGGATTTCCTGCCAGGCCAGCCAAAAAAACGGCGCCTATAAAATCACCCCCGCCACCGCCGCCAGCTTTTTGTTCCGCCTAGGTTCCGTCAGGCTCAACGCCAGCCTTTCGGCGGAGTTCCCTTTCATCCTAGAAAAAAACGCGGAAAACCCTTGAACAAAGGGCTTGAATTCATTATAATTTTAAAACTATTGTCAAAAGAATTTTTTTTTGAGAGGTAATATTATGGATATTTCTAAAATGAGAAATATCGGTATCAGCGCCCACATTGACTCTGGAAAAACCACAACAACGGAACGCATCTTGTTCTACTGCAACAAGATTCACCAGATTCACGAAGTCCGCGGAAAGGACGGCGTCGGCGCTGTTATGGATTCAATGGAATTGGAGCGCGAGCGCGGAATCACAATCCAGTCTGCGGCCACTCAGGTTCAGTGGAAAGATTACACAATCAACGTAATCGACACCCCCGGCCACGTAGACTTTACGGTAGAAGTAGAGCGCTCTTTGCGCGTTCTTGACGGCGCCATCATGATTTTGTGCGCTGTCGCCGGCGTTCAGTCTCAGTCAATCACTGTAGACCGCCAGCTCAAGCGCTATCACGTTCCCCGCGTAGCCTTCGTAAACAAGTGCGACCGCCAGGGAGCCAACCCCCTTCGCGTCCGCATGCAGATTCGCGAAAAGTTGGGACTCAACGCTTACATGATGGAATTGCCCATCGGCTTGGAAGACAAGTTGGAAGGCGTTGTAGACCTCATCAGCCGCAAGGCCATTTACTTTGAAGGCCACGACGGAAACGAGCTCCGCTATGCCGAAGTTCCCGCCCACATGAAGGACGACGTTGAGAAGTACCGCCAGGAATTGGTTGAGGCCGCTTCTATGTTCGACGACACTTTGATGGAGCACGTTCTTGAAGGAACGGAAACAGAAGAAGAAATCATCGCCGCCATCCGCAAAGGCACTTTGGCCGAGCAGTTTGTAGGCGTGTTCTGCGGTTCAGCCCACATGAACAAGGGTATCCAGCCCTTGCTTGACGGCGTTATCCGCTACCTCCCCGATCCGACAGAAGTTAAGAACGTTGCCCTTGACTTGGACAACAACGAAGCCGAAGTTGAATTGGTTTCCGACGACAACAAGCCGACAGTAGCTTTGGCGTTCAAATTGGACGACGGCCAGTACGGCCAGCTTACATACACCCGCATCTACCAGGGCCGCATCGTAAAGGGCGACGAGCTTTACAACACTCGCAGCCGCAAGCGCTTTAAGGTAGGCCGCCTTGTCCGCATGAACGCCGCCCAGATGGAAGACATCAACGAAGCCGGCTCAGGCGACATCGTTGCCTTGTTCGGCGTTGACTGCGCTTCTGGCGACACATTCACCTCCCAGATGGAAGACATCAACGAAGCCGGCTCAGGCGACATCGTTGCCTTGTTCGGCGTTGACTGCGCTTCTGGCGACACATTCACCTCTGGCGGATTGAACGTTTCAATGGCTTCTATGTACGTTCCCAACCCGGTTATCTCTTTGTCTATCAAGCCGAAAGACAAGAACGCCGCGGCCCAGATGTCAAAGGCCTTGAACCGCTTTACAAAGGAAGACCCGACATTCCAGACATACATGGATCCGGAATCAAACGAGACCATCATCAAGGGTATGGGCGAGTTGCATCTTGCCGTTTACGTAGAACGCATGAAGCGCGAATACAAGTGCGAAGTTGAGACGGGAGCGCCGCAGGTAGCTTACCGCGAGACAATCACAAAGAGAGCCGACTTCAACTACACCCAC
>CADCCO010000047.1 GCA_902799965.1 uncultured Spirochaetaceae bacterium
GGACAACGCAAAAATCAAGGAAATGCTGCTTAAAATCCACGAGTCCAAATTGGACTTTACCGTGACCCAAAGCGGAAAGGAAAGCAAGCGCGTAAACGGCTTGTACAAGCCCGACACGCACGAAATAATCCTGCACAACAAAAACTTCAAGAGCGACTCAGAATTGGTCTACACCGCCGTCCATGAATACACCCACCATTTGATCGCGGAGGAACAGCTGGCGCTTTACGGCGCGGAATACATGCCCAATGCCAAAAGCCACACGGCGGCCTTTTGGGCGCGCTTCCAGGAACTGCTCAAAATCGCCGAGGACATGGGCTTTTACAAAATCGACATTTCGGTTTCGCCTGAGCTGGTGGAACTTACCAACAAAATCAAAGCCGAATACTTGGAGCCAAACGGAAAGCTCATGGCGGAATTCGGCCGCCTTTTGATCAAGGCCCACACGCTTTGCGAGGAGGCCGACATCCGCTACGAAGATTACATCGACCGCGTTTTGTGCCTGCCTCGCAATTCAGTCCGCGACTTAAAGCGCGTCGGAACGGTCCAGGTCAACCCGGCCATCGGCTTTGAAAACATGAAGCTTGTTAGCGCCATCAAAAAGGCAGACGACCGCGCGGCCGCCGAACAGCAATTGCTTTCGGGCACCAGCCCCGTCACCGTTAGCGAGATGATGAAGAAAAAGGCCCGCGCCGCCCAAGACGACGACCCAAAGACAAAGCTGGAAAAAGAAGCCAAGCGCCTGCGAAAGACAATCGACCAATTGCAGCAGCGGCTTGAATACGTGGAGGAAAGCCTTGGCAACATGTAAAGCGAAAATTTCGCAAGCCAAAAAACTCCCCGCCGCTCTCTTTGCCGCAGCCGCTATTTCTCTTTTGGGAACAGCAGCCTTCGCGCAAAGCGCGCCGCTGCCGCCGGTCGCTCCCGTCCAGCCGGTGACGCTTTCGCCCGGCCTTTCGATGCCGTCAATGCCAAAAATCTCGGCGCCGGCCGCGGGAATGTCCTTCTACACGCCGGGAAAAAATTTCATCACAAAAAACAACGCGGCCTCTCAAGACCAAAGCTCGGCGGCTGAAACAAAAAAATCCGCCGCGTCCAGCGAATTGGAAACAGCTCTTTTGGGCGGCGCCGGCTCCGACTTTTCCGGCCTCACCGCGCAAGACTTGGTCCAAATGGCCAAAAGCGGCTCAATCACAAGCGTCTCGTCGCTTTTGGGAAACAACGCGTTCAACAGAAGTTCAAGCGCCGGCGCGGCGGACAACCAAGTCCTCTTAAAGAAAATACTTTCCGAATTGGACGAAATAAAAAAATCGCAAAGCCAAACGCTCGCTTCCGCCGCGACTGGAAGCAAGCCCTCGTCGCTTCCTCCAAAAATTCTTCGCTTCATCGTAAACGCCAACGACGTTCTTTCAAAGTGCGTCCAAGTTTACTTTAGCGACCGCGAAAGCGACGGAAGCTTTTTGCTTACCGGCGACGCAAAAACACTCGTCAACAACGAAAGCGTTTCCGAATCTTTCTACCTTTTGTTCAAGGCCAGCGGAACGCAAAACTCCAAGACAATTTACACGGTCACGCCCACGCTTTCGCAAAGCAAATCTTGCGACACGCCATTAAGCAAATTTTGCGCGGCGCAAAACATGACGGCCTCGCGCGTGGGCAACTTGGTCACCCTCCACCTCCTTCAAGACGGAACGATAGGCGACCTTCTATTGGACATCGGAAACGCGCGATAAAGTTATGCCCACAAAACTTATTCAAGGCTTGCAAAAATTAAATTTCCCGCAGGAACAAATCGACCGCCTGGCTCCCTTGATGGAAGCCTACATAAAGGAATTGCGTTTGTTCAATTCCGCTTACAACTTGGTAAACACTGACGACCGTGAAGAAATTGCGGTCCGCCATATCCTGGACAGCCTTTCGGCCGTGGAGCTCATCAAAGCGCTCGCCGACGAGCGAGCCGCGATTCTTAGTCGGGAAGCAGTTTCCGCTTGCCCCGCCAATCCCAATCAGGAATCCGCGCCGGACAATCCCGGGCTTGCAACCATCGCCGACATAGGCTCCGGCGGCGGGCTTCCGGGAATCCCGTTGGCGGCGGCCCTGCCCCAATACAATTTTGTCTTAGTTGAACGAATGAGCAAGCGCTGCGCCTTTTTGGAAAACGCCGCCGCAATTTTGGGCTTGCGCAATGTGCAGGTAAAAAATTTGGAATTGGAAAAAACGCCCGCCGCCTCGTTCGACATTGCGACCTTCCGGGCATTTAGGCCGCTGGACGATAAAATGCTAAAAAGCCTTTTGGCTGTGTTAAAGCCGGGCGGCGTCCTTGCGGCTTACAAGGCGCGGCGGCAAAAAATTTTGGAAGAAATGGGCGCTCTCGGTTACGCCGAGCAAGACTACAAAATCGTTCCGCTAACAGTGCCCTTCCTGACCGACACCAACAGCGGCGACGACCGCGAGCGCAATTTGGTTATTTTGCAAGCGTGACTTTTTTCAAAAGCGTCATCAACTGCGCCTTTTCAACCAAGTCAATCGGACGGCCTTCCACAAACTTGTGCGCCTCTTCGCTAAAGGAGCCCGGCGTAAAGCAAAAGCCTCGGTCAACTTTCTTGTCCTTAAGCTTGGCGTGAAAGTCGCGCATGAACAATTCGCCCACCGCGCCGGTCGTTCTGTAAAAGCGGAAAAGCTCAACGTCTTCCCACTTAGGCGTCTCCACCTCGCACAAAATTTCAACTGACTCTTGCTGAACCTCAACGTCGGAAATTTTCACGACAGAGTGCGCGTAATACTTGCTTACCAAATTGCGGCACAAAACTACAAAGTCGCTCGTTCCGCTTGTCAAATACAACTGCAAGTTTGAGTTTTGGTTCAACTCCTTGTAGCGGCTGATGAGCGTGGACACGTCCTTGTAATTTGGAACAGTGTTGTTTATTGTCGTAAGGCAGGCCAAGCCCTGCGCGATTTTGTTAGTGGAAAAATAGCATTGCGCCAAACGGTAGTTCAACTCAAGATAAGTTTCGGTCGGAATGTCCTTCAGCTTCAAGCCGATTTCATAGTCCTGCGCCGCCAAGTCGTTCTGTCCCATTCGCGCGTGGATGATTCCGGCGCTAAGGCAAGAGCGGGGGCCGTAAACCGGATCAGGGCGCAAGTGAACGAATACCTTAAGCGCCTTGTCGCCCGCTCCGCATTCTTGCATCGCGTCGGCCATCGCGAACAAGCATTCTTTGTTTTGCGGGTCTTCGTTCAAGGCCTTGCGCAAAACAGGAAGGCAGTCGCGGAATTTCTTGGCCTTGTACATGGCCATGCCAAGAGGCTCGGTTATTCCGCCCGCTTCGGGATTTATCGTGTAAGCTTTTTTAAAGCAGGGAATCGCCTTTTCAAAATCGTTGTTGGCGTAGCAGGCCTGCGCCAAATAAAAGTTCACGTCAAAACTGTCCGGCTTTACTTTGTAAGAAGTCACAAGGCTCTTCAACGCCTCTGGAAAGCGCTTTAGCTTTACGCAGCAAATTCCGTGGCGCAGGCAAACAAGGCCCGGATCAACGTCCGGGTGGGTGGCCGCCAAATCGATAAGCGTGTTGTAAAGAGTCACAGCCTTGTCCCAAAGGTTTTCGTTAAAATACAAGTCGGCCAAGGGCAGCAAGGCTTGGGTGTTGTACGGGTCGTGAGAAAGTCTTTTTGTGCATTCTCGAATTATTTGCGCGCGGTTCTTTTGAAGGTTTCCTCTGGAACGGCTGCCAAGTTTTCCGCCGCCGCCGCCGGACTTTCTTCCTCCGACAAGGCTCAAAACGGCAATCAAGGCCAGACAAAAAATAACCGCGATAATTACAGGCAACATAACTTTTCTATTATCGACAAAAATGGCGGCATTGTCAACCGCGCCGCTTTATCCGCGCGCTTTTATCCGCTCAAAAATCGCGTTCAATTCCGGCGGCAGCTGGTTCCCGCCATTATTGCTTTCCGCGCCTTCCTGGCCGGCGACTCCTTCTTTGCCCGCGGCGGCTGGTTTGTTCACATATCCCATTTCTTCCAACCGCTTTTGCTCCGCGTCGATTTTTTGGGCGTATCTTTCAACCGCCTTCCTCGCAATCTCGTCGCTGTCTGCCAACGCCGCTCCGCTTCCCCTTACCCTAAAGGCGATAGAATCAATTTTAACGCCGCCGCTCAAACGGTTAAGGCCCGTAAGAATGAATTTTTTGTGGAACTGCAGCGTTTGGTTCCAGCCGGGGTGGTCGCTTTCAACCAACAAAACTCCGTTCTTCAAATCAACGACGGAAGAATGGGCGGCCAGCTTTTCTCCGTTGCCGGAAATTTTAGACACCGTTTCTTGCCACGCCCTTTGAATTTTATTCGCCTTTTCCGCGGCGCCGGAAGAAATGTTGTTAAAGACCTTAGTTATCATTTCAGAGCCGCTAATAAAATGGTCACTCATTTTTCCAGCCTCCGTTTTCTATAAAAAAAACTTTTGTCGTAGTCCGCTTGTAGCGCTCGTAAGGCTCGCCCGGCAAAAAGGTGCAAAAAAGCTGCTCGTATTCCGGCAAAAGGCCCGCGAATTTTTCGCGCTTGTCCGGATCCAATTCCAGCATAACGTCGTCCATCAAAAGAACCGGCTTTTCGTTTATCGTTTGGCTGTAAAAAAGAGCTTGGCTCACCCGCAGCAAAAGAGCCACAAGCCGGCGCTGGCCCATCGACGCTACGGGAACAAAAGGCTTTCCGTCGCAAAAATAGCGCAAGCGGTCGCGGTGGGGTCCGCTCAAAGTTGTTCCCATAACAAAATCGCTGTCGCGCTTTGTCTTTAGCAAGGCCAAAACTTCGTCCTTGCTTGGAAGTCGGCTCAAAACGCCGTCCTTTACTTCCTTCCAGCTTGGCTCGTATCCGATAGTCACGCCCGCGATTCCCGCCACTTGCTCGTACAAGCGGGTGAAAATTTCGTTGAACTTAAAAACGGCGGCCTTGCGCTTTTTTTGAATTTCCAAGCCGTTTTCCGCCAGCTGAATGTCGTAAACGTCCAGCATGTCCGCCTTTCTTTCCTTTATCAAAACGTTTCGATTTTTAAGGGCGGTCTTGTAGCGGCGGACCAAGTCAATGTAAAGAACGTCGTACATCGAAAGGCTTTGGTCCAAAAAAAAGCGGCGGTCGCTCGGCTCGCCTTCAACAAAGCGCAAGTCGTCATGGCAAAAAAGAATGCAGGGCATCGTGTTTATCAATTCTTTTCTGTCGCGAATTTTCTTGCCGTTTTTTTCGATTGTTTTTTTGCCTTCTTTGTAAATTACGTTTACGCTGCGGGTTCCGCCGCCGCTTTCTTGATAGAGCGCCCGGACGCTAAAGTCCTTTTCGCCGCGACGAACTATTTCCGCGTCGCTGTGGGTGCGGAAAGAATTTCCGTAGGCGCAATAATAAAGGGATTCAAGAATGTTGCTTTTGCCCTGCCCGTTTTGGCCGACAAAATAAACTTCCTTTGAGTCAAAATCGATTTTGTCGTTTTGAAGGTTGCGGAAATTATAAAATGACAGCGATAAAAATGCCATTCAATTATCGCGGCGCCGACTAGTTCAAGTTCATCGTCATGATTACATGGAAGTAATCAGACTTTGGCTCCGTTCTCAAAATGGCGGCCTTGTTGGCATCCTTAAAGTCAAAGGCTATGCGCTCGGCGCCGGTAAGCTTGAGCGGCTCTTCCAAATAGCGGAAGTTGAACGCAAGCATAATCTCTTCGCCGTTGTATTCGCAAGGAATTTCTTCGTCGGCGCTTCCCAAGTCCAATTCCGGAGAGAAAATCGTAAGCTTTCCGGGAGTCAGCTTGAAAATCGTTCGCAAAGAAGTTTTGTCAACGTAAATGCCGATGCGGTCAAGCGCTTCAAGCAAGTCCGACCTTTGAACCTGGAAAGACTTGTCCAAGTCGTTGGGAATTACACGGCGGTAGTTGGGGAATTCTCCGTCCAACAAAAGAGAAGAGAATTCGTAATTGCCGAACTTGAAGAAAATCTTTTTGTCGATGATGGCGACAGAAACGTTTCCTTCGTCGCCGGCGTGCTTGACGACGCAATCCAAAATTTTAGTCGGAACAATCGCCTGCGGAAAGTCGGGAAGGGCGCCAAGATTTTTTTCGGCGTATGAAAGGCGGCGGCCGTCGGTGGCGACCATAATCAAGTTGTCTTCGCTCTTTTCAAAGTGAACGCCCATCATAAAGTGGCGGTTTCCGTCTTCGCTTACCGCAAAAGAAGTCTGCTGAATCATTTCCTTTAATTCCTTGGCGGGAAGCTCAAAGTAAGAGCCGTTTTCCAAAGAATTGATTTCGGGAAACTTGTCGCTGGCGATGCTCTTCAGCGTGAAGCGTCCCTTTTGAGGGCGGATTGTGACAGTTATGTCGTTCTGCTCAAATTCAATTTGTCCCTGCGGAGCCTTTGAAATGATTTTCATAAACTTGTCGCAGTAAATTGTGGTGGTTCCCTCTTCCTGAATTTCCACCGGAATTCTTGTTATGTAGTCAACCGTTGAATCGGAAGCCCTTATTGTAAGAGTGTTGTTTTCCGCCGTCAAAAGAACATTTGAAAGAACCGAAATCGGGCTTTTGTTGGCGATGATTTCTTGGGCGATGGCGACTTCCTTAATCATAGCGTCGCGGTCAAACTGAAACTTCATTTAAAGGCCTCCATTTTTTATCCTTTAATTATAGCGCGCCCCGCTTTTTTTGTATAGAGTTTCTTTCAAATTTTTATTCATCTTTTTTTGCTCAAACAATGCGGATTCTTTTCTTAAAATTTGTGGAAAACTTTTTAAAATGTGGAAAAGTTGAAAAACTGTGGAAAAATTCCCTAAATTTCTAACTCTTCCATTTTCTTTTCTTACAAAGAATTAAGGCTCTTTTCAACTATTCAACAGCCCTTATTATTACCATTATTAAATTTATATAAATTTAATATAGAAAAGGCGCCTGTTAAAATCTCTTACCTCTTGTTCTTTATGTCCTTAATCATCATCTTTATGGCGTTGTCCAAAGTGGCGTCAATTTTGATTTGCTCTTCAATCTTTTTGCAGCTGCTCATAATGGTGGAATGGTCTTTTCCTCCAAACTCGTTTCCAATTTCAGTAAAGGACATTTCGGTGATGTTCCTGGCTATGTAAAAAGCCACGTGCCTTGGGAAAGCCACCTTTTTGTTTTGCTTTTTGCTTTTAATGTCTTGAACGGAAATTCCGTAATAATCGGAAACAACCTTTTGGATTGTGTCAATCGAAATGTTTCCTCCAAAGCTTGAGCTTATGTTTTCCTGCAAAAGAGTCTTCACAACGTCAAGCGTCAATTCCTTGTTCATAAAGTCGGCGTAGCCAACTACTTTTTTCAAAGCTCCTTCAAGGTCGCGAACGTCGTTCTCTATGTTTGCGGCGATAAAGTCAATTATTTCGTCGTCAAGAGTCCTATTCATAAGGGAAAGCTTCTTTAAAAGAATGGCCTTTCTGGTTTCGTAATTGGGGGCCTTCATGTCAATGCAGATACCCTTGCTGAACCTTGTTCTAAGCCTTTCGCTTATTCCCTTTAATTCCTGAATAGGACGGTCGCAGGTAAAGACCATTTGGCTTTGCTTTTGGTCAAGCGCCTCGAACATAAAGAAAAGCTCTTGCTGCAAGCCCTCTTTTCCTTCCAAAAAATAAATGTCGTCCAGCAAAAAAACGTCCAAATTTCGGTATTTATTCTTGAATTTTTGAATTTTGTCGTCCTTTGGGGTGGTGTTCTTTAACGACCAAGTGAATTCGTTTAGAAGGGATTCAGTGTTGATGTAAGCCAGCTTTACCTTGCCTTTTTTTGATTCATAGATGAAATTTCCTATTGATTGCATAAGGTGGGTTTTTCCCAAGCCGCTTCCACCATATAAAAGAATAGGATTATACCGCTTTCCGGGATTTTTTGCCGCCGCGATTGAAGCTTGGTAGGCGTACATATTGTTGTCGCCGGGAACAAAGGTGTCAAAGGTAAATTCTTCCTTTAAGTCCGGGTGGGGCTTTATTTCTTCTTCGACTTCTTTATATATTTTTTTGACGGGCTTTTCCTCTTCCGCCGCCTTTTCTTCTTTTTCAGTTGAAACGCTGGTGTTCTTGACTTCAAATTTTATTTCGATGTCTATTCCGCTGATTTCCTTTATTTTTTCTTTTATAATCTGAATGTTTCCGCGCTCTTTCATTTGGGTAAGCATAAAGTCGCTGGCTACGGCGGCGGTGATTTCGCTTCCTTGGTCGCTGACATACTCAAGGTTGAACCAAAGGTTGAATTCGTTTTCGCGGCCTTCCTGCGCGTATTGGCTTCTAAGCTGGTTAAAGGCTTCAGTCCATATTTCTTTATAATTGTTTTCGCTCATAGTTTTAGTATTATAATCTTACTTTACTTTTTTTTTCAATACTAGTATAATAAAATGATTGTCTTTTTTCTATTTTAAATTAGTTTTGTAGGAATATAAAAATGAGTGAAAATTATTCAGCAGGCAACATTCAAGTCCTAAAAGGATTGGAAGCCGTCCGAAAGCGCCCCGGCATGTACATCGGTTCAACAGGCCCCAACGGACTCCACCACTTGGTTTACGAAGTCGTTGACAACTCCATCGACGAAGCGATGGCCGGTTTTTGCGACACTATAACGGTCGCTCTGGAAAAGGACGACATTTGCCGCGTAGAAGACAACGGCCGCGGCATTCCCGTCGACATTCACCCCACGGAACATATCAGCGCCTTGGAATTGGTTTTGACCAAGCTGCACGCAGGCGGAAAATTCAACAAGGACAACTACAAGGTTTCAGGCGGCTTGCACGGCGTAGGCGTTTCTTGCGTAAACGCTCTTTCCACTTGGATGGAAGCCGTAGTAGAGCGCGACGGAAAAAAGTACCAGCAAAAGTACAGCATAGGAAAACCCACTACAAAAGTTGAGGAAATAGGACCAAGCGACCGCCACGGAACTACAATCCGCTGGAAGGCCGACAAGACTATTTTCCAAGAAACGACGACATACAACTTTGACGTTTTGGCCAAGCGCCTTAGAGAGCTTGCCTTTTTGAATAACGGAATCACAATCATTTTCCGCGACGAGCGCTTGGAAGAGCCAAAAGAAGCCGTTTACAAGTTTGAAGGCGGCATCACCCAGTACGTCAAGGAAATGAACCAAAAGACAACTTCTAAGTTCTACCTTCCCGAAAACCCGATTTACATTACCGGAGAGCGCGACAACGTCGTTACCGAATGCGCCTTCCAGTACAACTCAGGCTATTCTTCAAGCATCAACACTTACGTAAACGACATCAACACCCGCGAAGGCGGAACCCACCTTGACGGCTTTAAGAACGCCATCAACTTTGTCCTCAACAAATTCCTTGACTCAAACGACAAGTTCAAAAAGCGCCTTGAAAAAGCCGACAAGGACGAAAAGCTCCGCATAGAGGACATTCTTTCAGGAATCGTTCTTGTAGTTTCCATGAAAGTGCCGGAGCCTGAGTTTGAAGGCCAGACCAAGGAAAAGCTTGGAAACACCGAAGTGCGCACAATTGTTGACGCGCTCGTAAAAGAAAAGCTTACGCTATTCTTTGAGCAAAACCCAAGCGTTTTGGAAGCTCTTTTGGACAAGGCCTTGGCGGAAGCCACCGCCCGCATCGCGGCCAAAAAGGCCAAGGACGCAAGTCGCAAAAAGTCTTTGTCCGACGGCTTTGGATTGCCCGAAAAGCTTTCCGACTGTTCTATGAAAGACCCGGAAATGTGCGAAGTCTACATAGTAGAGGGCGATTCGGCCGGCGGTTCCGCCAAAAAAGGGCGCGACCCAAAAATCCAGGCCATTTTGCCGCTTTGGGGAAAAATGCTCAACGTTGAGAAAGTCCGCCCTGAAAAAGTAATGAACAACGACAAGCTGGAGCCTGTTATAGCCAGCCTTGGCGCCGGCTTTGGAAAGGACTTTAACATCGACAAATTGCGCTACCATAAAATCATCATCATGGCCGACGCCGACGTTGACGGAAGCCACATCCGCACTTTGCTTTTGACTTTCTTCTTCCGCTATATGCCGCAGCTTATCGAAAACGGCTACGTTTACCTTGCGATGCCGCCGCTTTTCAAAGTGCAGCTTGGAAAGAAAGAGCCGGTTTACTGCTATTCCGACCAAGAGCGCGACGACGCGTTGGCGGCTTTGGGCGACCAGCGCGAAAAGGCCGATGTTCAGCGCTACAAAGGTCTTGGCGAAATGGACGGAAAGCAGCTTTGGGAAACGACTATGGATCCCGCCCGCCGAAAGATGCGCGTGGTAACGATTCCTGACGCAGAGGCCG
Organism: uncultured Spirochaetaceae bacterium; assembly: GCA_902799965.1. GTDB lineage: Bacteria > Spirochaetota > Spirochaetia > Treponematales > Treponemataceae > Treponema_D. The sequence continues at coordinate 10,287 of CADCCO010000047.1, forward strand.
CCGACAAAATCTTCACCGTTTGCATGGGCGAAGAAGTCGAGCCTCGCCGCGAATTCATCGAAAGCAACTCCAGCTACGCTAATTTGGATATATAAGGAAATATGAAAAAAAATCAACTCGCGGCAAAGAAAAAAAGTCTCGCTCTTTTAATAAAGAATGTTCAAAAGAGAATTTTTTCCATTCGTAACGAGAATGTAATTCTTGACGCGGATGTTGCTGAATTATATGGAGTTGAAACTCGCAGAATAAACGAAGCAGTCAAAAACAATCCTGACAAATTTCCTACCGATTATATGATTGTTTTGACTTCAAAAGAGCTGGAAATTTTGCGGTCGAAATTTTCGACCGCAAATCTTTCTTCAAAATCAAGATCATTGCCGCACGCTTTTACGGAAAAGGGTCTTTATATGCTCGCGACAATTTTAAAGAGCAAGACAGCGGTAAACGCCACATTTGCCATCATTGAAACTTTTTCCACTGTCAGAGGATTAAAGCGCGAGCTTCTTGATTTGCATAAAGAAAACGATTCCACAAAACGGCGATTAAAGATGGAACATTTTGGAAACGCGCTTTCTGAAATTGTGATGCCAGATTTGGAAACAGCTGAAACAGAATCTTCTCTTGAATTGAATTTTATAATTGGAAAGATTAAGCATACTGTCAAACGAATAAAAAGAAAAGACGAGTAGTTTATAGAAAATAGGAGTTGAAATAAATTATGGAAGAAATCAAAACGCCGGAAGGCGGAACTGTAATACAAATTCCGATTGAGGACGAAGTTAAAAAAGCCTACATCGACTATTCTATGTCGGTAATTGTTCAGCGCGCTTTGCCGGACGTACGCGATGGACTCAAGCCCGTTCACCGCAGAATCATGTACGCGATGGACACGCTTCACCTTGCCAGCGGCGGAAAGACCAAAAAATGCGCCACAATCGTCGGCGAAGTTTTGGGACACTACCACCCGCACGGAGACATGTCGGTTTACGACGCTTTGGTTCGCCTTGGCCAAGACTTTGCCCAGCGCTACACAACCGTAACGCCGCAGGGAAACTTTGGTACCATCGCCGGCGACCCGCCAGCCGCCTACCGTTACACGGAAGCCAAGATGTCAAAAATCACCGAAGAAATGGTGGCCGACATCAGCAAGAACACCGTTGACATGACGCCCAACTTTGACGACACCACGACCGAGCCGGCGGTGCTCCCGGCCTCGTTCCCCTTCCTTCTTTGCAACGGCACTACGGGAATCGCGGTTGGCATGGCCAGCAACATGCCCACGCACAACTTGCGCGAAGTGGCGGCGGCAATCGCGGCTTACATCGACAACCCCGAAATTTCAATCGACGAGCTTTGCCGCTACATAAAGGGACCCGACTTTCCGACCGGCGGAATCATTTACGGACGCGACGGAATTAAAAAGGCCTATAAGACCGGCCGCGGCAAAATAACGATTCGCTCAAAGTTTATGGTCGAAACCGACAAAAACGGCCGCGAGTCTATTGTCTTTACCGAAGTTCCTTACGGCGTGAACACGACCAACATCATACGCCGCATAAAGGAGCTTGTCCGCGACAAACAAATAGAAGGAATTTCGGGCGCCAACGACGAGTCTTCCGACCGCACCGGAATGCGCCTGGTTGTTGACTTAAAGCGCGGCGCCGTTACAAAACTGGTCTTGAACCAGCTCTTTGCCAAAACCGACTTGCAGTCAAATTTTGGCGTAATCAACTTGGCGCTTGTTCCGCAGATTTTGGAAAACGGCGGCAACCGCTACGATGAGCCGGGCTTTTTGACCCTTCCCAAGACTTACCTTAAGCCGGAAGTCTTGACCCTTAAGCAGCTGATCCAGCATTTTGTGAACCACCGCGACGAGGTAATCACCCGCCGCACGATTTACGACTTAAAGGTGGCCAAGCACAGAATGCACATTTTGCAGGCGCTCATCACGGCCATCAACAACATCGACGAAGTTATAAAAATCATCAAGGAAAGCCGCGACACAGAAGCCGCCAAGCTTGCCCTTGAAAAGCGCTTTAACTTTGACGACGAGCAAGCGCAGGCCATCGTTGACATGCAGCTTAAGCGCCTTACCCATCTTCAAATTGAAGACTTGCAAAACGAGATTAGGGAATTGCAGGCCCTCATCGACCACTTGGAAGACCTTCTTGCCCACCACGAAAAAATTCTTGCCTTGATAAAAGACGAGACCAACAAGCTGGCCGAAAAATACGGCGACGACCGCCGCACGGAAATCGTTAGCGACGAGGTTGACCAAATCAATGTCGAAGACTTGATTAAAGAAGAAGACATGGTCGTAATGATTTCAAAGCTTGGCTACGTAAAGCGCGCCTCGGTCACCAGCTACAAAAAGCAGGGCAGGGGAGGAACCGGAAGCAACAGCACGGCGCTCATCGAGGACGATTACGTGAACCACTTGTTCATCGGAAGCACCCACGACTACATCTTGTTCGTTTCCAACCTTGGCCGCGCCTATTGGATCAAGGTTCACGAGATTCCCGAAATGTCAAAGAACAGCCGCGGCACCCACATCAAGAGCCTAATCGCGATTGGCGCCGACGAAGAAATTACGACGGTCGTTCCGCTAAAGGAATTCTCCGACGACACATACTTGTTCATGACGACGGCAAGCGGCGTTGTCAAGAAAGTGCAAACAAGCGAGTTTGCCAACGCCCGCGTCAAAGGCATCATCGGCTTGAAGCTCAAGGAAGGCGACAAATTGGTCAGCGCCATTCCGACAGCCGGCTCTTCGGACATTTTCTTGATTTCGCGCAATGGAAAGGCCTTGCGCTTTAGCGAAGCCGACGTCCGCGAAATGGGTCGCGCCAGTTGCGGCATTAAGGGAATGAAGCTTAGCGAAGGCGACGAGGTTAGCGGAGCCATCACCTATACCGAAGGTGAAAGCATTTTGCTTTTAACCGAAAAGGGCTACGGAAAGAGAGTCGCCTTTGAAGATTTTAAGCCGCACGGACGCGGAACCGGCGGACAAAAGATTTTTGGCAACACCGGCGAGCGCGGCGAAATCATCGGCTTGCTTTCTGTCAAGGACAGCGACGAAATTGTCTGCATGACCAGCCAAGGAAAAACCTTGCGCGTCAGCGCCAACACAATCAACCAGCAGGGAACCGGCTCCACCGGCGTTAAGGTTGTCAAGATTTCCGACCCGGACTTCTTGGTCGGCGTGGACAAGATTCCGCAGGATGATGAGTAGCGGTTCCGCTAACCGCCCGCCCCCTTGCGTCGCTTTGCCCCGCTTTGTATAGGAAGTGATTCACACGCACTCTTGCGAGTGCTGTCAATCGCGTGTTTTAATTTACTATAATATAAAGAGTTACATTTTAACTCTTTATATTATAAAGAAATAAAAAAGCGGGGATGTAGCGGCAGGCGGCGATAAAATTTTGAAAAATTTTTGTTATTTTTGAAAAATTCTAATGACAAAAATTTATATTTGCGCTATGCTTTTAGTCGAGGGGAAGCAGATTTATCTGCGCCAAAAAACACATCAGGCATACCAGGGACTCGCTCCCTGGTTTTTTTTGCCCAATGTTTCACGTGAAACATTAGCGGCTGTCGCGGGCAGGGCAGGGGATTGCAGTTTGGCGGGCGGACTGAAACGAGCAATTTGAGGCGGCGGGCAGATGGCGGCTGCTTGCTGGCAGCTGTGAGTGGGGCGTCATTTTTGGTGTCATTTTTTGGACTTAACATTTCCACATTATTAACAAGTTTTCCACAGGCCATGTCTGACTGGCAGGGGTCGCTTGCAAATTGTTTCACGTGAAACAATTCCATGTTGCGGCGGCGATACATTAGACAGAATAGTTTTTCCACACAATCAACAAGTTTTCCACAATGGCGAAAAAGCGCGGCAAGGTGAGGGAAAAGTGTGCGGCGTGTTTCACGTGAAACATTAGAGCGGCGCGACGATTTTTGAATTGCAAATAGGCGCGCCAAACTAACGAACGGTCGGGAGCGGAAACCAAAACGAATGTTAGTTAGTCCGCCCCGCCCGCCGTACCTCCGCCGCCCGCCGCCCCCGCGCCGTTCTTCGTCGCTAGTCAGTGTCTATGATCAAGTTTTTCTTTTCGTCAATTTTTACGGACGCGTTTTTTAGGCTTAGCTTGGCTTCCTCGTAATCGTTGCCGGTGTCAAGCCAATAATATTTTAGCGTGTCTGCGTCGCACGCAAAATGTGATATTGATCTTGCGGGGTAATAGATTGACCTTGATTTTGAGCGAACCAGCATAAAGCTTCCGCCGCTTAAAAAGGCGCTCAAGCAAGAATGAATTTCCGCCTTTACTTCGGCAAAAGCCATTGATGTTGCCAGGGCCATAATTGCGGCGAAGGCAAATTTTTTTGATAATTTCATATGTCACCTCTCTGCTTTTATGATAACTTGTTTGTTTTGCCTTTTCAAGCATTTCCGCTTTTCCACTTGCGAATATTCGCCGAACCGCGCTAGAATGTTGTCATGGCAAACACAATAAAGGGCTTGATGAAGTATTTGCACGGCGGCCACGACGCAACGATTGGCTATAAGCCGGAGTTAAAGAAAAAGCCCGACATTTCGGCCTACAGCCGCGTTGTTTTGGGAACGCCTGTTTGGGCGGGAAAAATGTCCGCGCCGTTGGCCAGCTTTATAGACGCGGCTGACTTTTCGGGCAAGGAAGTATTTTCCATTATTTCCAGCGCGGGCGGCCCTACAAAAAAATGCGCGGGGCAAATCGCCGCCGAGGTTCAGAAAAAAGGCGGCGCGGTCAAGGCCGTAGAGTCTTTTGTAAACCCCTTGCGCCGCGGCGAAGTGGCTCTGGAAAAAATCAAGGCTTTTGCGAAAAATCTATAGATATGGAGAATATATGGCGGGCGTAAAAATTGTTTCAGGCGACATAACGCAGTTTGACGGCGACGCGATTGTGAACGCGGCCAACGAAAGCCTTTTGGGCGGCGGCGGCGTTGACGGCGCGATTCACTTTGCGGCGGGGCCTGAATTGCTTAAAGAATGCATGACGCTTGGCGGCTGCAAGACCGGACAGGCAAAAATCACAATGGGCTACAACCTAAAGGCCCGCCATGTCATTCATACCGTTGGGCCGGTTTACTACGAACATTCGCCGCAAGAAGCGCGCGCGTTGCTGGAAAGCTGCTACAAAAAGTCGCTGGCGCTTGCGGTTGAAAATTCCTGCAAGACGGTGGCGTTCCCCTTGATAAGCGCGGGCGTTTATGGTTATCCCAAAGGCGCGGCGCTTGAGGTTGCGGTGGAGACAATTAAGGCGGAAGTTGCGGACATAGACGCGACCATCGTTTTGTTTGACCGAGAGGCGCTCCGAATTGCCGGCGAAATGTTTCCCGATTTGTGCCAGTGACCGCCGTTCAGCCCAAAGAAAGTCCAGCGGAAAGCATGCAAAAAAATCCTTTACAAATGCGGAATTTCGTGTTATAATTCAAAAATATGGCAATGAGCGCGTTGCGAAAAAGATTCGATTTTTCTCAAAAAGGGCTTGACATGAACAAGCCGTGGCGCGAAAATTCGCAATTCGCAATTCGCAATTCGCAATTCGCAATTCGCAATTCGCAATTCGCAATTCGCAATTCGCAATTCGCAATTCGCAATTCGCAATTCG